>NZ_JBSFER010000024.1:0-27954 GCF_053594535.1 Streptomyces sp. NPDC001889
CTTCTGGACCATCAGTATCTGAGCCTCGCGGACATCCAGCAGACCACCGGGACCGGAACCGGGGAACTCTTCGACACCACCACCGTCTTCGAGAATTACCCCCAGGACACGGAGTCCTTCGCCGGCGCTTTCGGAGACCTCCGTCTGACCGGCGTCCAAGGCCATGACGCCACCCATTACACACTGAGCCTCGCGATACTTCCCGGCACGGAATTGGGCCTTCGTATCGGATTCCGTCCCGACCGGCTTGACCGGGAGACCGCCGAGGGGATAGCGGCCCGTTTCGTCCGTGTGCTGGAGGCGGTGGCCGCCGATCCGGATCAGCCCGTCAGTTCACTGGATGTGTTGTTGCCCGGTGAGCGTGAGGTGTTGTTGTCGGGTGGGGGTGGGGTGGTGGAGCCGGTTTGTTGGCCGGTGTTGTTCGAGGAGCGGGTGGCGGGGTCGCCGGATGCGGTGGCGGTGGTGTTCGGGGATGTGTCGTTGAGTTATGGGGAGGTGAATGCGCGGGCGAATCGGTTGGCGCGGTTGTTGGTGGCTGGGGGTGTGGGGCCGGAGTGTGTGGTGGCGGTGGTGGTGCCGCGGTCGGTGGAGATGGTGGTGGGGGTGCTGGCGGTGTTGAAGGCGGGTGGGGCGTATGTGCCGGTGGACCCGGAGTACCCCGCTGAGCGGATTGCGTTCATGCTGGCGGATTCCCGCCCCGTCTCGGTGCTGACCACGGCCGATGTGGCTGGGCGGCTGCCGCGGGCCGGTGTGCCCCGGGTGGTGGTTGATGATCCGGGGACGGTGGCTGCTCTGGCGGGGTTGTCGGGTGCTGATCTGGTGGAGGGGGAGCGTGGGGGTGTGCTGTCGGTGGGGGGTCTGGCGTATGTGATCTATACGTCGGGGTCGTCGGGGGTGCCGAAGGGTGTGGGGGTGTCGCATGCGGGGCTGGGTGCTCTGGCGGCGGTGCAGGTGGAGCGGTTGGGTCTGGATGGGGGGAGTCGGGTTCTTCAGTTGGCGTCGTTGAGTTTTGACGCGGCGGTGATGGAGTTTCTGATGGCGTTCGCTGTGTCGGGGGTGTTGGTGGTGGCGCCGCCCGGGCGGTTGGGTGGTGAGGCGCTGGCGCGGGAGATCGGGGTGCGGGGGGTGACGCATGCGTTGATTCCGCCGTCGGTGTTGTCGGGGTTGCCGGAGGGAGCGCTGGCGTCGTTGGAGACGTTGGTGGTGGGTGGTGAGGCGTGTTCGGGTGAGCTGGTGGCGCGGTGGTCGCCCGGGCGGCGGATGGTGAACGCGTACGGGCCGACCGAGGCCACCGCCTGCGTCACCCTCTCCGACCCACTGACCGGAACCACCACTCCACCCATCGGCCGCCCGGTCCCCGGCACCCGCCACCGCGTCCTCGACGCCACCCTCCGGCTCGTGCCTCCCGGCGTCGTGGGTGAGTTGTATGTGTCGGGGCCGGGGCTGGCGCGGGGGTATGTGGGCCGGCCCGGACTGACGGCGGAGCGGTTCGTCGCCGATCCGTACGGTCCTGCCGGGGCGCGGATGTACCGGACCGGGGACCTGGTACGGCGACGCGGCGACGGGAACCTGGAGTACGCCGGCCGCGCGGACGATCAGGTCAAGGTGCGGGGTTTCCGGATCGAGCCGGGGGAGATCGAGGCCGCGCTCCTGCGCCGCGAGGGCGTCGCCCAGGCCGCGGTCCTGGCCCGTACCGACCGGCCCGGTGAACAGCGCCTCGTCGGCTACATCGTCCCCGCCGGCGGCCACACCCCGGACCCCGCCGCCCTCCGCCGCCACCTCGCCGCCGAACTCCCCGACCACCTCGTCCCCACCGCCGTCGTCACCCTCGACCGCCTCCCGCTCACCCCCAACGGCAAACTCGACCACCGCGCCCTGCCCGCCCCCGACTTCACCACCGCCGTCACCGGCCACACCCCCCGAACCCCCCGCGAGGAAATCCTCTGCGGACTCTTCGCCGATGTCCTGGGTCTGCCCCGCGTCGGCATCCACGACAACTTCTTCGAACTCGGCGGCCACTCCCTCCTCGCCACCCGACTCATCAGCCGCATCGAGACGGCCCTCGGTGTCCGGCACACCATCAGGTCCCTCTTCGAATCCCCGACCGTGGCCGCCCTGGCGCAGCGGCCGGACTCCGGCAGCGGCGCCGGCCAGGGCGGCGGCGCCGGTGACGCACTCGCCGCACTGCTTCCCCTCCGCCCGGGCGGAAGCCGCCCCCCGCTCTTCTGCGTCCATCCGGCGGGCGGCCTGAGCTGGTGCTACTCCGGACTGCTGAGCAGCCTCGGCCCCGAGGTGCCGCTCTACGGACTCCAGGCCCGGGGCATCTCCGGGGAGGAGGAGCGCCCGACCAGCGTCGACGACATGGCCGCCGACTACGTCGCCACCCTCCGCGCCGTCCAGCCGGACGGCCCCTACCATCTCCTCGGCTGGTCCTACGGCGGAGTCGTCGCCCACGCGATCGCCGCCCAACTGCGCGAACAGGGCCAGGACGCCGCCCTGCTGGCGCTGCTCGACGCCTATCCCGACCCTCCCGCGCACGGGAGGGTCCCGGGGGAGCGGGAGGTGCTCCGACTGCTGCTGGAGAGCATCGGCCGGGAGGACCTCGCCCGGGAGACGGGCGCGGACCCGGACCTCCCCGGCACTCCCGGCCTCCCCGAGCTCCTGGAGCGCGTCCAGGAGAAGGACGGCGGCCTCGCGGGTCTCTCGGCGGACCAGGTGCTCTCCCTCGTCGACATCGTCACCAACAACATCCGTCTCATCGGAACCCATGAGCCGGCGGTCTACGACGGAGATGTTCTCTTCTTCACCGCGACCGAGGGAGAGGCGGCGGAGCGGGGCGGGGAGCGGCTGAGCTGTGACGCGTGGGCGCCCTATGTCGGCGGCCGGATGGAGAACCACCGGATCGCCTGCGAACACGCCGCCATGACCGACCCCGAACCCCTGCGGATCATCGGTTCCGTCATCTCCCGGAATCTCTCGCACCGCGCATCCCGCCCGTGACCGTCCAGGAGGCATCAGTGAAACTGGAGAATCTCCATATCAGCGGGCTGGGTACCTACCTGCCCGAACGGATGACCAGTCGGCGCGCTGTCGAACTGGGTCTGTACGACGAGATCCTCATGCTGGATTCCGGTGTCACCGGAACCCTGATAGCCGGTGACACCCCGCCGGTGGACATGGCGGTCTCCGCCGCCCGGCAGGCTCTCGGCCGGGCCGGAAAGGACGCCTCGGAGATCGACCTCCTGGTGCATTCCTGTGTCCTCCGCCAGGGCCCCGAGATGTGGTATCCCGGTGGCTATGTCGCCCGTGAACTCGGCGCCGGGAACATTCCCGCCTTCGAGATACGGCAGGGATGCAACGGAATGCTCGCCGCCATGGAGCTGGCGGCCGGCCGGCTCGCCCTGGATTCCGGCCGGAGCACCGCACTTCTCACCACCGCCGACAATTTCACCTCACCCACCGCCGACCGGTGGCGCGGCTATGGTCCGGGAACCGTGATCGGGGACGCCGCCAGCGCGCTGCTGCTCGACACCACGGCCGGAATCGCCCGCGTACGGTCGGTCAACCATCTGCTCGTCCCGGAGCTGGAGGGGCTGCACCGAGGCGGTGAGCCGCTGTTCGCGCCGCAGGCCCGGGAGGCCATCGACATGGTGGAGCGGGCCCGTCACTTCGCCCGCACCGGCCCCCCGCTCGCCGAGGTCAACGAGACCATCGCGAAGTGGCAGGCGGATGTGGCGCTCCGCTCCCTGGAGGAGGCGGGCATCGGCGTCGGCGACATCGCCAGGGCCATCTATGTCAACCAGGGCCACTATCTGGTCTCGCAGTTCTTCCTCGATCCCCTCGGAATTCCGGAATCCCGGTCGAGCTGGGACTTCGGCCGCACCGTCGGCCATCTCGCGGCGAGCGACCACATGGTCGCGCTCGACCATTTCCTTTCGACGGGCCAGCTCAAGCCCGGAGACCATGTGCTGCTCGCGGGGGCGGCACCGGGGTTTGTGGTCAGCAGCGCCGTACTGACCATCGACGCGACCGCTCCCTGGGCCATCTGATATCCGAGGACCATTCGTCAACCGAGGGAGCCGCAGTGTCCAGCAGGAAGCACCGCAACCGCTCGCACGGCACCGAAGCCAAGGCCCGAATCAAGACCGGAACAAAGGCCGAATTCAAGGCGGAATTCAAGGCCGGAGCCAGAACCGGAATCAAGGACGGGACCAGGACCGGGACCGGGACCGGGGCCGAGAACGGCACGGGAACCGGTGCAGGCACCGGTACAGGCACCGGTACAGGAACAGCGCAGGCCCCGACCCCCCGGGAGAAATCCGGACCGAAGTCCGCCGAGCCCCCCGGTACGCCCGCCGCGGGACCCGCCGTCGCCATTGTCGGCATGGCCTGTAAATTCCCTCAGGCAGCCGATCTGACCGAGTTCTGGTCGCGGCTGTGCGAGGGACACGACAGCATCGTGGACGTACCGCCCAGCCGCTTCGACATCGACGACTTCTACGATCCGCGCCCGGGGACACCCGGGAAGATCGTCAGCCGGTCCGGCGGATTCCTCGACGGGATCGACGAGTTCGACGCGGACTTCTTCGGCGTCGCGCCCCGCGAGGCCCAGCACATGGACCCGCAGCAGCGGCTGCTGCTGGAGACCGCGGCGGCGGCCGTCGAGGACGCCGGCCTCACCAGGGACCGGCTCGCGTCCGGCAGCACCGGGGTGTTCATCGGCTCCATGGGCCGCAACTACTGGGACCGGATGAGCCGGTCGGGAGTCCTGGACGTCTACGCCAACGCCGGGACCGCGCCCAGTGTGCTCTCCGGCAGACTCTCGTACGCCTTCGATCTGCACGGCCCCAGCCTCACTCTCGACACCGCCTGCTCCTCCTCCCTCGCCGCGGTGCACCTCGCCTGCCGGAGTCTGCGCACCGGCGAGTCCACGCTCGCGCTGGTCGGCGGGGTGAATCTGATCCTTCTCCCGGAGGAGAGCATCACCTTCTCGGACGGGAGGATGCTCTCCCCCGACGGCCGGTGCAAGTTCGCCTCCGCCTCGGCCAACGGCTTCGTACGGAGCGAGGGCGTCGGGGTCGTCGTCCTCAAACTCCTGGAGGACGCCATCGCCGACGGGGACGCCATCCGCGCGGTGGTGCTCGGCTCCGCCGCGGTCAACGACGGCCGGGGCACGGGCGCGATGATGGCCCCCGCGCCCGACGGGCAGGAGCGGACGCTCCGTGAGGCGTACGCCGACGCCGGGACATCCCCCGCACAGGTCGATTACGTCGAGGCGCACGGCACCGGGACCAGCGTCGGCGACCCGGTCGAGCTGGGCGCGCTGACGGCCGTGCTGGGCGAGGGCCGGCCGGCGGAGCGCCCGCTGCTCGTCGGCTCGGTCAAGACGAACATCGGGCACACCGAGGGCGCCGCGGGGATCGCCGGTCTGATCAAGGCCGTACGGTGCCTGGAGACCGGGGTGATACCACCGAGTCTGCACAGCGCGGAGCTGACCGGCGCGGTCGACTGGTCCCGCGCGCCGCTGTCCGTGCCGCAGAAGCTCCAGGACTGGCCCCAGCACGAGCGGCCGGGGATCGCGGGCGTCAGCTCCTTCGGGATCTCCGGCACCAATGTGCATGTCGTGCTGGGAGCGCACCGCCCCGCTCCGGTGGAACCGCCCACCACCGGAGCCGCCGGTGTCATCGAAGCCGTCGCGGCCGTCGAAGCCGAGGTGGAGGCCGACGGGCCCGCCCGGCTGCTGAGTATCTCCGCCCACCACCCGGACGCCCTCCGCGAACTCGCCGGGGAGTACCGGCGCTATCTGGAACCGGGCGGCGCGGGCGGCGAACTGCCCCTGCGGGACATCTGCGCCGGCGCGGCGACCCGCCGGGACCACCGGGAGAGCCGCCTCACCGTCGTCGGCTCCACCCACAAGGAGCTGGCGGGCAGACTCGGCGCCTTCCTCGCCGGCGAGGCGAGCCCCTTCACCCGGTCGGCCGACGATGTGTACGAGCGGCGCTCCCAGGTGGTCTTCGTGTTCCCCGGCCAGGGTTCGCAGTGGGTCGGCATGGGCCGGGAACTGCTGTGCACCCAGCACGAGTTCCGCCGGGCGCTGGAGGAGTGCGACGCGGCGGTGCGCGCCGAGACCGGCTGGTCCGTGATCGAGCGGCTGACCGGCGACACCGGGCCACTCGAAGGTGTCGAGGTGATCCAGCCCGTTCTGTGGGCCGTCGAGGTCGCCCTGGCCGCCGTCTGGCGCTCCTGGGGCGTCGAACCCGACTATCTCGTCGGTCACAGCATGGGCGAGGCGGCGGCTGCGTGCGTCGCCGGCGCGCTCTCCGTGACCGACGCCGCGGCCGTCATCTGCCGCCGGAGCGCCCTGGCGAGGACGGTGTCCGGGCGGGGCGCCATGGCCTCCGTCGAGCTCGGCGCCGAGGAGGCCCGCCGCGAACTGGAGCGGTACGCCGGTGCCCTCTCCGTGGCCGCGATCAACGGTCCGTCGTCGACGGTCCTCTCCGGCGACGGCGACGCCATGCGGGAGCTGCTGACCTCGCTCCAGGAGCGCGGCGTCTTCTGCCGTCTGGTCCAGGTGGACTTCGCCTCGCACGGCCCGCAGGTGGAACCCCTTCGCGAGCCCCTGCTCCGGGCGCTGGACACCATCGCCCCGCGCGCCGGCGACATCCCCGTCTACTCCACCGTCCTCGCCGAGCCCGTCGACGGGAGCGGCCTCGACGCGGCCTACTGGGCGCGGAATCTGCGCGAGCCGGTGCACTTCGGCCCGGTGGTCCAGAGGCTGCTGGACCAGGGACCCACCGTCCTCGTCGAGATCAGCCCGCACCCGATCCTCACCCCGGCGGTACGCGAGTACATCGACCGCGCGGACGGCGGCGGCCTCGCCGTGGGCTCCACCCGCCGCAACACCCCGGAGCTCTCCTGTCTGCTGGACGCGCTCGCCGAGATCCATCTGAGCGGGCACTCCGTGGAGCTGGGCCGGCTCTCCGGACCCGACGCGGTGTACGTACGCCTGCCGGGACCGGTCTGGCAGCGGCAGCGGTACTGGTACCCCGACCCCGGCACAGGCCCCGGTACGGACACCGCCACAGGCCCCGGTACGGACACCGCCACCGGCCCCGGCACGGACACCGGCCCCGGCGGAACCGGCGCACAGGTCCGTACGCCGCTCTCCCCGGCCCCCGCCTCCCATCCCCTCCTCGGCGCGCCCGTCGGCGGAGCGGACGGCGGTGCCCATGTCTGGGAGGGGCCGCTCGACCTCGCGGCCAACGCCTATATCCGCGACCACCAGGTACAGGGCGTCGTGATCGTTCCCGGCACCGCCTACGTCGAGCTGGTCGCCGCCGCGGCCGCCTCCGCTCTCGGCTCCGTCCCCGCCCTCGTGGACATCACCTACCACGAGGGGATCTTCCTCACCGGGACCGAGCCGCCGCCGGTGGTGCGGGTCGTGCTGCGGCCCGCGGCGGACGGAGGCTGGACGTTCGAGGTCAGCAGCCGCTACCACGACCAGCCGGACCACCAGCGCAATGTCACCGGCCGGCTGGACCCCGCGGCCCCCGGGCCGGAGGCACCGTCCACGGGCGAGTCACGGGCCGAGGTGCGGCGCCGGGCGCGCGAGATCCCCAGCGAGGAGTTCTACCGGCGCTTCGAGGCCCAGGGCAATCAGTGGCTGGGCGCCTTCCGGGGTGTCACCCGGCTCTGGTGCCGCGACGGCGAGGCGCTCGCCCGGATCGAGGCCCCCGCCTCCATCCGGGGCGACGACCCCGTCCACCACTTCCACCCCGCGCTCCTCGACGCCTGCGGGCACACCCTCGCCGCGGTGACCGCACCCACGGACACGGACGGGGGCACCGACCGGGACACGGACGGGGACACCGGCGCGGGCCCCGGCGCCCGGGGCGAGCACGACGCCTTCGTCCTCGGCGGCATCGACCGCGTCCGCCTCCACCGGCGCCCGAGCGGCCCGCTGTGGAGTCACGCCGTCCGTACCGCCGTCCGCCCCGACGCCATCGTCGGCGATGTGGAGGTGCGCGACGAGGACGGCCATCTGCTCGCCGAGCTCGAAGGGGTACGGCTGCGCTTCCTCATCCCCAGGACCGCCGCGCTGCCCCCGGCTCCGGCCGGCTGGCTGCACGAAGTCGTCTGGCGCCCCGCCCCCCTCGCCCCGCCCACCGCACCGGCCGCGCCGCGCACCGGCTTCTGGCTGGTCTTCGCCGACGGCAGCGGCACCGCGGAGGCCCTGCCCGCCCTGCTCGGCGGGCGGGTGATCGTCGTGACGCCGGGTGCCACGACCGGAAGGCTCGGACCCGACCGGTACGCGGTGGGGCCGGAGGGGTACGCCGCGCTGCTGGCCGAGGTGGGCCGCGAGGCCGGGCCCGGCGCGTGCGAGGGCATGGTGCATCTCTGGTCGCGCGACGCCCACGACCCGGGCCCCTCCGGCGGGAGCCCCGGGCCGGCGACGGCGTCGGCCGCACGCCTCGGGTGCCACAGCGTGCTCGCGCTGGTCCGGGCCCTGGACGGGGCACCGCCCTGGCACGGTGCCCGGCTGTGGCTGGTGACCGAGGGCGCCCAGTATCTGCCGGACCACCCGGGCGAGGTGGCGGTGGGCCAGTCGATGCTGTGGGGCCTGGGCCGCTCGCTGATCCAGGAGTACCGCGAGCTGCGCTGCACCCTCGTCGACCTGCCCGCCGGATCGGGGAGCCGGTCCGCCGGACTGCTCGGTGCCGAGCTGCTCTCCGGCGGCCCCGGCCCTGACACCGGCCCCGGCACCGGCCCTGACACCGGCCCCGGCACCGGCCCCGAGACCCAGATCGCGTACCGCGACGGACAGCGGTTCGTGGCCCGGCTCACCCGCCACACCCTCGCCCCGCCCCCGCCCCTGCCCCTCGCCGCGACCGCGACCGCGACCGAGACCGCGCCCCCGACCTCCACCCCCGCCGACGGCGGCTCCCCGCAGGGGTACGAGGTCCGCGGCCGGACGGTCGGCCTGCTCGACGAGATCGGGCTCGTCCCGGTCGTGCCGCGCCACCCCGGACCGGGCGAGGTCGCCATCAGGGTCAGCCGCGCGGCGCTGAACTACCGCGATGTGCTCACCGCCATGGGCGCCTACCCCGGCCTGGGCGAGGGCGCCCGTCTCGGCTGGGAGTGCGCGGGCGTCATCACCGAACTCGGCGAAGGGGTCGAGGGCCTGGAGCCCGGCGACGAGGTCATCGCCCTGGCCGAGGGCGCCCTCGCCAGCCACGCGGTCACCAGCGCCCATCTGGTCGGCGCGATCCCCGCGCGGCTGACCGCCGAGGAGGCCCTCACCCTCCCGGCGGCGTACCTCACCGCGTACTACGGACTCTGTGAACTCGCCCGGCTGGCACCCGGCGAGAAAGTCCTCATCCACTCGGCCACCGGGGGAGTGGGGATGGCCGCGATCCAGATCGCCCGCTGGAGGGGCGCGGAGATCTACGCGACCGCGGGCAGCCCCCGCAAGCGCGCCCTGCTCAAGACGCTCGGTGTCAGACATGTCTTCGACTCGCGGTCGGGGGAGTTCGCCGGGGAGGTCATGGCGGCCACCCGGGGCGGGGGAGTGGATGTCGTCCTCAACTCCCTCACGGGGGAGGCGATCCAGCGGAACCTCTCCCTCATCGCGCCCTACGGCCGCTATGTGGAGCTGAGCAAGAAGGATCTGATCGAGAACAGCCCGATCGGGCTGCTGCCGTTCGCCAGGAACCTGACCTTCTTCTCCATGGACCTGGTCGACATGTTCCGCACCCGGCCCGCGCAGGCCGGGGCGCTCCTGGAGCGGGTGCTCGAACTCGTCGACGGAAGGGCGATCGAGCCGCTGCCGTACGAGGAGTACGCCGTCGCCGACGCCGAGGAGGCGTTCCGGCGCATGGCGCGGGCCCAGCACATCGGCAAGGTCCAGCTCCGTTTCGACCCCGACCACCAGGGCGACCACCTCGCACCGGTCGCCCAGCCGGTCGACGAGACCCTCGCCGGACCCCCCGCCGAGACCCCCGCCGCGCCGCCCATCAGGCCCGACGGCAGCTATGTGATCACCGGCGGTCTCGGCGGAATCGGCCGGAAGCTCGCCTCCTGGCTGGTTGAGCGGGGTGCCCGGGATCTCCTCCTCCTGGGCCGCAGCCCGCTCGGCGAACGGGCCGACGCCCTCCGCGAACTCGCCCGCACCGGTGCGCGGGTCGCCTACCACGCGGTCGATGTGGCGGACGAGGACGCCCTGCGGACCGTGCTCCGGGAGCACGAGCGCGCCGGCGGGCCACCGGTGCGGGGAGTCCTGCACGCGGCCGGTGTCATCGAACTGGCCTCGGCGGCCGAGCTGGACCCCGGCCGGTTCGACGCCATGGTCCGGCCCAAGGTCACCGGGGCATGGAACCTCCACCGGCTGCTGGAGCACCGGCCGCTCGACTTCTTCGTGCTCTTCTCCTCCGCCTCCGCCGTCCTCGGATCGCCCCGGCTGGGCGCGTACGCCGCCGCCAACGCGGCGCTCGACGCCCTGGCGCACCACCGGCGGAACCAGGGACTGCCGGCGCTCTCGGTCAACTGGGGGTTCTGGTCGTCGGTCGGCATGGTGGCCCGGTACGACGAGCGGCACGGGCGGAGTCTCGCGCCGAAGGGGATGGAGAGCTTCACCCCGGAGCAGGGGATCGGGCTGCTCCAGAAGCTGCTGGCCGGCCCGGCACGGCAGCTCACGGTGCTCGCCGCCGACTGGGACCGCTGGAGCGCCGCGTACCCGGACGCGGCGCGGGACCCGATGCTGCGCGAGGTGGTCCCCGCCGTGCCCCCGCCGCCCTCGCCCGTCGTCCCCCTCCCCGCCCCCGTCCCGGTCACCGCGGTGGTGCCCGTCGAGCCGGTCGTGCCCGCCGCCCCGGAGAAGCAGATCCCGGTGGCCGCCCCGCCCGCCCTGGTACGGGAGTTTCTGACGGACCGTGTCGCCAGGGTCCTCGCGCTGCCGGCCCAGCGCCTGAACGCCCGCAAGCCACTGAACCGACAGGGGCTCGACTCCCTGATGGCGACGGAGGTGCGCAGTCAGGTGCAGCGGGAGTACGGGGTGATGGTGCCGATGGCGAGAATGCTCGGCGGGCAGAGCCTCAACGACCTGGCGGACTTCATCGCCGAGGAGCTGACCGACGGCACCTGACCGGCGTCTGACCGACGCCTGAGCAGTGCCTGTGACCGGCACCTGAGCAGCGCCTGATCGGCTCCCCTGCACAGCGGCGGTCACGTGTTCGGCACGGAACGGCGGGCCCGGGAACACCACCCCGGGCCCGTCCCGCCGTACGCCCGGGTGCCGATCGCCGCGCTACGCCCTGCCGGTCGTCTCCTGGTGTGAGGGCCGTCTGACGATGCCCGCCTCGTACGCGTAGATGACGGCCTGCACCCGGTCCCTGACCTCCAGCTTCCCCAGGATTCCCTGCACATGGGATTTCACCGTGGACTCCGCGATCTTGAGCCAGGCCGCTATCTCCGGATTGGAGAGGCCCTGCACCATCAGTTCGAAGACATTCCGCTCGCGTCTGGTCAGGGAGAGGAGATGATCCTTGCCGCTGTGACTGCTTCCCTTGAGGGAGACGGAGGCCCTCGCCAGATTTCCCACCACCTCGTCCTTCACCGGTGTGTAGCCGGCGATGGTGACTCGTATGGCGGCGATGAGTTCCGTGGGACTGATGCGGCGGTCGAGAACCGTACATCGCCCGATGCGGAGAAGATTGACCAACTGATCGCCGGGGAAAGTCGCCAGGAAAATCAGATAGATCGGTACGCCGTCCCTCGATTGGAGGGCCACCTGCTCGGCAATCTTCAAGGTGCGGTGGGAGAAGTCCTGATAGCTGCACAGGATGATGTTGGGTCTGAATTGAGCGGCGGATCTTGGGGCTTCCGAGAAGGCGCTCACTTCACCAGTCACCGAGATTTCCCGGTCATTGTTGAGGATGGCGCTCAGTCCGGCACGTTCTAACTCGTTTTCGCAGACGAGAAGGACCTTCACTTTCCCGTGCCCCTTCACTTCCCCTCCTTCGAATCGGTACCGCACAAGGCTTTTTACCGTGGACTTGACCTTATCTTGACCTGGTGAGCGGGTTCAACAGGTGAATTGAGGAGGTCTGTTGATGTCTAAAAATCGCTGGTTTGGGCCAGGGGCGGGTCTGTATTCGGGACGTACTCGGGCGACGGCTCGGGCCGCTGTCCTGGAAGTGCTCATGGCCGTCGGGGCGCACCGGCCCGAAACTTGACGGTTTCATGGGTTCGAGCGGATGAATAACGGGAGTCCAAAGGAACGCCCGCCGCCACGGTGTCGCAAGTGTGTACGAGTCGAATGATCCAGGCCCGGCACGCCGGGGCGGCCGGTAAAGAGGCCACCCATTTCACCCGTTGCCGTGGGGAATCGGAAACGGCGGTGGCCCGGCCGGGCCGCCGCCCGCGGGCGCCCCCTGGCGGCCGGACGGCCCCCGGCTGCCGATAGCCTGGAAAAATGCTCACAGAAGTCACGGCGACCCGCTATGTCACGCCCTTGCGTGAAGGCGGATCGCTCCCAGGCATTGTCGAGGCGGACGACCTCGGCACCTACGTCATGAAGTTCACCGGTGCGGGACAGGGCCGCAAGACCCTGGTCGCGGAGGTCGTCTGCGGACAGCTCGGCCGCCGGCTCGGACTGCGTGTGCCCGAACTCGTGGGCATCCAGCTCGACCCCGTGATCGGGCTCGGCGAGCCGGACCAGGAGGTCCAGGAACTGCTCAAGGCCAGCGGCGGGCTGAACCTCGGGATGGACTTCCTGCCCGGGTCGATCGGCTTCGACCCGCTGGCGTACGAGGTGGGGTCGGCGGAGGCCGGCCGGGTCGTCTGGTTCGACGCGCTGATCAACAACGTCGACCGCTCCTGGCGCAACCCGAACATGCTGGTCTGGCACGGCGACGTCTGGCTCATCGACCACGGGGCCACCATGATCTGGCACCACAACTGGCCCGGCGCCGCGGCCTCCGCCGCCAAGCCGTACGACGCCTCCGACCATGTGCTGGCCCGCTTCGAGCCGGACATCGCGGCGGCGGCGGCCGAACTGGCCCCGCTCGTCACCGAGGAACTGCTCACCGAGGTCGCCGCCGACGTGCCGGACGAGTGGCTCGTCGACGAGCCGGGCTTCGACACCACCGACGCGGTGCGCCGGGCCTATGTGGAGGCGCTCCTCCCGAGGGCCGCCTCGATCCACACCCGGATCACCCTCGGCGAGCCCACCCGCACGCGCCCCTCGCGGGCACCCGGCTGGCTGACCGGCCGCACCGGCCGTCCGGCCGTGAACGAGAAGGGCGCCGGAGCATGAGCGGACGTGAGGTCTTCGAGTACGCGCTGCTGCGGGTGGTCCCCCGCGTCGAGCGCGGGGAGTGCTTCAACGCCGGTGTGGTGGTCTACTCCCGGGCCAGGTCCTATGTCGCCGCCCGCACCCATCTGGACGAGGCGAAGCTCAGGGCGCTGGACCCGGCGGCCGATGTGACGGGTGTACGAGCCGCGCTGCGCGCCGTCGAGTACGTCTGCTGCGGTGGCGAGGAGGCCGGGCAGGCCGCACGCGACGACGCGGGCCGCCGGTTCCGCTGGCTGATCGCCCCCCGCTCCACCGTCGTCCAGCCGGGACCCGTGCACACCGGTCTCACCGCCGACCCCGAGGCCGAGGTCGAGCGGCTGCTCGGGCTGCTGGTCCGCTGAACCGCCGCCGGCGGTGACGCCGTCCGGGCGATGCCGGGTGCGCCGGGTGACCCGGCGCACCCGGCGGGCCGTTGACACCGGGTGCCAGGGGCTTCTAGCGTCTCGTCTGCTGAAGGTACTAAGCGGTCGCTCATCCTTCGGGTGTACGGGAACCGGGTGAGCCGCACTCAAGGGCGAGGAGAACCAGCATGTCCACCACCGAGCAGCGCGTCGCCGTCGTCACCGGGGCAGCCCGGGGCATCGGCGCCGCGACCGCCGTACGGCTGGCGGCCGAGGGCCGTGCCGTCGCCGTACTCGACCTCGACGAGGCGGCCTGCGAGGAGACCGTCGAGAAGATCACCGCGGCAGGGGGCACCGCGCTCGCGGTCGGCTGCGACGTCTCCGACGGCACCCGGGTCGAGGCCGCGGTGGCCCGGATCACCGCCGAACTCGGCGCTCCGGTGATCCTTGTCAACAACGCGGGGGTGCTCCGGGACAACCTGCTCTTCAAGATGAGCGAGTCCGACTGGGACACCGTGATGAACGTGCACCTCAAGGGCGCGTTTCTGATGGCAAAGGCTTGCCAGAAGCACATGGTCGACGCCGGGTTCGGCCGGATCGTCTCGCTCTCCTCGTCCTCCGCGCTGGGGAACCGGGGCCAGGCGAACTACGCCGCGGTCAAGGCCGGGCTCCAGGGCTTCACCAAGACCCTCGCCAAGGAGCTGGGCAAGTTCGGCGTCACCGCCAACGCCGTCGCCCCCGGATTCATCGTCACCGAGATGACCGCGCAGACCGCGGCCCGCGTCGGCATGGGCTTCGAGGAGTTCCAGGCGGCGGCGGCCGGCCAGATCCCCGTACAGCGCGTCGGACAGCCCGAGGACATCGCCAACGCCATCGCCTTCTTCACCGGCGACGCCGCGGGCTTTGTCTCCGGGCAGGTGCTGTACGTGGCCGGCGGACCGCTCAACTGAGGCCGGGGGAGAACGACATGACCGCACAGACACCCGACAGCGGAAGGGTCGCGCTCATCACCGGCGCGAGCCGGGGTATCGGATACGCCGTCGCCGAGGCGCTCGTCGCACGCGGCGACCGGGTCGTGATCACCGGCCGGGACGAGGACTCCCTGGCGGCGGCGGTGGCCTCGCTCGGCGCCGGACGGGCCGTCGGCGTCGCGGGCAGGGCCCATGACGAGGCCCATCAGGCGGTGGCGGTCGAGCGCGCCATGGAGACCTTCGGCAGGGTCGACTTCCTGGTCAACAACGCCGGGACGAACCCGGTGATCGGGCCGCTCGCCGAGCTGGACCTCGGGGTGGCGCGCAAGGTGTACGAGACCAATGTGATCTCGGCGCTCGGCTTCGCCCAGCACACCCACCGGGTGTGGCAGAAGGAGAACGGCGGTGCGATCGTGAACATCGCGTCCGTCGCCGGCCTCGCCCCCTCGCCCTTCATCGGCGCCTACGGAATGAGCAAGGCGGCCCTGGTCAATCTCACCGTGCAGCTCGCCCATGAATTCGCGCCGGGCGTCCGCGTCAACGCGATTGCGCCGGCAGTGGTCAAGACCAAATTCGCCCTGGGGCTGTACGAGGGCCGTGAGGCCGAGGCGGCCGCGGCCTACCCGCTGGGGCGCCTCGGAATGCCCGAGGACATCGGCGGCGCGGCGGCGTTTCTCACCTCCGGACAATCCGATTGGATCACGGGGCAGACATTGGTTGTCGACGGAGGTATGTTCCTCAATGCCGGAGTCCACTGAGCCGGCTGTGAAATCTGATGCTCATTGAGCAAGTGCCCTGCCGGGCCGCCAGGTTGCCCGGCGGGGCACTGCGGTATGGTCTGCCAACTCATGGCTGAACGAGGAGCGTGCACGTGTTCTACCGGACCTCTCTGCGGGCCGTTGCCGCCCTGGCGTCCATATCCCTGCTCGCTGGGTGCGGTCTGTTCTCCGACTCGTCCGATGGCGGCGACCGGAAGATATCGGTGGGCACCATGAGCGAGCCCACGACGCTGGACCCGGCCGGGGCGTGGGACGGTTCGTGGGAGCTGTATCGGAATGTCTTCCAGACGCTGCTGAGCTTCCCGACGGGAAGCACCACGCCCCAGCCCGACGCGGCGGAGCGCTGCGACTTCACCAACGCCGGCAACAAGATCTACGAGTGCACGCTCAAGCCGGGGCTGGTCTTCTCCAACGGGGAGAAGCTCGACGCCGCCGCCGTCAAGCACTCCATCGACCGCATCCGGCTCATCGACGTCCCGGGCGGTCCCAACGGGCTGCTGAACTCGCTCGGCAGCGTCGAGCTGGTGGGTGACCGCAAGGTCCGGTTCCACCTCAAGGCCCCCGACGCCACCTTCCCGTTCATCCTGGCCACCCCCGCCACCTCGCTCGTGGCCCCCGGCAAGTACTCCCGCACCGCGCTCCGCAAGGACGCCGGGGTGACCGGTTCCGGGCCGTATGTGCTCCAGTCGTACAGCAAGGGCAAGAAGGCCGACCTGGCGAAGAACGACACCTACGACGGCTACGCGAAGCGCAGAAACGATGCGGTCACGATCCGTTACTTCACGGAGTCGGGGCAGATGGTGAAGGCGCTGAAGAAGAAGGAGATCGACGCCACCTACCGCGGACTGGACGCGCAGCAGGTCGTGGCGTTCCAGCGGAAGCGGCCCGACAGCGACCATGTGCGGCTCGTGGAGACGGTCGGCACCGACATCCGCTACCTGGTCTTCAACGCCAAGGACCCCAACGCGGGCAAGCTGCCCGTGCGCCAGGCCATCGCCCAGGTCGTCGACCGCGGGGCGCTGGTGGCCAAGGTCTACCAGGGCACGGCCGAGCCGCTGTACTCGATGGTCCCCAAGGGCATCGTGGGACACACCACGCAGTTCTTCGACACCTACGGCGACCCGAGCCCGGCCAAGGCGCGGAAGATCCTGACGGACGCGGGCATCGAGACACCGGTGAAGCTGGACTTCTGGTTCACCACCGACCGCTACGGCTCCGCCACCGCGCCCGAGTTCGCCGAGCTCAAGCGCCAGCTCGAAGCCTCCGGGCTCTTCAGCGTCAAGGTGCAGGGCAGGCCGGAGCAGGAGTTCCAGAAGGGGTACAAGAGCGGTGCCTACCCGGTCTTCGGCCGGGGCTGGTTCCCCGACTTCCCGGACCCGGACAACTTCGTCGCGCCCTTCGTCGGGGAGAACAACGTGCTCGCCACCCCCTACGAGAACCGCGAGATCACCAAGGAACTGCTGCCCGCGTCCCGGCGCCAGAGCGACCGCGGCGCGGTCGCCAAGGACTTCGAACGGGCCCAGGAGATCATCGCCAAGGAGGTCCGGCTGCTGCCGCTGTGGCAGGGCAAGCTCTACATCGCGGTGAGCGAGGAGATCGGCGGCGGCGAGCGTGCCTTCGATCCGCAGTCGATCATGCAGATGTGGGAGCTGTACCGGAAGACGAGCTGGTAGGAGCGGTGCGGGACCGGCCGCGGGACCGGCCGGCGGGCCATTGTCAGTGGCTCCCGGTAAGTTCTGTGGTCGGTAACTGATCGCTTTCCGGAGGTTCTTGACGTGACCGACACCGACATGCTGCCCGAGTCCTGGCGCGGCGTCCTCGGCGAAGAGCTGGCACAGCCCTATTTCAAGGAGCTGACCGAGTTCGTCGAGGAGGAGCGGGCGAAGGGGCCGGTCTACCCGCCGCGCGAGGAGGTCTTCGCCGCCCTCGACGCCACCCCGTACGACAAGGTCAAGGTCCTCGTCCTCGGCCAGGACCCCTACCACGGGGAGGGCCAGGGGCACGGTCTCTGCTTCTCGGTGCGCCCCGGCGTCAGGACACCCCCGTCCCTGCGCAACATCTACAAGGAGATGCAGGCCGAGCTGGGCCTGCCCGTCCCGGACAACGGCTATCTGATGCCCTGGGCCGAACAGGGAGTGCTCCTGCTCAACGCCGTGCTGACCGTGCGGGCGGGCGAGGCCAACTCCCACAAGGGCAAGGGCTGGGAGAAGGTCACGGACGCGGTGATCAGGGCGGTGGCCTCCCGCCCCGACCCGGCCGTCTTCGTGCTCTGGGGCAATTACGCGCAGAAGAAGCTGCCCCTGATCGACGAGACCCGGCATGTGGTGGTCAAGGGCGCCCACCCCTCACCCCTGTCGGCGAAGAAGTTCTTCGGCTCCCGCCCCTTCACCCAGATCAACGAGGCGGTCGCGGCACAGG
Organism: Streptomyces sp. NPDC001889; assembly: GCF_053594535.1. Lineage (NCBI taxonomy): Bacteria > Bacillati > Actinomycetota > Actinomycetes > Kitasatosporales > Streptomycetaceae > Streptomyces > Streptomyces sp. NPDC001889. Next base: position 17,861 of record NZ_JBSFER010000024.1, read on the forward strand.
GCCACGAGCCCATCGACTGGCGCATCCCCGACCTGGGCTGAGTCCGGCTCCATGACACGGGCTCGGACCGAGTGCCCGAGCCTGTGCGGGTTTGTCCGCCGTGGCGGTTAGCGTCGTGATGCGTGGATCGTCGTCGCCGTTCGCCGCATGGACGTGGGAGGCCGCAGTGATGGAGCAGCAGGAGGCGTCGGGGGACGCCGTCATGACCCGGATCGGGCAGGCGGTCATGCTGCTGCACGGCGGCGACCGCGAGGAGGCGCGCAACCGGTTCGGCGCGCTGTGGTCGGAGATCGGGGAGACGGGGGACGCCCTCCACCGCTGCACGCTCGCCCACTACATGGCGGACACCCAGGACGAGCCGGGCGACGAGCTGGCCTGGGACCTCAGGGCGCTGGCGGCGGCGGACAGCCTCACGGCGGAAGGGGCGCCGGGGCTCGCGGTGCGGGCCTTCTACCCCGCGCTCCACGCGGGCCTCGCCGCCGACTACCTCAAGCTCCAGCGGCCCGGCGCGGCGCGGGCCCACCTCGACCGGGCCCATGAGTCGATGGCCGCCCTGGGCGACGACGGCTACGGCGACGGGGTGCGCTGTGCCGTCGCCCGGCTGGAGCGGGCCCTCGGCGACGCGTGACCGGCTCCACCCGGCGCCGGGCCCCACACCGCCCGGGCCGGGCCCCGGCCGGCCGTGTTCCGCACCGCCGCGCTCAGGGCCGCTGACCGGTCCGGCCGCCGCTCAGCTCTCCGTACGCCTCCCGGCACATCCGTGCCTGCGCGCTCCCCGGCCGCCAGGCGCCGTACTCCTCGCTCAGCGCGCAGACCTCGACCGCCTTCCGCCGGGGGGCCGGGGGCTCACGGGTCCGGGCGGGCGCGGCGGGGGCGGCCGGGCGCCGGGCGGGCCGGTCGGCGGCTCGGGGCGCAGCGGCCCGCGACGGGGCCGGGGCCGGCTCCTCGCGGGGTTCTGGTGCCGCGGGCGCGACCGGTGCCGCGGGTCCCGGGCCGCGGACCGGCTGACGGACCGGCGCCCGGAGCACCTCACGGGCGGGGCCCTGCACGATCTGCGGCCGGGCGGCCGGCGGGGCACCGGTGACCCGGGGCGCGGGAGCCGGCGCGGGCAGCGGCTCCACGGACACACAGCCGCAGACCGCCAGCCCGGCGACCGCCCAGACACCCCAGCCGGCCAGGCCCGTCACGCTCCTCGCGGCCCGTGCCGTGACGGACCCGGGTGCCCGGGGCGGCGCGGCTTTCGCGGTGGTCGTCGCACGTTTCACGCGCGCCACTCTGACGGCTGCCGTGCCCCCTCGTGGTCGTATGGACCGACAAACGCCCGCACGGGTGACCCGGGTCGGCCTCCCGGCCCAGCGCGCGGACCGGTTCGCCCGAGCCGGGAGGCGGGTGGCGGACCCGGCACCGCCTCCCGGTGCCTGAGGCGGGAACCCCGGCGGGCGCCCGCCCCGGCACACGTATGCTGACCGGGCTCGACAGGGACGCGTCACGCAACTCTAGGAGGAACCTGGTGAAGGTCGGCTGCATCGGTCTCGGCGACATCGCGCAGAAGGCCTATCTGCCTGTGCTCGGCGCCCTCCCCGGCATCGAACTGCATCTCCAGACCCGTACCCCGGCGACCCTGAGCCGGGTCGCCGACGCCTACCGCGTCCCGGCCGCGCGGCGCCACCCGGACCTGGAGGCGCTGCTCGCCCAGGGGCTGGACGCGGCCTTCGTCCACGCGCCCACCGCCGCGCACGCCGAGATCGTCACCGCGCTGCTCACGGCCGGGGTCGCGACCTATGTCGACAAGCCCCTCGCCTATGAACTCGCCCGGTCCGAGGCGCTGGTGGAGCTGGCCGAGGAACGCGGCACCAGCCTCACCGTCGGTTTCAACCGCCGGCTCGCGCCCTCCTACGCCCAGTGCCTGGAGCACCCGCGCGAGCTGATCCTGATGCAGAAGAACCGCGTCGGGCTCCCCGAGGCCCCCCGCACCTATGTCCTCGACGACTTCATCCATGTCGTGGACACCCTCCGCTTCCTGGTGCCCGGCGAGGTCGAGCACACCGATGTGCGCGCCCGGGTCACCGACGGGCTGATGGACCACGTCGTCCTCCAGCTCTCCGGCGACGGGTTCACCGCCATCGGCACCATGAACCGCCGGAGCGGCTCCACCCAGGAGATCCTGGAGGTCTCCGGACAGGACACCAAGCGCGAGGTGCGCGATCTCGCCGAGATCGTCGACCACAAGGGGCAGCCCAGCGTCCGCAGGCGCGGCGACTGGGTGCCGGTCGCCCGGCAGCGCGGCATCGAGCAGGCGGCGCTGGCCTTCCTCGACTCCGTGCGCGCGGGGAAGGTCCTCAGCGCCCGGGACGCCCTGCGGACCCATGAGCTGTGCGAGCGGATCGTGCGGCGGATTCTGGAGCGGACCGCCTGAGCCGCCCCGCCGCCCGGACACCGGCCGACGCCACCAGCACGGCGACGGCGGCCCCGACCGGCCAGTCACCGAAACGGACATAGGCGGTCGTCCCGCCCGCCGCCGGAAGCTCGTACAGGGCGGCGGCACTGCTCTCCGTACCCAGCGGACGGCGGATCCGGGCACCGTCCGGCCCGTGCGCGGCGCTCACCCCGGTGAGCGTGGCATGGACCACCGGGCGGCCTGTCTCGGCCGCCCGCAGCGCCGCGAGCGACGCGTGCTGCGCGGGGGCCCAGCTCTCCTGGAACGAGGAGGTCGCCGACTGGGCGACGAGCAGTCCGGCCCCCTCCCGCACCAGATGCCGGCTCATGTCGGGGAACGCGGACTCGAAGCAGACCAGCGGCCCGACGCGCGGCCCGTCCGGCAGATCCATCACCACCGGACGGGTGCCGCGCAGCCGGTCCTCCCCCGCGGCCCTGCCCACCGAGGTCGCCCAGCCGAGCAGATGCCGCGCCGGGACGTACTCCCCGAAGGGCACCAGCCGCATCTTGTCGTAGCGGTCGCCCGTCGGGCCGTCGGGGCCCACCAGCACCGAGCTCTTGAATATCCCGTCCCGGCCCGCCGCGTCGGTGCTGCGGGCGTCCACATTGACCAGCAGCGGGGCGCCGACCGCCCGGGACAGCTCGCCGAGCCGTGCCGCCAGATCGGGGCGCTCCCGCAGATCCGCGCCCACACTGCTCTCGCCCCAGACCACCAGATCGGGGTCCCGGCCCGCCAGGGCGCGGGTCAGCTCCTCACCCCGGGCGAACCGCCGCTCGACGGAGTCCCCGCCACCGATCACCCCCGGCTGGACCACCGCGATCCGCAGCCGGTCGGCGGACTCCACGGGCGCCGGGGCCCAGACGGCCACCGCTCCCGCCGCCAGGGCGCAGAGCACCCCGCAGCAGAGCGCCGCCGTACGGGCCCGGGGAAGCGCGATCACCGCGGTGATCACCGTGTTCACCGCCACCACCAGCAGGCTCACCAGCCACACGCCTCCGGCGGAGGCCAGCCGCAGCGCGGGGGAGACCTGCCACTGACTCGCCCCCAGCAGCCCCCAGGGCCCGCCGAGCCCCTCCCAGGACCGGATGAGCTCGATCATCAGCCACCCCGAGGGGATGACCACGACCGCCGAGGCGACCCGCCACCCACCGCCTCCGCCTCTCCCACCGGAGCCGGGGGCTCCGGACCGGGAGCCCGAGGGCGGGGAGGCCCCGAGGAGGGAGCGGACCAGCCACCCCCAGGGCGCCCACAGCAGCCCCAGCAGCGCCGCCAGCACCACCATGAAGACATGGAGGCTCGGTATCAGCCAGTGGTGGACGGCGATCACCAGCCCCACCCCGCCGAGCCAGCCCTCGAAGGCGGCCCGCCGGGCCGTGGGCGCGGTCCGTATCAGCAGCATCCACGGAACGAGCGCCACATAGGCGAACCACCACAGGGACGGCTCGGGAAAGGCCAGCGCGGGCAGCGCCCCGGCGACCGGGGCGGCCAGCGCGCGCCGTACGGAGGCGCTCCGGCCGCGCCCGCCCGGAGCCCGGTCCCCGGGGGCCGCGTGAGCGGGGGGAACCCCGGACCCGGGGTCCGCCGGCCGGCCGGTCGGCATCCGCATTCCGTGCCTCCTCGTCCCGCCCCGAGGCCACCCGCGGGCGGGCGTGCCCCTTCAGTGTGTCGCCGCACCCGCTCCGTGGTCCACCCGGCAGGCCCCGGCGCCACCGCCCACCCGGAGCGCGCCCGGGGAACGCCGCCGCCTACCCGGGGAGCGCCCCGGCGGCGCGCCGCCACTTCTCCCGGGAGACCACACCGTTCAGCCGCCAGCCGTCGTCGGTGCGCACGGCCGCGATGGCGTAGCGGCCCCCGGAGGAGAGTTCCTCCCCCGCGTCCGTCCGCAGCACGGCGAGGTAGTCCGCCTGCACATCGGCGCCGTCCCCCGGGTAACCGCCCAGATCCTGGAGCCGCAGCCTGCGGTTGACGATCAGATGCTGCCGTACGGGAAAGGTCCCCATCGCCTTGGCCAGCCAGTCGGCGCCCGCCGCCGCCGGGGCCTCGATCCCGCCCGAGTCGCGGTAGTCCACCCGTCCGTCGGGGGTGAACAGGGCCCGGTAGCCGTCCCAGTCGGCGTCGTCCACCGCCACCGCGTAACGGGTCACCAGGTCATCGATGGCCAGCCGGTCCATCACTGTCGCGAGATCCACGCGCTGCGTCATCGGCTCAGTTTCGGGCAGTGCGGCCCCCAGGCCAAGGGCTCTGCACGCCCGGCGCGCACTGTTGTCCGGCAAACGGTCGATCTTCCCCGTCCGGGGCGGTGCCGGTGGCGGCGCCCCGGACGGGTCAGGACCGGACGGCCCGCAGGACCACGAACTTGGCGTCGCTCGCCCTCACCTCGCAGTTGCCGAAGAGGCGGCGCAGCCGTACGTGGTACCCGAGGTGACGGTTGCCGATCACCCACAGCTCGCCGCCGGGGCGCAGCACCCGGCGGGCTCCGGTGAACATCCGGCGGGCCGTGGTGTCCGTCGTCGCCCGGTGGGAGTGGAACGGGGGGTTGTTCAGCACGAGGTCGGCGCTGCCGTCCGCCACGGCGGAGAGCACGTCGCCCACCAGGAACGCGGCCTCCGCGCCCGATGGGGCGTTCTCGCGGTGGGTCGCCTCGGCCGACGCGACGGCGGAGAACGACTCATCGACGAAGGTCACCGACGCCTGCGGGTTGGCGAGCGCGACGGCCGTTCCGACGACCCCGTTGCCGCAGCCGAGGTCCACCACGCGGTCGGGCCCCCGCCGCTCGGGCAGGCTGCGCAGGAACAGCCGCGTACCGATGTCGAGCCGGTCGGCGCAGAAGATGCCCGCGTGGTTGGTGACCGTGCGGCCCGCGAGGGCGCCGGTGCCGTCCGGGAGGTCGTACCGCAGCGGCCAGGGGCTGGGGCCGGGGCTGAGCGCGGGGTCGGGGGTGCAGAAGATCAGCCGGGCCTTCCGCACCGCCAGCGAGGTCCTGGTGGGGCCGATGATCCGTTCGAAGGTCCGCAGGGTCGAGGTGTGGATCTCACTGACCATGCCGGTGCCGATGACCAGGGTTCCCGCGTGCACGGCGGGCGCCAGCCGGTGGAGCTGGTCCTCCAGGAGGGCGAGGCTCTTGGGCACGCGCACGAGCAGCACATCGACCCGCTCCGGCGGGGTGTCCCGGGCGGAGAGCATCCGCACACCGCCCAAGGGGGCGTCCGGGGCGGTGAGGCCGTTGCGGGTGAGATTCGCGCGGGTCGCCTCCTGGGCGAGAAAGGAGTCGGTGATCTGCACGGGCCCGTGGGCGGCGAGCGAGGTGGCCAGGGCGCCCCACCGGTCGCCGACGACGGCCACGGTCCCGGAGAGATCGGGGGAGGTCTCGCCGAGCTGCCGCAGCAGATACTCGTCGGCGGCGTCCCAGGCGCGGAGGGGGTCGCGCGGGTCCTCGGGGAAGCGGGCGAGCGCGATGTCGCCCCACTGCGTGCTCAAACGGTTCATCGTGCAGCCAGGCTAGCCGAGCCGGGGCCGGTGACCGGCCGCGTCCGGCGGGGACCACCACGGGCGGGAGTGCCCGCAGGCCGGGTGCGAGGACGCTGCCGGGTGCCCGGGAGGTGGGTCCGGGAGGTGGGCCCGGACACCGGGTGCCCGGTCGGCGGGCCCGGGCCGGGACGCCGGATCGGGGCGCCGGGCCGGGGTGCTCAGGCGGCGTGCTCCACACCGTCGTCCCCGCCGCGCTCCAGCGCCGCGGCCGCCCACTTCAGGACGAGCGCCTCGTACTCCGCCCGCCGGTCCTCGGGCAGCTGCCCATCGGCCCACAGCTCGCGGATGCGGGCGTTGAGCTCGGCGGCGGACAGGGCAGTCTCTGGCTCGTGCGGAAGGGGGGACATGCGAACAGATTACGGCCTCCCGGTGGAGCCGTCTCCCCTGTTACGTCACACATCAGTCACCGGACTCGCCCGCGTGGGGACTCAGCGTGTCCGTCCCGACCAGGATGAACAGGGCAATCCCCAGGAGGACGCGGTAGATCACAAACGGCATAAAGCTTTTGCTAGTGATGTATTTCATGAACCACGCGATGACCGCGTAGCCGACGGCGAAGGCGATGACGGTGGCGAAGATCGTGGGGCCCCAGGACACATGGCCCTCGCCCGCGTCCTTGAGTTCGTACGCCCCCGAGGCGAGCACCGCGGGGATGGCGAGGAGGAAGGAGTAGCGGGCCGCCGCCTCGCGGGTGTAGCCCATCAGCAGGCCGCCGCTGATGGTCGCGCCGGACCGGGAGACTCCGGGGATCAGGGCCATGGCCTGGCAGAAACCGTAGATCAGACCGTCCCTGACGCTCAGTTCCTCCAGCGTCTTGCGCTGCTTCACGGCCCGGTGCCGGCCGCCCGACTCGTCACGGGCGGCGAGCCGGTCGGCGATGCCGAGCACCACACCCATGACGATCAGGGTGGTGGCGATGAGCCGCAGATCCCGGAACGGCCCCTCGATCTGGTCCTTGAGGGTGACCCCGAGGACCCCGATCGGGATCGATCCGATGATGACCAGCCAGCCCATCCGGGCGTCGTGGTCGGCCCGCATCTCCTTGTCGGTGAGGGAGCGGAACCACGCGGAGCACATTCTGACGATGTCCTTGCGGAAATAGATCAGTACGGCGGTCTCGGTGCCGATCTGGGTGATCGCCGTGAATGCCGCGCCCGGATCGTGCCAGCCCGCGAACGCGGCGGTGAGCCGCAGATGAGCGCTGGAGGAGATCGGCAGGAATTCGGTCAGCCCCTGGACCAGCCCAAGGATGAATGATTCGAACCAGGACATCGAAAACTACGCCACCCAAGAAAAGATCATGTCTGACGGCGCGGTGCGGTCCCGATCAATGCGCCAGTGTGGGAGGCAGCGTAGCGTCCCGAGGTGAACACGGAGTGCCGTGTTGCCGTCGGAATTCCCGCGATCTTCTGTACGAACGGAGGTGCGGGCGGTGGCGCCGGCGGGCGTACGGGCGGTGGTGCGGGGAGCCCGCGCGGCGACCGCCCTGGTGGTCCGTCAGCTCGCGCGCAGACCATGCCGTTTACGCCAGGCGAGTGACGCCGCGATCAGACCGGTGACCACGATGAATCCCATCGCGATCAGAAAAGCCGGCGAAGTCGGGGACCCCGCGCGGGCACCCGCCACCACATAAGCGGCGGTGTTCGGAATGGACCCCACAGCCGTGGCCAGCAGAAACGGCGTATAACCCATACGGGAGACCGCGGCGCAGTAGTTGGCGGCGGCGAACGGAATACCGGGAAAGAGCCGTATCGCCAGCATCGACCGGAAGCCGTGCCGGCTCAACTGGCCGTCAGCGGCCTTGAGCACCTTGCCCTTCAGCAGGGGCCGCAGCGCGTCCTGTCCGAGCAGCCGGCCGAGAGTGAAGGCGATACCCGCGCCCAGCACGGTTCCCGCGAGCGCCGACACCAGCCCCGCCTGGGAGCCGAACAGCGCCCCCGCCGCCAGGTTGAGGATCGGCCGGGGCACGAAGGCGGCGGTGCACACCCCGTACGCCAGGGCGTACAGCACCACGGCCGCCGCCCCGCTCAGCCGGGCGGCCGGCCAGCCGTCCGAGAGCAGCCGCTGTGGCTCGTACAGCAGCACCAGGACTCCGGCCGAGGCCAGCATCAGCAGCAGCAGCGAAAGCCGTGACCACGGTGAGAGCAGCACCCTGGTACAGCGGAGGGCGAGACCGGAAGAGGGCCTGGGGACGGGCTCGAACATCCGGGGAGACTAACCGACGACCGGATGTGATCGCCGTAATGGCCCTCACCACCACGGCCTGGGGCCGTCCTCCCGACGCCGGGAAAACCGTTCGACCGCCGACGGCCGGTCGGCGATTATTTGCTTCATGACCCGGTACGCCTTCCTCGCAGCGCCCCCCGCAGTCGCGGGCGCGCCGAAGGCTGCCGTCCTCCCCGCCACCCTCCTCACCAGCGGCGAAGCCGTTCTTCCTCCGGCCGTGGCCGCCATCGCCGGCGGCACCCGAAGCTGACCCTCTCCGGATCGTCCGGCGGGACCCCACAGGGGGAGGGTCGGCAGAGCCCGGGGGTCCTCACACGCTTCGCGCGATCCGCATCCGAGGGAAGTCACGGACAAGACCATGACCAAGACCGCGTACGTCCGCACCAAGCCGCACCTCAACATCGGCACCGTCGGCCATGTCGACCACGGCAAGACCACGCTGACCGCCGCCATCACCAAGGTCCTCAGCGAGCGCGGCACCGCCGGATTCGTCCCCTTCGACCGCATCGACAGGGCTCCCGAGGAGGCCCAGCGCGGCATCACCATCAACATCGCGCACGTCGAGTACGAGACCGACACCCGCCACTACGCGCACATCGACATGCCGGGCCACGCCGACTACATCAAGAACATGGTCACCGGGGCCGCCCAGCTCGACGGGGCGATCCTGGTGGTGTCCGCGCTCGACGGGGTCATGCCCCAGACCGCCGAACACGTCCTGCTCGCCCGCCAGGTCGGCGTCGACCACATCGTCGTCGCGCTCAACAAGGCCGACGCGGGCGACGACGAACTGACCGACCTGGTCGAGCTGGAGGTCCGGGAGCTGCTCACCGCCCACGGCTACGGCGGTGACACGGTTCCGGTCGTACGGGTCTCCGGGCTCGGGGCGCTGGCCGGCGAGCCGCGCTGGACCGCCTCCATCGAGGCCCTGCTCGACGCCGTCGACACCTATGTGCCGGTCCCCGTCCGCTACACGGACGCGCCGTTCCTCCTCCCGGTGGAGAACGTCCTCACCATCACCGGGCGCGGCACCGTCGTGACCGGCGCGGTCGAGCGGGGGACCGTGCGCGTCGGCGACCGCGTCCAGGTGCTGGGCGCGGACACCGAGACCGTCGTCACCGGGGTTGAGACCTTCGGCAAGCCGATGGAGTCGGCGGAGGCCGGTGACAACGTGGCGCTGCTGCTGCGCGGACTGCCGAGGGACGCGGTACGGCGCGGGCATGTGGTCGCGGCGCCCGGCAGCGTCACTCCGAGCCGTCGCTTCACCGCGCGGGTGTATGTGCTCTCGGGACGGGAGGGGGGTCGCACCACCCCGGTGTCCACCGGGTACCGGCCGCAGTTCTACATCCGCACGGCGGACGTGGTCGGGGACATCGACCTCGGTGAGGCGGCCGTCGCCCGGCCGGGCGAGACGGTCGCCATGACCGTCGAACTGGGGCGCGCCGTCCCGCTGGAGCCCGGCCTCGGCTTCGCCATCCGCGAGGGCGGCCGCACCGTCGGCGCGGGAACCGTGACGGGGGTCCTGTAGCCCCTGTCCCCCGCCTCCCCCGAAACGGGGGAGGCGGGGCTCCACCTTCCCGGCCCGCCAGGCCACCGACCCCACCTTGCCCAGCACCCTTCCCGGCCCGTGTCCGGCACCGATCCCACCTTGCCCGGCACCCCTTCCGGTCCGATCTGCCTCGGCACCGGTCCTGCCCTGTGCGGTCACCCTTTCCGGCGTGTGTCCTGGACCCGTTCTGTCCGGTCCGGCCGCTTATCCCAGCCTGTCCGGCGTTTGAGGACGGACCTTGGTGTCGGGGACCCCGCACCGGTCCGATCTGCCTCGGCACCGGTCCTGCCCTGTGCGGTCACCCTTTCCGGCGTGTGTCCTGGACCCGTTCTGTCCGGTCCGGCCGCTTATCCC
>NZ_JBSFER010000024.1:28052-162899 GCF_053594535.1 Streptomyces sp. NPDC001889
CCAGCCTGTCCGGCGTTTGAGGACGGACCTTGGTGTCGGGGACCCCGCACCGGTCCGATCTGCCCCGGCACCGGTCCCGCTCTGTGCGGCCACCTATCCCAGCCCGCCCGGGTCCGGAGGACAAGCCCCCCGGCCCACCCCACCCCCTCGCTGTACGACAATGCCCCCGTGGACGAGCCCATCCCCGTAACCCGCCCCGTGGATCACGGCACCGCCAAGCTGATGCCCGACATCGACCGGGCACACGCCTGGCTGCTGACGGTCGACGGCGCGCCCCAGTCGTATGTCGACCTCGACGACCCCACCCATCTGGAGTTCGAGTACGCCCGCAGGCTCGCCCATGTCATCGACTGCCACACCCCCGACGGCACCCCGCTCGACGTGCTCCACCTCGGGGGCGGCGCGCTGACCCTGCCCCGCTATGTCACCGCCACCCGCCCCGGCTCACGGCAGCAGGTCGTCGAGGCCGACCGGGGGCTGCTCGACCTGGTCGCGGAGGTGCTGCCGCTGCCCGCCAGCTCGGACACCGGCGTCCACGCGGCCGACGCGCGCGACTGGGTCGAACGGGCGCCGGCCGGCTCGGCCGATGTCGTCGTCGCCGATGTCTTCGGCGGCTCACGCGTCCCCGCTCATCTGACCTCCGTCGAGTACGCCCGTGCCGCCGCCCGGGTGCTGCGCCCCGGCGGGGTCCACGCAGCGAACCTCGCCGACGGAGCGCCCTTCGCCTTCCTCCGCTCCCAGCTCGCCACCTTCGGCACGGTCTTCACGGAACTCGCGCTCATCGCCGAACCGGCGGTGCTGCGCGGCCGGCGCTTCGGCAATGTGGTGCTCCTCGCCTCCGACACCCCCGCCGATCTCGCCGCCCTCGCCCGCCGGGCCGCGGCCGACCCCTTCCCCGCCCGCGTGGTCCACGGGGCCGCCCTGGCCCGGCTCACCGGCCGCGCGGCACCGGTCACGGACCGGACCGCCCGGGCGTCACCCGAGCCGCCCCACGGCTCCTTCGGCATCGGCTGACCGCCCGGCGGCCTCCCCCGGCGCCCGCTCCGGGACCGGCTCGGCGACGGGCCCCGGAGTCCGCGGCGCCTCGGGCGGCTCCCGGCGGTGCGTCAGATTCCGTACCTCGGGCACCAGCAGCACCAGCGCCGTCACCAGCACGATCAGCGCCGAACACCCCCACAGGGCCGTGCCGCGCCCGAAGGCGCTCTCCGCCGGTCCGGCGAGCGCCGTGGCCACCGGGAGCATCGCGGTGGAGCCGAACCAGTCGTACGCCGAGACCCGGGAGAACTTGTCCTCGGGTATCTCCTGGTGCAGGGCCGTCATCCAGGTGACGCCGAAGACCTCGATCGCGATCCCGCTCACCAGCATCACCAGCGCCAGCCCCGCGGGCGACAGCGGCACCGCGAGCGCCGCCGACGGCGCGGCGAGCGGGAAGACGCAGAGCGTCCCGGCGAGCAGCAGCCGGCGCGGCTTCCAGCGCATCATCAGCACCGCGCCGAGGACGGTGCCCACGCCGAACGCGGCGAGCGCCAGCCCCCAGGGGCGCGCCCCGCCCAGTTCGTCCCGGGCGACCAGCGGTCCGTAGACCCCCTCCGCCGCGCCGACGACGGCCACGACCACGGTGAACTGGATGATGATCGCCCACAGCCACGGCCGGCCGGCGACCTCCCGCCACCCCTCGCGCAGATCGGAGACGAGCCCGCCGCCGGCGGTGCGCGGGGCGATATGGCTGACATCGAGGAAGGCGCGGAGGGCACCCGCGACCGCGAAAGCGGCGGCGTCCACGGCCAGTACCCAGCCGGGACCGATCGCCGCGATCATGGCGCCGCCGAGTGCCGCGCCGCCGATGGCCGCGCCGTGTGTGGCCATCCGGAAGAGCGCGAAGGCGCGGCTGGCCTGCTCGCCGCTGACGCTGGAGAGCAGCATGCCCTCAGCCGCCGGGTTGAAGAACGCCGTACCGGTGCCCGCCAGCGCGGTCAGCGCCATCATCTGCCAGAGCTGTGGCTCCCCGGCGAGCACCAGGACGGCGAAGGCCGCCTGGGAGACGCAGTTGAGGGCGTTGGCGGCGACCATCACCCGGTGGCGGGGCACCCGGTCGGCCACCGCGCCGCCGATCAGCAGGAAGAACACGAGCGGTACGGTGCGCGCAGCGGCGACCAGACCCACCTCCCGGGCGCCGCCACCCGTCTCGATCACCGCGAACGCCGCGGCGATCAGCGAGCCGTGGCTGCCGAGGTTGGTGACGATCGCCGCCCCGGTCAGCAGGGTGTAGTTGCGGCCGGCCCAGGCGGGCCGGGCGAAACGGGTGCGGGGCGGGGCGGAGGGTTTCGTCACCCTGGGACTATGCCTGCCGCCGTCCCCGTCACTCAAAGGAATTTCCGGCCTGCGGGCGGGCCCCGCATCCCTCGGGCCTCCCGCCCGCCGGGGAGCCGGCCTCGCCGGGGGTGTTCACCCGGCCCGCCGGGCCCGGAGCGGCCGGTGTCCCCTCGCGCCGCCGGAGGGCCGGACCGAGACCGGTGCGAGCCCGGCCCCCGAAAACCTGCTGCCTTCCCCTCCGCCCCGCCCTGCCCCGCAGGGACACCTGCCCCGCCGGTGTCCCCTCAGCCCGCCGGCTTCCCCACCGCCCGCAAGGTGGACAGCACCCGGTCGATCGTCGCGTCCGGGACCTCGTCGGGGACGCCCGCGGCGGCGTACAGCACCCAGGTCCTGAACTCCCCGGTGGCGTCCTTGAAGGTGAACGCCACCGACTTGCCGTCACTGGCGCACTTCGACTTCTTCCGGACCCCGTCCGCCGTCGCCGTCGCCCTGCTGCCGCGCAGTCCCGACGCGGTCGTGTAGGGCTTGGCCGGGGTGATGGAGACGGTGCCCTTGGGCTCCTTCTGCGCGAAGGCGCCCCACGCCCAGACGCCCGCCTCGTTGTAGGCGGCCGTCCGGGTGTCCTTGGCGCCCTTGCCGCCCTTGGTGCCGGCGGTGGCCAGCCCGGAGGTCCGGGTCAGCCCGCCCGAGTCGTCGGTGCACCACCTGGGCTTCAGATGGGCCGGGGCGGACATGGTGACCAGGGGGACCCCGCCGCCCTTCTTCTCGTCCTCCAGGAAGGTGCTGATCCCGGCGCCGGCGACGGTCCACTGGGGCGGTACGTCGAACCGGGTGCCGTGCTTGGGGTTGGTGACCACCTTCCAGCCCGGGATGGTCGGCTCGACGTCCTCCGTCCCGCGCGGGTTCTCCGCCGGTGACGAGGGCGCGCCCGCTGCCCCGTCGGCCGGGGACGGCGGTACGGAGGTGCTCGTACCGTCCTGGTCCGAGGCGTTCGCCGCCGGGGCCTTGCCGTCCGTGTCCCCGCCGGTCCCGTTGTCCCGCAGGACCACGGTCGCGGTGATCACGGCGGCGGCGACCACCGCCGTGGCGGCCACGATCGCGACCAGCGCGGTCCGCCCGCGTCCGCCACCGCCCCCCGGACCCCCGGGGCCGGCGGTGGCCATGGGCCGCGCCACGGTCGGCTGGGTGTAGGGGTTCGGCTGCTGAAACCCGGGCTGGTGATACGGATTCGGCTGCTGGTACGGGCCGGGTGGCTGCTGCCCCGGCCGCTGGTACGGGTTGGGCTGCTGCTGCCCCTGCTGGTACGGGTTGGGCTGCTGCGGGTTCTCGCCCCCGGGCGGCTGCTGTCCTGGCCACATGGCGAGTAACCATAGAGGCGCGGTGTCACACAGGCCACTTCCGCCCCGCCGGAAGCCCGGGTTCCCGGCGCGGGACCGGCGCGGGACCGGCGCGGCGGCGGCCCGGATCGCCGAGCACCTGGGGCCTTCCGCTGGGATCTTGCTGGGCTCGCGTGCCCTGGCACCGCGCCCCGCCGCGGCGTCGCCCATCGCCCCTGTGCCCCTGTGCCCGCGTGCCCTTTGGCGGGCGCGGAAGGTACCCCCACCGCGGTGGCTCAGTCCTCCGCCCCGCGACGCACGGCACCGGACCCCGCTCACTGATCCGGCCCGATCCAAACGGAAGACCCTGGTCCGCCGCGGACCCGGGAGACCGGGAGCCCGGGCGCTCCCCATCGCCGGACCGCGGGGATGGCCAACCGTACTACCCGCCGGTAACATCGCGGCCATGAGCGCTGATCAGATGTCCGTCGGCGAGATGCTCGCCGCCACCGTCCCCATGGCCCGCACCCTCAACCTCGCCTTCCTGGAGACCACCGCCGAACGCGCGGTGCTGCGCCTGCCGGACCAGAGCGACTTCCACAACCATGTCGGCGGCCCGCACGCCGGCGCGATGTTCACCCTCGCGGAGTCGGCGAGCGGTGCCGTCGTCCTCGCCGCCTTCGGCGACCAGTTGAGCCGCGCCGTCCCGCTCGCCGTCCGGGCCGAGATCGGCTACAGGAAGCTGGCGATGGGCGAGGTCACCGCGACCGCGACCCTCGGCCGGCCCGCCGCCGATGTCGTCGCCCAACTGGACGGCGGCGGCCGGCCCGAGTTCCCGGTGCATATCGCCATCCAGCGCGCGGACGGCGCCGTCACCGGCGAGATGACCATCGTCTGGACCCTGCGCCCCCACTCCTGATCACCCGCTGGGTAGGCTGCCCGGCGTGCGCCGCTGGGGTGCGCGCCGGGAGGGGAGCGGGCGATGACGGCACAGGCATGGATCGCGGGCGTGGGCGGCAAGGACCCGGACATCGCGCCGGACGCCTTCACCGCCCCCACCTCCGTGGTGGTCGGCGAGGTCACCCTCGGCCCCGGCTCCGGTGTCTGGTACCACGCGGTGCTGCGCGCCGACTGCGGCCCCATCGTCATCGGCGCCGGCTCCAACATCCAGGACAACTGCACGGTCCATGTCGACCCCGGCTTCCCGGTGTCGGTCGGCGAGCGGGTCTCCGTCGGCCACAACGCCGTGCTGCACGGCTGCACGGTCGAGGACGATGTCCTCATCGGCATGGGCGCGACCGTGCTCAACGGCGCCCGCATCGGCGCAGGCTCCCTCGTCGCCGCCCAGGCGCTGGTGCCCCAGGGGATGCGGGTCCCGCCGGGCTCCCTGGTCGCGGGGGTGCCCGCGAAGGTCCGGCGCGAGCTGACCGGGGAGGAGCGCGCGGACATCGTCCGCAACGCCGCCCTGTACCAGGAGCTGGCCGGGGCGCACCGCGAGGCGACCCCCAGGGGCTGACGCGGATCGATCCGTGGCGGACCCGGTTCCGCCGGACCGGTCCGGCGCTCATTCAGGATGAATCGCCCTCATTCCGGACCAAACGGCCGACCGAGCCGCCTCCGGAACCGCCGCGCGCGGCACAACAATCAAATTCGGCCAAGATCCATCTGTTTTGGCCGACGAATGGTCAATAACGTGGTGCATGTAGTCCGTTACCCAAGGGAGCGTCCATGGTCACCACCCACCACATTCCCGACATCCTGTCGCCCGAGTTCGCCGCGAACCCCTACCCGGTGTACAGCGCGATGCGGGAGAGCGCCCCTCTCCTGTGGCATGAACCGACGCAGAGCTATCTCATCTCGCGGTACGAGGACGTCGAACGCGCCTTCAAGGACAAGGAGTCGCTCTACACCACGGACAACTACGACTGGCAGATCGAGCCCGTCCACGGCAAAACGATCCTTCAGCTCAGCGGCCGGGAGCACGCCGTGCGCAGGGCGCTGGTCGCCCCCGCCTTCCGGGGCACCGACCTCCAGGAGAAGTTCCTCCCGGTGATCGAGCGCAACGCCCGCGACCTCATCGACACCTTCCGCCACACCGGCTCCACCGACCTGGTCAGCTCCTTCGCCACCCGCTTCCCGGTCAATGTCATCGCCGACATGCTCGGCCTCGACAAGGCCGACCACGCCCGCTTCCACGGCTGGTACACCACCGTCATCGCCTTCCTCGGCAACCTCGCCGGGGACCCCGAGGTCGCGGCGGCCGGTGAGCGCACCCGCGTCGAGTTCGCCGAGTACATGTTCCCGATCATCCGCGAGCGCCGGGAGAACCTCGGCGACGACCTGCTCTCCACGCTCTGCGCCGCCGAGGTCGACGGGGTGCGGATGAGCGACGAGGACATCAAGGCCTTCTGCAGCCTGCTCCTGGCGGCCGGCGGGGAGACCACCGACAAGGCCATCGCCAGCATCTTCGCCAATCTGCTCGGCCACCCGGAGCAACTGGCCGCCGTGCGCGAGGACCGCTCGCTGATCGGCCGGGCCTTCGCGGAGACCCTCCGCCACACCCCGCCGGTCCATATGATCATGCGTCAGACCGCGGCCGATGTGACGGTCAGCGGCGGTACCATCCCCGCCGGAGCCACCGTCACCTGTCTGATCGGCGCGGCCAACCGCGACCCCGACCGCTACCGCGAGCCCGACACCTTCGACCTCTTCCGCGACGACCTCACCACGACCACCGCCTTCTCCGCCGCCGCCGACCATCTGGCCTTCGCGCTCGGCCGCCACTTCTGCGTCGGGGCGCTGCTCGCCCGGGCCGAGGTGGAGATCGGTGTCGGCCAGCTCCTCGACGCCATGCCGGATCTGCGGCTCGCCGAGGGCTTCGAACCCCGGGAACAGGGAGTCTTCACCCGGGGCCCGGCCTCGCTGCCCGTGCGCTTCACCCCGACGGCGGGGTGACCCGGCGCCCGCTCCCGGTGCGGCGCCGGGCGCCACTCACCGTACGACCGGTGTGAAACGCACCGGGAGCGAGGTCAGCCCGCGCATCCAGATCGACGGGCGCCAGGTCAGCTCCTCCGGCTCCACGGCGAGCACCACGTCCGGCAGCCGCTCCATCAGTGTCTCGACCGCCGTACGGGCGATGACATCGGCCAGCAGCGGCGCCGGGTACGGGCAGCGGTGCTCGCCGTTGCTGAAGGAGAGATGGGCCGAGTTCTCGGCGCCGATGTGCCCCTCGGGCCAGATCTGCGGATCGGTGTTGGCCGCCGCGAGCCCCAGCACCACGCAGTCCCCGGCCCGGATCTGCCGCCCGCCGAGCTGGGTGTCGCGCACCGCCCACCGGCCGATGAAGTTCTGGGTCGGGGTGTCCAGCCAGAGGACCTCGTTCAGGGCCTGGCCGACGCTGAGCCGCCCCCCGGAGACATTGAGCGCGAACCGGTCGTCGGTGAGCAGCAGCCGCAGCGTGTTGCAGATCCAGTTGGCGGTCGGCTGCTGGGCGGCGGCGATCACCGAGATCAGGTCCTGGACGATCTCGTCGTCCGTCAGACCGGCCGGATGGGTGAGCATCCGCGAGGTGACATCCGGCCCCGGGTCCGCCCGCTTCTCCTTGACCAGCCGCTGAATCCGCTCCTGCACACGGACGTAGGCGGCCACCGGGTCGTCGCCCTCCCCGGCGTCCAGCGAGATCCGCAGATCCGTCACCAGATCCTCGGTGTCCTCGCCCCCGGCGGGCATCCCGCACATCTGGACCGCGGCGCGCATCGGCAGCGCGTGGGCGTACGAGGCCATCAGCTCGGCCCGTCCGCTGCCCGCGAAGGAGTCGATCAGCTGGTGGGCGATGGCCCGCGACCACTGCGCCAGCTCGAACTGGTCGACCCCCTCCAGGGCCTGGGTGATCACCCCGGCCCGGCGCTGGTGCTCGGGCCCCTCGGTGAACAGCACGGAGGGCTGGTAGCCGACGAACGGCATCAGCGGCCAGTCCGGCGGGATGTTCGGCCACTGGTTCCAGCGGCGGGAGTCACGGGCGAAGAGCTCGTCATGGCCGGTCACATAGCTGACCTCGGCGTACCCGAGCACCAGCCAGGCCGGCACCCCGCCGTCGAGCAGGATCGGAGCGACCGCCCCGTGCTCCCGGCGCAGGGAGCGGTACAGCTCGGAGGGGGTCTGCTGGAACTCCAGCCCGCTGAGCGGGATCGCGCCCCCGTGGGCGGGACAGCCCGCCGGCGGGCCGCCGCCGGGCCCGCGGGAGTCGTATCCGGTGCGTTCGGTCATGATGTCGTCTCCCTGGCCCTGGCCAGTTCGTGAAGGTGGTCGACAAGGCTGATCAGAACCTGCTTGCCGGACGAGCGGACCCGGGCGTCGCACTCGATCAGCGGCACATGGGCGGGGAGCGCCAGCGCCTGGCGGATCTCCTCCAGCGAGAACGCCGCGTGGTCGCCGTCGAAGCGGTTGACCGCCACCACGAACGGGGTCCGGTGGTGTTCGAGCCGGTCGACGGCGTACCAGGAGTCGCTCATCCGGCGGGTGTCGACCAGCACCACGGCACCGAGCGTCCCGGAGAAGAGGCCGTCCCACAGGAACCAGAAGCGCTCCTGGCCCGGGGCGCCGAACAAGTACAGCACCATGCGTTCGTTCAGGGATATCCGGCCGAAGTCGAAGGCCACCGTGGTGGTGGTCTTCCCGCTGAGGCCGGCGGGCTCGTCCACCCCGATGCTCGCCTGGGTCATCACCTCCTCGGTGTTCAGCGGTCGGATCTCGCTGACCGATCTCACCAGGGTGGTCTTGCCGACCCCGAAGCCGCCCACGATGACGATCTTCAGTCCGGTGTCGGCGGATTCGGCCAGCGGGGTGCGGCCGGGCAGTTCAGAGATTGCGGAGTCCATGGAGCACCTCCTCCAAGAGGGCCGAGTCGGGCAGATCGACGAGTGAGCGACCCACCCGGGGATGCCGGGCGGTGATCCGCCCCGTCGACTGGAGATCGCCCAGCAGGATGCGCACCACCGTGATCGGCAGCTTCAGCTCGGCGGAGATTTCCACGACCGCGATGGGGCGGCGGCACAGTTCGAGAATCCGTACATGTTCCGACTGCATTCCCGGTGTCGGTTCGCACTCGCTGACGACCAGGGTCACCAGGTCGAACTTCTCGTCATCGGCCCGGCTGCGGCCACCGGTGACGGTATAGAGCCGGTCGGGGTCACCCAGGTCGACGGGGCGGCGCGGCGTCATGAAAGCCGGTTCTCCGAGGGGGTGCGCGGTTCCGCCCGGAGATGCTCGCCGATCTGCTCGACCAACTCGGTCATCTGGTGGCCCACGGCACCGGGGTCCGCCCCGTCATCGGCGACGACGGCCAGATGCGCGCCCGCGCCCGCCTCCACGATGAAGAGCAGCCCGCCGTGGAACTCGGTCATCGAGTGCCGTACGCCGCCGTTGCCGTTGCCGAACTCGACCGAGGCGCCCTGGGCCAGGGCCTGGATGCCGGAGCAGATCGCGGCGAGCTGGTCGGCCTGGTCGAGGGTGAGATGGGGGGTCCAGCAGAGCTTGAGCCCGTCCCGGGAGAGCACCAGGGCGTGGCGAGTGCCCGGGGTCCGGTCGAGCAGGCTTTCCAGTAGCCAGGTCAGGCTGTTGTCGGTGGTCTGCATGAGCTGCGTGGGGCGGTGTCGCCGGACGGTCCGGCCACCGGCCCGTGCCTCCTGTCCGCGTAGACATCAGGGGTGGTTCGGGGTGTGGTTCATCAGGGGCACCCGCCCCGGCGGTCACTGCTCCGGCGATCCGTCCCGCCGGTCGTCCTGGGCCTTGCGTGCCCGGTGGAAGGCGCCGAACTGGGTCCCGGCGTCCCGCCCGGGCCGGGTGGGGGCGGACGCACCGGCGGAGCGGGCGTCCGGATCCGGGCGGCCCCGGTCGGCGGCGGCCATGGTGCGCCCCGGAGGGCGTACGGGCAGACCGCCCGGGGTCGCGCCCCGGGGGGCGTCGGGGGCCGGGGGCGGCAGGGGGCGCTGGGCGGGTACGGCGGGGTCCGGCATCCGCGCGGCAGGCGCGGTCACCGGGGCCGGCGCGGGCGCCTGGGGGTGCTCGCGGGCCCGCTCGGCCGTCCGGACCGGCGCGGCGGCGGGCGCCTGGGGGCGCTGCTCCACCGGCTCCGGGGCGGCCGTCCGCGTCTGGTGCAGCAGTTGCGGCGGGAAGAGCACCACGACCCCGGTGCCGCCGCGCGACGAGGGCCGGAAGCTCACGCTCATGTGGTACTTGGAGGCCAGCAGGCCCACCACGACCAGTCCGAGCCGGGTGCTCTGCAGATGGGCGAGATCCTGGAAGCGGCCGGAGACGGCCTCCTCGGCGCGCCGCATCGCGGCGTCGGCCATCTTCAGTCCGCTGTCCTCGATGGTGACGACCAGTCCGGCCGTGCGCTCCTCCACATAGACATGGACCTCGTCGATGGGCGGGGAGAAGTTGGCCGCGTTGTCCATCAGCTCGGCGAGCAGATGCATCACGCCCTCGGCGGCGTAGCCGGCGACGGCCGCGGTGCTGGTGGAGTGCAGCCGGACCCGCTGGTAGGCGGCGATCCGGCCGACGGCGCCGCGCAGGATGGACTCCATCACGATCGGCTTGTTCCACGCCCGGCTCGCCCGGCCGCCCATCAGCAGCGCCAGCCGGTCGGTGAGCAGACCGAGCTGTGAGGTGTTGTGATCGAGCCGGAGCAGATCCCCGAACACCTCTTCGCTGTGACGATCCTGCATGTCGCGGAGATCGGCCAGCATGCTCACGGCCTTGGCCTGAACCCGGCTCAGCACCTTGGCGCTCGCGCCCTGGGCCGCCGCCGCGCGGCGCTCGCTGAAGGCGAACTCCCGGACCACCAGGTCCAGGATCGCCCGCAGCCGCGCATCGGCCGGCGGGTCCAGCTCGGCCAGCGCGGTACCGGCGGACGCCCCGCCGCGCAGCCGCTCGATGGCGGCGGGCAGGGTCGCGCCGGTCAGCCGGTCCAGCTCGCCCGCCGCCCGGTTCAGCTGCTGTACGGCTCCGGCGCGCCCGGACTCCGCCGTCGCGGCCCGCAGTTCACCCGCGGCCAGTTCGGCCGCGAACAGCTGGAGCATCCGGCGGAGCTGGGGGTCCGACGGCGGGGCCGTGGCGGCGACCGCCGAGCCCGCGCTCTCGCCGTCCCGCAGCCGCTTGACGACGGTGGGGAAGGTGACATTGGTCAGATGGGCGGATTCCGCGGCGGACCGCGACGACTGGGCCTGGACCGAGCGGAGTTCGGCGGTGGTGGCGGCCGCGGCGGAGTGGGCCCGGCGCGCGCTCATGACTCCCACGGCCACGGTCACGGCCACCCAGACCCAGGCGGCCAGGGCGGTGACGGCGACCCAGGAGCGGGCCGCGTCCGGTGCCGCCGCTGTCGCCGCGCCGCCGGCCGCCCCGGCCAGGACGACCGAGACCAGCGGTACGGCCGTGGACTGGGGCCGAGGTGTTCGTATCCTGCGCGGTTTGGGGGCGACTGGCACTGACATGCGGTCCCTCGTTGCTTGGATCGGCAGAACACAGGCGCGGTCACCAAAAGTTGACGGTGATCTTCCGCACGTATGTCGCGCTCATGGTAGTCACGTGCCATGGCCAACGAGTCCGGTCGGGGCCCCGAGCACGCAGAACGGTTGACTTAGTCCCGAAGTGACCGCCTCGGCGGATGGATCGTGATAGACGGCGAATTCCACAGGAACCCTTCGGTGGTGCCGAGAACCCCGTCCGGGCCGACGGTGCGGGGCCCCCGGGCGCGGAGATCCCGCCGAACGGCCTGATTCCGAAGGGTCGACCGGCGGGTTCGAGCGTCGGTTTTCAGCCATCCGCTGAGGCGTCCGGAGGGTGCGGGGGCCGCTCCGGGGAGGCGGGGCACGGACCGCCGGAGCCCCCTCCATGGGGCGAACATCACAGCCCGGGTCCCTGAACGGCCCAGGTCCCGCCGATTACCGTGACCGGGTGCCCAGAAACAGAAACACGTTCTCCTCGCCTGCGCGCTGGTGGCGGAGCGCGGTCAGCCGCGCCGTCCACCGTGGCTGGCAGTGGACGCAGCGGGCGGGCGCCGTCACCGCCGAGCGCCCCGGCCGGCTGCGGTTCCGCCGGCTGGGCCACGGCACCCGGCTGGCCTTTCCACAGGGCACCGTCTTCGGCGAGGCGTGGATCGAGCTGGGCGACCACTGCGTCATCGGCGAGCAGGTCACCCTCACGGCGGGCATGATGCCCGGCCTCGACCTGGGCGCCGATCCGATCCTGACCCTCGGCGACGGGGTCGTCCTCGGCCGGGGCAGCCATGTCATCGCCGACACCCGGGTCTCCATCGGCTCGGACACCTACTGCGGCCCGTATGTCTACATCACCTCCACCAACCACAGTTACGACGACCCGCACGAGCCCGTCGGCAAGCAGTGGCCGCGCACCGAACCGGTGGAGATCGGACCCGGCTGCTGGCTGGGGACCGGAGCCGTGGTGCTGCCCGGCGCGCGGCTCGGCCGCAATGTCGTGGTCGCGGCGGGAGCGGTCGTACGCGGAGAGGTGCCCGACCACTGTGTGGTGGCCGGGGCCCCCGCGCGGGTGGTGCGGAGCTGGGACCCGGTCGAGGGCTGGCGCCCCCCGCTGCGGACACCGGCCCCGGTGCCGCTCCCGGACGGCATCACCCCGGAGCAGCTGCTCGCCCTCGCCGAGCTGGAGAGGTCCGAGGACGGCTCCTGACCCCGGGGCGGCTCCCGCCTCGCCGAACCGCTCCCGCCCCCGCCGGGCCGCTCCCGCTTTCCCCGAACCGCTCCCGCCCCCGCCGGGCCGCCCCCGCTTTCCCCGAACCGCTCCCGCCCCGCCGGGCCGCCCCCGCTCCCTCGGGCCGCCCCGTTCACTTCGTGGCGAGCAGTACGGTGCCCACCAGGGCGAGGCCCGCGCCCGCCGCCTGCACCACCCGCAGCCGCTCCCGCAGCAGGACCAGCGCCGCCAGGACCGTCACCACCGGGTAGAGATTGGCCAGCACGGCCGCGACCGTCACCGGACCGCTCTGCGCGGCGATCGAGTAGGTGCCGTTGGCCGCCACATCCGCGAGCCCCACGAAGGCGAGCGCGGGGAGCGAGGCCCGTACGACCGGCCATCCGCCGTCCTCCGGCAGCGCCCGCGCGCCGCGCGCGACCGAGGCGTACAGCGCCGCACCGCCGACCGCCACATTGGTGACCCGCTGGACGAAGAGCGCGAGGAACAGCCCGGTGAGCGTGGCCGACGCCTCGGCGATCAGCGCCATCACCGCGCCGAAACCGAGCGCGGCGACGAGGGTGAGCGCGATGGCCTGCCGCCGCACGGGCGCCCCGCGCAGCTCGGGCCCCCCGGCGAGGACGATCCCCGCCACGGCGACCCCGATCCCGGCGAACTGGAGCAGCCCGGGCCGCTCGCCCAGGAGCAGCCCGACGCCGATGGGCACGGCGACACCGAGCGAGCCCAGCGGGGAGACCACCCCCATCGGCCCCAGCGCGAGCGCCTTGTAGAAGCAGAGCATCGCCACCGGCCCGACGACCCCGGCGCCCACCGCGTACCAGAGCTGCGGTCCGGCCTCCCGCCACGCGCCCGTGGCCACCACGACCACCCCGAGGACGGCCACCGCGAGGGACTGCGAGACCACCACCACGGTCAGCGCGGGCACCCGCCGGGTCAGCAGCCCGCCGCCGAAGTCGGCCAGCCCCCAGAGCAGAGCGGTGGCCAGGGCGAACAGTGCGGTCATGGCGGCCTCGCAGTACCGTGCGGTGAACGATGGAGTTCAGCACACGGTAGTGCGGTATTTTTGACCCTGTCATTCAACACGATGGACGGAATGTGTCGGATCTCGACCAGCTCACCCAGGCGCTCGCCCGCAACCTCAAACGCCGGCGCGCCGAGCGGGGACTCACCCTCGACGCCCTCGCCGCTCTCGCCGGGGTCAGCCGGGGAATGATCATCCAGATCGAGCAGGCCCGGACCAACCCCAGTGTCGGCACCACGGTGAAGCTCGCCGACGCCCTCGGTGTCTCCCTCACCACCCTGCTCGACTACGAACAGGGCGCACAGGTCCGGGTCGTACCGCCCGAACAGGCGGTGCGGATGTGGTCCACCTCCACCGGCAGCCACACCAGGCTGCTGGTCGGCGCCGAGCGGCGCGGACCGCTGGAGCTGTGGGGGTGGCGGCTGATGCCCGGGGACGGCAGCGAGTCCGACGCGCACCCCGAGGGGACGGTGGAGCTGATCCATGTCACCCGGGGGGAGCTGACCCTGGTCGTCGACGGGGAGCCCCACTCCCTGCCCGCCGGGACCTCGGCGACCTTCGAGGCGCACACCCCGCACGCGTACCGCAACGACGGCACGGAGGTGGTGGAGATGACCATGGCGGTCTCGGTTCCGCCCCTGCGGGGAGCCGCGACGGCGTGATTCCCGGCCCCCGGCGGACGCTGTTAACGTGCCGTGATGCGCGCTCCCCTGGGAACCTTCGACAACGCCCGCCCCGCCGCCGACTGCCTCGATCTGCTGCCGCCACCGGTCGCCGCCGCCGTCGGCGGCTGGACCGGGGACGTCCCCGTGGACCAGCTGATCTTCGTGGACACCGACCCCTCCATCGCCGACACCGCCGTCTTCGCCGAGCACCACGGCCCGGAGCTGCTCGACACCTCCGCCAACTGCGTGGTGGTCGCGGGCAAGCGGGGCAGCGAGGTCACGCTCGCGGCCTGTGTCGTGCTCTCCCGGACCCGCGTCGATGTCAACGGCGCCGTCCGCAGACATCTCGGCGCGCGCAAGGCGTCGTTCGCGTCCATGGAGACGGCGATCGGCGCGACGGCGATGGAGTACGGCGGCATCACCCCCGTCGGCCTGCCCGCCGGCTGGCCCCTGCTCCTGGACAGCGCGGTCGTCGACGCCCCCTGGGTGCTGATCGGCAGCGGCAACCGGCGCGGAAAGCTGATCGTCCCCGGCAAGGCGCTCGCGGGGCTCCCGGGCGCGGAGATCCTCGACGGGCTGGGGATCTAGGAAGTTTCATTCGGGTCGGGCCGGATCGGCGAGGCGCGGTGCCGGGGCTCGCGAGCCCGGCACGATCCGAAAGAGACGACCCAGGTCGCCTCTCCCGGCCCCTGCCGGGCTGGTCCGAAAGAACCTCCCCGGCGGGCGCCTCCCGGGGAGAGGGTCATCGGGCGGTGCCCGCCGCGTCCGGGCCGAGCGCGGGGATCTCGATCGCGGGGCAGCGGTCCATCACCATGTCGAGACCGGCCGCCCGGGTCCTGTCGTACGCCCGCTCGTCGACGACACCGAGCTGGAACCAGACCGCCTTCGCGCCGATCGCCACGGCCTCGTCCGCGACCCGGCCCGCCAGCTCCGCGTTGACGAAGACATCGACGACATCGACGGGGAAGGGGATCTCCGCGAGCGACGCGTACCCCCGCTCGCCGTGGACGGTCTCCGCCTTCGGGTGCACCGGCACCACCCGCTTGCCGAACCGCTGGAGGACCCGGGCCACCCCGTACGCCGCCCGGGACTCGTTCGAGGAGAGGCCCACGACCGCCCAGGTGTCGCCCGTCGAGGTCAGAATCCGGTGGATCGCCTCGCTCACCGCTGCGTCTTGACTCATGGTGACGACAACGGGCGACCCGGGCGGAGCATTCCCCTCCGGGCGCCGCATAGGGTGGACGGATGCAGGAGCAGTACCGGACGGTCGCCCGCGAGGGCGTGCACGAGACAGAGATCAACAGATCGCGCTTCATCTGCGCGCTCGCACCCGCCGCGACCGAGGAGGAGGCCCAGGCCTTCATCGCCCGCGTCCGCGGGGAGCACGCCACCGCAACGCACAACTGCTTCGCGTATGTCATCGGCGCCGACGCCTCCGTCCAGAGGGCGAGCGACGACGGCGAGCCCGGCGGGACCGCCGGAGTGCCGATGCTCCAGATGCTGATGCGCCGGGAGGTCCGCTACGCGGTCGCCGTCGTCACCCGCTACTACGGCGGCGTGAAACTCGGCGCGGGCGGGCTGATCCGGGCGTACGGGGGAGTGGTCGGCGAAGCCCTGGACACCCTCGGCACCCTCACCCGGCGGCGCTTCCGGCTCGCCACCGTCACCGTCGACCACCAGCGCGCCGGCAAGCTGGAGAACGATCTGCGCGCCACGGGACGGGTGGTGCGCGAGGTGCGGTACGGGGAGCGCGTCACGATCGAGATCGGGCTTCCGGACGCGGAGGTCGAGACCTTCCGGGGCTGGCTGGCGGACGCCACGGCGGGGACGGCCGGCTTCGAACCCGGCGGGGAGGCGTACGGCGACCTCTGACCGTTCCCGCCCACGCCGGCCGGGGAGCGAACGCGCCCCCCGACGCTGGTCGCCCGGGCCGGGGAGAGGGCCGGCCACCGGTCCCGGTCACGGCAGGACGGTGATCCCGAGCGGCCGGGAGCCGCCGGGCAGCCGGCGCGTCGTCGCGTCGGCCAGATCCACGACGGTGATCCCGTCCCAGTGTCCGTCCCGGGTGAAACCGCCGCTCACATAGGCGGTGCGCCCGTCCTCCGACACGGCGACATCCTCGTGCGGGCCCTCCAGCGGAATGACCCTCTCCGTGCCGTCCTGCGCGCGTACCGTCAGGGAGGCCCCGGCGTCGTCCGGGCCGATCGGCCCGGTGCCGACCGCGAGCAGGGTCCCGTCCGGGGTCAGCGCGGCGCCGTGCTGATGGGTGTTCGCGGTCATCGGCTCGATGCCGACCTCGCCGGTGCGCGGGTCGAGCACGGCCAGCCGCTCCCCCTCGAAGGGCAGCAGCAGCCGGCCGTCCTCCCGGACCGCCGCGTAGTGCGGCTTGAGCCAGGAGCCGAGGCCGCCCTCGGTGCCGTAGGGGGCGACCTCGAAGCGGCGGGCGGCCGGCGATCCGGTGCGTACGGCCGTCACGTCGAAGGAGTCGTGATTGGTCGCGTACACCTCACGGCCGTCGGGGGAGACATCGATGTCGAAGGGGCGCCGCCCCACCGGGACGGTGTCCACGACCTTCCGGGCCGAGGTGTCGACGACCTCCAGCACTCCCGGCCCGCCGGGCACATTGACCCCGGTGTACAGCCGCTTCCCGTCCGGCGCGAGCGCGATCCCCATCCCGCCGCCCCGGTACTCCCCGTCGGTCACCGGACCGGTCCGGGTGCGGTACGGAATCCTGCCCAGGCTCTCGCGGGTGCGGGTGTCCACCACCGCGACGCCCTCGGCGGTGGCGACCCAGGCCCGCCCGTCCGCGCCCACCGCCAGGCCGTACGGTGCCGTACCGACGCGTACGGAGGCGAAGGGCCCGCGCTCGGGGTGCAGGAAGGTCACGGTGTCCCCGCCGAAGTCGGCCACGAGCAGGGTGCCCGGGGGTGTGTCACGGCCCGGCTTCCGGTCGGCCGGAAGTGGCACTGGCACCGGCGCGGAAGAGGAAGCGGACGGGGGCGGGGCCGTTCTGCCGGCCCCCGCCCCGGGAGCCGGCGCCCCGGGAGCCCCCGTCCCGCAGCCGGCCAGCACCCCCGCCAGCACCGGCACCAGCAGCAGGGCCCGCCGCCTCACCGGGCGCTCCCCGGCGGCCGGGCCGTCTCCAGTGACCGGTGGTGCTCGGATCTCACGGGCTCGCTCCCCTCGACGCGGTACGGACACGGGTGGCTCCGCCCGGCGTCGCGCGGAGCCCCGTGCTCCATCCTCCGCCACCACCGGCCCGGGTCCGCTCCCCGCACCGGACGACAGCGCCGTCATCCGATCGGCCGATGCGCCGCGCGGCGCGCTCGGGGCCGTCCCGAATCCGGGGGCCGTGGCGGAGACGGGGCGCATTCCCGCTAGCGTGGGGGGAGCCGATGGCGGGCCCCGTGCCGGGCGGGTGCGGAAACCAGGGGCGGAGAAAGGGAAACATGCAGGTCGGAGCGGTCTCTTGAGGCTTCTGCACACATCGGACTGGCATCTGGGACGCTCCCTGCACCGGGTCTCCATGCTGGAGGCCCAGGCCGCTTTCCTCGATCACCTGGTGATGACCGTCCGTGAGCACCGGGTGGACGCGCTGCTGGTCGCGGGCGATGTCCACGACCGCGCCGTGCCGCCGCTCGCCGCGATCGAGCTCTTCGACCGGGTGCTGCACCGCCTCGCCGCCGAGGGCGTGCCCACGGTGATGATCTCCGGCAACCACGACTCGGCCCGCCGGCTCGGTGTCGCGGCCGGGCTGATCGAGCGCGCGGGCATCCATCTGCGGACCGACCCCGCCGGCTGCGCCACCCCGGTGATCCTCTCCGACGACCACGGCGATGTCGCGTTCTACGGAGTGCCCTATCTCGAACCCGCCCTGGTGAAGGACGAGCTGTCGGCCGCCGGGGCCCAGCACGAGGCCGTGATCGCCGCCGCCATGGACCGGGTCCGCGCCGATCTCGCGACCCGGCCGGCCGGCACCCGCTCCGTGGTCCTCGCGCACGCCTTCGTCGCCGGCGGGGAGCCCAGCGACAGCGAGCGCGACATCACCGTCGGCGGGGTCAGCGCCGTGCCCGCGGGGGTCTTCCACGGCGTCGACTACACCGCGCTCGGGCATCTGCACGGCTCCCAGACCATCAACGCCCGGGTGCGCTACTCCGGTTCCCCGCTCGCGTACTCCTTCTCGGAGGCCGGCCACCGCAAGACGATGTGGCTCGTCGACCTCGGACCCGGCGGCGAGATCGACGCCCGGCGCCTCGACTGCCCCGTGCCCCGACCCCTCGCCCGGCTGCGCGGCACCCTCACCGGACTGCTGGAGAACCCCGCGCTCACCCGGCACGAGGAGTCCTTCGTCGAGGCGACCCTCACCGACCCGGCCCGCCCCGCCGACCCCATGGCCCGGCTCGGGGAGCGCTTCCCGCACACCCTGAGCCTGCGCTTCGAGCCCGAGCGCGAGAACGCGGACGAGGGTGTCTCGTACGCCCAGCGGCTGAAGGGCCGGGCGGATCAGCAGATCGCCGAGGACTTCGTGGCCCATGTGCGCGGCGGCAACGGGCCCGACGGACCGGAGCGGGCCGTGCTGCGCGAGGCCTTCGACGCGGTCCGGGTCGACGACGCCGTACAGGAGAGGGCGGGCCGATGAGGCTCCACCGGCTGACCATCACCGCCTTCGGGCCCTTCGGAGCCGCGCAGGAGATCGACTTCGACGCCCTGTCCACCGGCGGGATCTTCCTCCTGCACGGGCAGACCGGCGCCGGCAAGACCTCTGTGCTGGACGCCGTCTGCTTCGCCCTGTACGGGGCGGTGCCCGGCGCCCGGCAGAGCCCCGGCACCTCCCTGCGCAGTGACCACGCCGGGCCCGGCACCCTCACCCGGGTCGTGCTGGAGCTGACCATCGGGGGCCGGCGGCTGGAGATCACCCGGCTGCCCGCCCAGCCGCGCCCCAAGAGGAACGGCAAGGGCTTCACCACCGAGCGGGCGCAGAGCACCCTGCGCGAGTACGACCCGGCGACCGCCGCCTGGCAGGGGCTGAGCAAGTCCCACCAGGAGATCGGCGAGGAGCTGACCCAGCTCATCGGGATGAGCCGCGACCAGTTCTGCCAGGTGGTCCTGTTGCCCCAGGGCGACTTCGCCCGTTTTCTGCGCGCCGACGCCGAGGCCCGGGGCAGACTTCTCGGCAGGCTCTTCGACACCCGCCGCTTCGCCGCCGTCGAGGAGCACATCGCCGACCGGCGGCGCGCGGCGGAGGCCCGGGTGAGGTCGGGGGACGAACGGCTCCTCGCCACCGCGCACAGGATGGAGCAGGCGGCGGGACCGGACCCCGGGGAGTGGCCGCCGCCCCGGCAGCAGCCCGGCGATCCGGGACTCGCCGGCGCCGTCCTGGAGTGGGCCGCAGTCGCCCGCTCCGGCGCGCTGGAGCACCGCGACATCGCCGGCCTCGCGCTGAGCCGGGCCGAGAGCCGGGGAGCCGCCGCCCGGCGCGCACTGGAGGACGAGCGCGAACTCGCCGGGCTCCAGCGGCGGTACGAGGAGGCCCACCGCCGCCGTGCCGCGCTCCAGGAGCGGCGGGGCGCGCACGAGAGCGCGCTGGCCGCCCTCGAACGCGCCCGCAGGGCGGACCGGGTCACCCCCGCGCTCCGGCTGCGGGACGAGACCGAGCGGGAGCACCGCACGGCGACCGCCGCCCTGGACCGGCTCCGGGACCGGTTGGAGCCCGGTCTGCGGGACGCGGGCGCGGAGCACCTCGCGGAGGTCGAACAGCGGCTGCGACAGGATCTGGGCGGGCTGGACGCCGCGCGCAGGGCCGAGCGGCGCAGCGCCGAGATCACTCGCGAACAGGACGAACTGGACCGCTTGGCCGGCGCCGACGACAGCGTCCTCCAGGACGCGGAGGCATGGCTGGCCCAGTGGGAGGTCCTCCGCCACGAGCACCGCGAACGCCTGTCCGCCGCGCGGGAGGCCGTGCTGCGCGCCGAGAACCTCGCGGGCCGGCTCGCCCCGGCCCGCGACCGGCTGCGCGCCGCCCGCGACCGCGACCGGCTCGCCGCCGAGGCGGCCGGGGCGGAGCAGCGGCTGCGCGCCGCCCGCGACCGGGCCGGTGAGGCCCGTGAGAGCTGGCTCGACCTCAAGGAGCGCCGACTGCTCGGAATGGCGGCGGAGCTGGCGTCCGCGCTG
Source organism: Streptomyces sp. NPDC001889 (assembly GCF_053594535.1). Lineage (NCBI taxonomy): Bacteria > Bacillati > Actinomycetota > Actinomycetes > Kitasatosporales > Streptomycetaceae > Streptomyces > Streptomyces sp. NPDC001889. The sequence goes on from NZ_JBSFER010000024.1 coordinate 48,260, forward strand.
GCCCCGGGCGAGCCCTGCGCGGTCTGCGGCTCCGCCGAACACCCCGCTCCGGCCCGGCCGTCCGACGACCGGGTGGACCCGGCGCGGGAGGACGCGGCGTACGGGGAGTACACCCGGGCCGAGGCCGCCCGGTCGGCGGCGGAACGCGAACGGGCGGTGACCGGCGAGGCCCTGGCCTCCGCCCGCGACCGCGCCCGCACCGCCGGTTCCGGTCCCGGTGACGGTTCCGGGAGCGGCCCCGGCGACGGAGCCGGCCGGGAGCCCGCCGTGGGCGAACTGGAGGAGCTGGTCGCGCGGCTGGAACGGGAGCACGGCGAGGCCCGTCTCCTCGCGTCGGGCACCCATACGGCGCAGGAGGCCCTCGACCGGGCCGAGCGCGAACACCGGGAGCGGCTCGACGCCCGGCAGCAGGTGGAGCGGCGGGCCGCCGCCCGCACCTCCCGGCGCGAAACCCTCGACCAGGAACAGACCGCGCTCACGCGGGAGCTGGCCCGGACGCACGACGGCACGGGCACCGTCGCCGAGCACGCCGCCCGGCTGGAGGAGCGGCTGCGGCTGGTCGCCGCCGCGGCGGCGGCGGCGCGCGACGCCGCGCTCGCCGCGCAGCGCCTCAAGGACACCGACGCCCGGCTCGCGGACGACGCGTTCGGGGCCGGTTTCGACACCCCCCGCGCCGCCGCCGACGCGGTCCTCGACGACACGGAGCAGCGCGCGCTCCAGCACCGCGTCGACGAGTGGCGGACCGAGTCCGCCACCGTGGCCGCCCGGCTCGCCGAACCGGAGACCCGCGCCGCGGCGGAGCGCCCGCCCGCCGACGCCGAGGCCGCGCGCGCCGCCGCCGGCGGCGCGGAACGGGCCCTGCGGGAGGCCCTCTCCGCCCGAGACGCCGCGCACGGCCGGTGCGAACAGCTCCAGGAGCTGTCCCGGCGGGCAGCGGCCGAGGCCCGTGCGCTCGGCCCGCTGCGGGAGGAGTACGACCGGGTGGCCCGGCTCGCGGCCCTCACCGCGGGCACCTCCGCCGACAACGAGCGCAGAATGCGCCTGGAGTCCTATGTCCTCGCGGCCCGGCTGGAACAGGTCGCGGCGGCGGCGACCGTACGGCTGCGGCGGATGTCCGGCGGCCGGTACACCCTGGTCCACTCCGACACCCGGACCGGCGGCAAGCGCTCCGGTCTCGGGCTCCATGTCGTGGACGCCTGGACCGGCCGCGAGCGCGACACGGCGACCCTCTCCGGCGGCGAGACCTTCTTCGCCTCGCTCGCGCTGGCGCTCGGCCTCGCCGATGTGGTCACCGAGGAGGCCGGCGGCGTTCGGCTGGACACCCTCTTCATCGACGAGGGCTTCGGCAGCCTGGACGAGCAGACCCTCGACGAGGTCATCGACGTCCTCGACGCACTGCGCGAACAGGACCGCAGCGTCGGCATCGTGAGCCATGTGGCCGATCTGCGCCGCCGTATCCCCACCCAGCTGGAAGTGGTCAAGGAGCGCCATGGCTCCGGCGTCCGCGTCCGCACGGACGCGCTCGGCGGCTGAACCGGGGAGCGCTCAGCCGCCGACCGCGCGGCGCGGCAGCGGCGAGGAGTACACGACGCTGGTGGTCACCGGACCGAGCGCGGAGATCCGGCCGGTGACCTCCTCCAGATGGCCCATGGAACGGGTGGCGACCTTCAGGACGAAACAGTCGTCACCGGTCACATGGTGGGCCTCCAGGATCTCCGGGGTCGTCCCCAGGAGGTCGTGGAACGGCTTGTAGTTGCCGTGCGGATAGCGCAGTCGCACAAAGGCGAGGACGGGCAGCCCCAGCCGCTCCGGCTCGACCACCGCCGTGTACCCGGCGATCACCCCCGCCTCCTCCATCCGCCGTACCCGCTCTGTCACGGCGCTCGCCGACATGGAGACGGTACGGGCCAGTTCGGCGAAGCCGGCCCGTCCGTCGCGCTGGAGTTCCGCCAGGATGCGCCAGTCGGTGGCGTCCGGTGAGTAGGGGGTCATGACGCCAGACAACAGGGGATTCCCCGGCGGATCAAGAGAAGTGCCGGGGAATCCCACTTCAGCGGAGCGCGTCCCGTCCATAGATTTCTGGCCATGACCACCACATCACTCGGTGAGAACCCCGTTCTCCGGGTCCCGCCCGCCCCGTCCGCCGTGGCCGCCGCCCACTTCGCCGCACAACTGGCCCTCCACACCGATGTCTCCGATGTCGCCGCCGCCCTCGCCCTGGGCACCGGCGCCGGGTTCGTCCTGCTCGACTGCCGGTCCACCGACTCCTGGGACCAGGGGCACATCCCCGGCGCGCTCCATCTGCCGACCGCCCGGATTCCGGAGCTGGCCGGAGCCCTGCTCGACCCCTCCGTCCCGGTCGTCACCCACTGCTGGGGCCCCGGCTGCGACGGCGCCACCCGCGCGGCTCTCGCCCTCGCCGGACTCGGCTACCCGGTGAAGGAGATGCTCGGCGGATTCGAGTACTGGGTGCGGGAGGGCTTCGCGTACGAGACCGGGGGAGGCGCCGGGGAACGGCGCGCGGTGGACCCCCTGACCGCCCCCGTCGGCGCGCAGGAGTGCGGCTGCTGACACCGGGAGCCGTGCCGGACGGACACGCGGAGGACACCGGGAGCCGTGTCGGGCGGACACCGGGCCCGGGACCGTGACGACGGGCTCCCGTGCCCCGCTTCCCCCGTCCCCGCGCCGATCCCCGGGCCCCGGGGCGGTGGCGGCCGGAGTCCGCGAGGCGTTCGGCCGCCCCGCGGCCCGGGTCCTCGGCGGTCCGGGGTGATCCGGGCGGTCCGGGCGGTCCGGCGGACGCCGACGCGCGCGCCGGGGTCCGCCCCCCGCCGCCGTCACAGCTTCGACAGCTCGTCCACCAGATCGTCCAGCCCCAGCGACCCCTGCGACAGCGCCGCCATGTGCCAGGCCTTCGCGTCGAACGCGTCACCGTGCGCCTTGCGCGCGTTCTCCCGGCCCAGCAGCCAGGCCCGCTCGCCGAGCTTGTAGCCGATCGCCTGGGCCGGCACCGACAGATAGCGGATCAGCTCGCTCTCCACATAGTCCGCCGGCCGGCCGCTGTGGCCGCCGAAGAACTCCTGCGCCAGTTCGGGCGTCCACCGCTCTCCCGGGTGGAAGGGCGAATCCGCCGGGATCTCCAGCTCCAGATGCATCCCGATGTCCACGATGACCCGGCACGCCCGCATCATCTGCGCGTCCAGATAACCGAGTCTGCGCTCGGGGTCGGGGAGGAAGCCCAGTTCGTCCATCAGCCGCTCGGCGTAGAGCGCCCAGCCCTCCGCGTTCGCGCTGACCCCGCCGACCGTGGCCTGGTAGCGGGAGAGCTGGTCGGCCACGTGCACCCACTGCGCGAGCTGGAGATGGTGACCCGGCACCCCCTCGTGATACCAGGTCGAGACCAGGTCGTACACCGGGAAGCGCGTGGCGCCCATGGTCGGCAGCCAGGTCTGGCCCGGCCGGGAGAAGTCCTCGGAGGGGCTGGTGTAGTACGGCGCCGCCGCGCTGCCCGGGGGAGCGATCCGGGACTCCACCCTCCGCACCCGGTCCGCGAGTTCGAAGTGGGTGCCGTCCAGCGCCTCGATCGCCTCGTCCATCAGCCCCTGGAGCCAGGCCCGCACCTCCTCGACGCCCTCGATGTGGTGGCCGTGCACATCGAGATGGGCGAGCGCCTCCCAGGGGCCGGCGCCCGGGAGGATCTTCTCCGCCTCGCTCTTCATCTCGGCCAGCAGCCGGTGGTACTCGGACCAGCCGTACGCGTACGCCTCGTCCAGATCGAGGTCGGTGCCGTTGAAATACCGCGACCAGCGCGCGTAGCGCTCACGGCCCACGGTGTCGGGGGCGTCCGCGACGGCGGGGGAGTAGACCTCGCTCATCCAGTCCCGCAGCGCGGCCAGCGCCTCGGTGGCGATCTTGGCCGCCGCCGCCAGCTCGGTCCGGAGCGCGGCCGGGCCCGGCGCCACGAACTCCTCGAACCAGCTCCGCTCCGTGCCGAGCCACTCGGTCATCTGGCCGATACTGGTCCGGGTGGCCCGGGGTCCGGCGAAGAGTTTCCGCTCCAGCCCCAGTTCCAGCGAGGCCCGGTAGCCGCGCAGCGCGTCGGGGACCGCCCGCAGCCGCTCCGCCACGGCGGTCCAGTCCTCCTCGGTGGCGGTGGGCATCACGGTGAACGCCTCGCGCACCGAGTGCGCCGGTGAGCGCAGATTGCTCACCGCGCGCAGCCCCTCCTCCGCCTCGTGCACCGCCAGCTCGGCCGTCAGCCGCTCCCGCAGCAGCCGGCCGCACCGCCGCTCGGCGTCGCTCCCGGCACCCGGCAGCTTCTCGGCCTCGTCCAGCCGCGCGAGGGTCCGCCGGGCGAGTTCGGCCCGTTCCTCCAGCCCGGCCGGGGAGTAGTCGGGAAGGCGTGCGGCACTCTTCCTGACCCCCAGATAGGTACCGAGGGTCGGGTCGAGTTCGATGAGCGCGTCGACATGGGCGTCGGCGACCTGGCGGGGCAGCGGGCTGCTGGGGGTGACTGACATGCACACATCCTCATACGAGTGGGGGCTCCGCGTCACCATCGTCTGATCGCCGCCATGGGGTTGGCCAGGTCACACCCCGGTTCACTGGCCGGATACCTGCTCACCCGCCCCCGACCGACTGATGGGCCGGTCAGGGGGCCCGCCGCACCGCGCCCCCCGGGTGCGCCCGCGGCCCGGGCGGGGGCCGTGCCGCCCTCGCCCGGAACGGGGACGGTCACGGGCTCAGCGCCGCGCCCGTCCCCTCCAGCCGCGCCGTGATGACCAGGGTGCCCACCTCCACCTGGTAGTCGAGGGGCAGACCGAGTCCCCGCATCGCGGCCACCATGCCGGTGTTGGACGACTGGGTCACCGCGTACACCTGTTCGCTGCCGGCCTCCCGGGCCAGCCCGATCAGCCGGCCGAGCAGCTCGGAGCCGATGCCCCGGCGCTGCCAGGCGTCCTCCACGAGGAGGGCCACCTCGGTCTCGTCCCCGTCCCAGAGCAGATGGCCGAGTGCGATCACCCGCCCCGACGCCGTGCTCACGGCGAGGGTGCGGCCGAATCTCGGGCTGAGCAGATGGTCGAGATAGCGGTGGGCGTCCCCGACGGGTCCGTGGTAGCGCAGCCGCAGCGTGCGGTCGGAGCAGCGGTCGTGCAGCGCCTTCGCCGCCGCGAGGTCGCTCTGGTCGGCCCGGCGCACGGTGATCTCCTCGCCCTCGGGCAGGGTGAGGACATCGCGGCTGCGGGGCACCCGGGGACCCAGCCGGGCGTCCAGCTCCAGCAGGGCCCGGACCCGGGCGAACTCGCTCGGTGTGAAGGGCAGGTGCGGGCGCTCCACGGTGATCGTGCCGCCGCGCGGATCGCGCAGCCGCATCACCGTCTCCTCCAGCACCCCGTCGACGGGCGGCAGCTCCCCGGAGGGCCGGCCGGACCACGGGACCGCCGGCCGCGAGTGGATGGTGCAGCGGCCGAGCAGCTGCCGCAGCGCCAGGGGCAGTTCGGCCGCGTCCAGCGCGGTACGGGTGGCCAGGCCCAGCACCCGGGTCGGGGTGTCGACCAGATCGTGGGCGTCGGCGCGCTCGATCCAGGTGCCGCCGCCCCCGGCCGCCGAGACCTCGTCGGTGAGCCGCCGGGCCTGGAGCGCGCCGGGAGCGCGCAGCAGGAACTCGTCCACGGTGCCCTCGGCCAGGGGATGGGTCTGGAGGGTGAGGATGTCGATGTCGAGGGCCGCGAGCGCGGCGCAGAGCGCGGCGAGGCTGCCGGGCGAGTCCCGCACGGTGGTCCGCATCCGCCAGAGAACCGTTCCGTCCCGCCCGGCCCGGTCGGCGGCGGAGGGGGAGACGGCGGCGGCGGTGGTGGTGTTCGTGGTGTTGATGGTCTGAGCCGTATCGGTCGCAGGGGAGGAGCGGTGGCGGTGCGCCCACCATGTGTGGAACGCGGCGGTGGCGACCAGGGTCACGGCCGAGACCAGGAGCAGAAACGGACCGTCGGGCCCGTGCCCGACCAGTTTCGCGACCACGTCGGCGACCGCCACCGCCGTGAACACGGCCGCCAGCTCGACGAGGTCCCGCCGCCACTGGTGGGGGCGGCGGGTGTTCTTCGCAGCTGTCACATCGGTCATGGCCTCACTCTCGCCGAACCGTGTTGCCTGATCACGAACGCACTGTGACTGATGAGTTAAGCGCGCATCTGATCAACTATCAGCACTTTCCGGCCATTTCTGGCGTGGGGGTGGGAGCCCCTGCCGCCGCCAGCAGCCGCACCGCCTGGGTGACCGCCTGCGAGGAGCCGCCCCTCCCGGCCAGTTCCGCGAGACCGGGTATCGCCTCGCCCGCCGAGAGGCCCGGCCCGGCGGCCCCTCGCACACCACCGGACCGCTCCGCGCACTCCGCGGCCACCGCCAGGATCTCCCCCATCGCCCGGGGCAGCGGCTCCGCCCGGAGCAGAGCGGGCAGCGCGGCCGCGAGGATCGCCCCCACCGTGCCGTACGCTCCGGTCACCGCGGCCGTACGGGCGGCGTCGGCCAGCCGGTTGGGCTTCAGGCCCTCGTGCCGGACCAGCCGCGCCAGCTCCCGGCCGAACAGCGCGGTGTCCAACTGCCCGCGCGCCGCGAGCACCAGCAGCCCGTCCACCGCGGCCAGCCGGTCATCGGCGCGCCGGGCGCCCGTCCCCGCCGCCAGCACCCGGTGCAGCGCGGGCCCGGCCGGACCGGGGCGCGCCTCGGCCTCCGCGAGGGCCGGCAGACACCGGGGAGCGCCGTCCGCCCACTCGGCGGACATCACCACCGCGTGCGCCATCCACCGGGCGACCGCCTCCCGGTCGTGCGGCAGCGCCAGCAGCCGGCGCGGCTCCCAGGTGACACAGGAGTAACCGGAGCACCGCAGGTCCGTGAAGTCGGAGCCCAGCCAGCGGAAGGACCGGGGGAAGGCCTGGTGCAGCGCGAGCCGCTCCCGCATCCCGTGCACCACCCGGCGGGTGGTCTCCGCGGGGCTCCGCCGCAGCCAGGTGTCCGGCCGGCGCCGCGGCTCCCCGGGCCCCTCCTCGCCCGGCGCGCCGGACCCGGTCCCGTCCCCCGGCGACAGGGCCGCGAGCGCGGGCGGCACCGGGCCGGTCCCGCACAGCCACTCCGCCAGCCGGTCGCCCTCGGCGGTGCCCAGGGCGCGGGCCGCGTCGGCGGCGCGGCCGGCCGCCCCGTCCGCCGCCACCCCGTCCCCGCCCCGCTCCACCCGCAGCAGCGCCTGGACGAAGTCCGTGGCCAGAGGCTCGACTCCCAGCCTCCCGTACTCCCGGAGCCGCTCCACCAGCACCTCCGCGTCCAGCGCCCCCGTGACCCAGGTCGGGGTCGCGAGCAGGAACGGCGGCGAACCGCTCCCCACCCGGCACGCGGCCTCCCAGTACCGCGCCCTGGTCATCTCCCCCAGCCCCTCGTGGGGGCAGGAGGCGGCGCCCCCCGAACGGGTCCGGGAGCTGTCGAGGGTCTCGGCGCTCACCCGCCCCAGCAGCGTGGCGATCACCACCTCGACGCCCGTGCCGCGCCCCAGGTCCCGGTCGTACCGCTGATGGCCGGCATGGAGCCACCACTGATCGGCCAGCGCCTCCTCCAGAGCCGCCGTCAGCGGCTCCCGCTCACGGTGGATCAGCCGGATCAGCCCGTCGAGCAGCCGCTCGGACTCGCTCGCCTCCTGCCGCCCGCGCAGCAGCACCACCAGATCCTCCACCAGCTCCGCCACCGAGGAGGGCGGCGGCCCGAGTCTGCGCCGCTCCGGCACGGGCGGCAGGGTCTCCTCGGCGACCTCCGTCCCCGCCCCGGGCAGCAGCGCCCCGAACGCGGCCTCGGCGGCGGCCCGGTGCACCGGGCTCAGCCCGCCGGCCGCCCCGGCCAGTTCCTCGCGCAGCTCCGCGCCGGCGGCCGGGAGACACCGGGCGACCAGCTTCAGGGCACGCTCCTGGATGTGGGTGTCCCCATGGCCGAACCCGTCGGCGACCACCGGCAGCAGCACCGCCAGGGCGGCCGGGTCCTTCGCGTGCTTCCGCAGCACCTTGCCGAGCAGGGTGAGCTGGGACCGCACCAGCTTCTTCTCGGTACGGAAGAGCACCGCGCCCGTCACCTCGGCCAGGGCCGGCAGCGGCAGCACGCCCGCCTCGGCGAGCCGCCCCAGCACGCTCTGGGCGTGGGACGCCACCGGGAGCCCTCCGTCGGCGGCCATGCCGGACCAGTCGGGGACCCGGGCCGCCTCCTCGTCGGGGGTCGGCGCCAGACGCTTCAGCAGCGTCAGGAAGAACTGCGTATCGCTGGGCCGGCCGCCGCGCAGCAGCCGGGCCACACAGCCGTCCAGCAGCGCCGACCGCTCCAGCACCCCGCTCTCGCCCAGCGACACGATCGCCGACGGCCAGTGCGCCGGGTCGTCCGGGTCGGCGGCCCACGAGAGCCGGGAGGGGAAGACCGCCAGCTCGAACAGCCGGGGCACCAGCACCGGCGCGTACGGGTCCAGGCGCAGCAGTTCGAGCCGGTCACCCCGGTGGGAGAGCGAGTCGACCCACCCCTCGACGAAGCCGTCGGTGGTCGGCGCCGGACAGCCGGCCAGCTCCACCAATTCCCTGATCAGCGGATAGTCGTCCTGCGCGGTCGAGGGGCGAGCGGCCAGCCGGTGGGCCAGATCCCCGAGCCACTCGGGCTCCCGGTCGGCGAGCACCTCCACGAGCCGGCGCAGCAGCGGTTTCCCGGCCGGGAGACTGCCGGCCCGCAGATCCCGGGAACCGATCCAGGAGGCCGCGGCCGCCGCACCCGTCTGACAGCCGGCCCCCGCCACCAGCAGCGCGCCGGCGATGCCGCCCCGCTCCCGCCAGCGGTTCCAGTCCCAGCCGCGCAGCTCCGCGCGGAGCGCCTTCAGCTCCGTCAGCGCCTCCTTGCGCTCGGCCGGGGTCAGCTGCCGGAGCAGCTCCGGCACCTTGGCGACCCGCATCCCCCGCACCGCGTCGAGAAGCTCCTTCACCGCGCACCTCCCGCGACCGCGCCGGCCGTGCCGGGGGCGCCCGCCGCGCCGGAGGTGCCGGCCGCCGCGCCGCGCCGGGCCATCCGGACCGCCAGCGCGTGTTTGCACGGCCCCCGCGTGCCCTGGTGCTCCGACCACCAGGCGCAGGTGCAGCGCGGTGTCCCGCCCGCCTGCCGGACCCGGTAGGTGCGCTCTCCCGAGACGACCGACGCGAACTCCCCGTCCAGCGCCACCGCTCCGGCCGCCAGCAGCCGCCGGGCGTCGACCAGGCGCGGGTTGTGCCTCTCGGCCCGGTCCGCGTCGTACGGCAGCTCGCGGTGGAAGTAGGCCGCGTCCGCCACGTCGTACCCCACCCGGCCCGCCGTGCCCAGCCGCACCAGAGCGGCTCTGACCCGGGCCACCGGGAGCCCGGACTGCTCCGCCAGATCGGCCGGGTCGATCCTCGGCTCCCAGGCGAGCAGTACGGAGATCAACTCGGCGTCCCGCGCGACCTCGTCGCCCGCCAGCGCCTCCAGCACCCCGCCCTCGCCGGAGAAGCCGCGGGTGGTGCCGGGGGAGAGGGTGAGGGTGAGCCGCATCCCCGGCAGCACCACCTCCCACGCCGCCGGGACCGGGACGCCGTCCGTCACCACGGGTCCGTACACCCGCAGCGCGGTCGCCTGGCGCAGCACCCGCTGGAGCGCCCCCAGCCGCTCGGGCCCCGGCAGACAGATCGCGCCGGGCACCGGACGGGTGGTGGGCCGCAGGGTCCTCCCGGACGCGATCACCCACTGGACGCCTCGGGAGGCCCGCCCGGACGACGACCGGGGCAGCGAGCGCAGAAAGCGCACGGCCTCGGCGGCGGGGAGTTCGGCCCGCAGATCGAAGCCCGCGGTGGCGACCTGGGCCTCGGCGAAGCCGCGCAGCCAGCGCTCGGGCAGCGGGACCTTCTTCTCCACCACCGAGCCCTCCAGCGTGGTCACCGCCAACTCGCCCGGGCCCACCCGCAGATGCAGCGGGCTGTCGCCGGTCATCCGGGAGAGCGCCTCCCGCAGGGGGTTGTTGACATCGACATTGGTCGTGCCGTGCCCGGTCCCGGCGCCGTCCAGACCCTCGCGCAGCACGTCGAGCCGGGCGTACACCCCGCAGCAGCCGGAGAAGGACTCGAACCGCAGCCGGTCGCCGTTGCCGGTGACGACGGGGTCGAGCAGGGGGCGCGCGGTGGGGTCGTGGTACCGGGCGGCGGCCACGTCCGCCACGGCGAGGAGGCCTCGGGCGGCGGTCTGCGGGGAGGCCAGGAACCCCGAGAAGAAGGTGGGCCGGTCCTGGGCGCCGGTGGGGGTGAGCCCCCGGGAGGTCTCCAGGCCGAGGAGCCCGCCGTCCGCGCCGGACTCCAGGGTGGAGGGGCGGGCGTAGGTGAGGGCCTGCACTGATCGCGTCATGAGGAGGACGGTAGAACCCCCCTCTGACAATCCCCCCTGACGTGGGGCGGTGCTCCCGGCGCGGCCGGGAAACGCCCCCTGTGCGACGGGTGCCCGCACAAACCCGGCCGGCCCGGCGTGCGAGGCCGGCCCCCGCGCCGGGGGCAACCCGGGCGAACTCAGCCCGTCCGGGGGTGCCTCCCAGAGGCAGCTCTGGGGGAGTTCGAGGACGGCCCCTGTGCGACAGGGCCCCGCACGGTGCGGGCCACGGTCGGGGGCCGGCCCCCGAACCCCCGCTCCTCAATCGCCGGAGGGGCTGGCTTTCGTGCCTCGGCTCGCTGGAGGGGCTGGGGTGGTGTGGCTCGATCACCGGGGGGCCTGCTCGGGTTTCGGCGAATCCGGGCAACCAGCGGGTCCGGTGTGTGAGGTGGGCTCCCACGCCACGGGTAACCCGGGTGAACTCAGCCTGTCCGGTGTGTGAGGACGGCCCCTGCGTCAGGGGTAACCCGGGCAGATCCAGCCTGTCCGGCGTTTGAGGACGGACCCTGTGCGACAGGTAACCCGAGCAAATCCAGCCGGTCCGGTGTGTGAGGTGGGCTCCCGCGCCCGCACCACCGAAAACACCCCGGAGTCGAATCCCCGAGGGGCCCGTCGAGCAGCTCGCAACGGAAATTCCCCCGGAATTCGTCAACCGATCCCGCGGCCCCGGGATTTCTCTCCGTGGTGACGTTTCACCAGATCCAGCCGCCCGGAAGGGTCCCCCGGGACCCGATCACACCATCCGCGTACACGGTGCCACCGCCGCGCAGGAAGAAATACGGCCGCGGTTTCCGCATTCTGTCGAAGACGCGGCACCGCCGAGACCGGGATATCCCCCGACCACGGAAAGCGGATGTTCCGGCCGCGTCGCCCGGGCGCGGCCGGAACATCCCGTACACCGGCTCACCCGTGCCCCGGGAAACCTCCGGATCGGCGAGAAACACCCGCACCGCCGCCCAACCCCCGGGCGACGGCGGGGTGAACGGCCGGTCATCTCAGCCCGCCGCGCCGGCCAGCAGCCGGACCCCCCGCACGATCTCGGACGGCGTCAGCTGCGCGTACCCCAGAACCAGTCGCACGCCCTTCTCCCGGCCCGGCAGCACCGTGTGGGCCGAGAGTGGCCGGACCGCGATTCCGGCCCGCTCCGCACGCCTCAGGAACCGTTCCTCGGGTCCGTACCGCGCCGGGAGGGAGGCGATGATGTGCAGCCCCGCCGCGATCCCGCTGACCTTGGCACCCGGGAAGTGCTCGCCGAGGGCGCGGACGAGGGTGTCGCGCCGCTCCCGGTAGGCCCGCTGGCAGCGGCGCAGCTGCCGGTCGTAGCCGCCGCCGGTGATGAAGTCCGCCAGCAGGGCCTGGTCCAGGGCGGGGTTGCCCAGGTCCATGGTGCGCTTGCGCTCCACGGCCTCGTCCAGCAGCCGCCGGGGCACCACCAGCCAGCCGAGCCGCAGCCCCGGCGCGAGGGACTTGCTCACCGAGCCGCTGTACGCGACACGATCCGGATCGAGCCCCTGGAGGGCGCCGACCGGCGCCCGGTCGTAGCGGAAGTCGCCGTCGTAGTCGTCCTCCACGATCAGCCCGTCCACCGACCGCGCCCAGTCGAGCAGCTCGGCTCGGCGCGGCGCCGAGTAGGCGATCCCGGAGGGGAACTGATGGGCCGGGGTGGTGGACGCGGCGGTCACCCCCGAGCCGCGCAGGGGCGCCATGGCCAGCCCCTCGGCGTCCAGCGGCAGCGGCACCGTCCGCAGCCCGGCGGCGGCGAACAGCGGATCGTGCTCGGGGCTGCCCGGGTCCTCCACCCCGATCGCCCCGTGCCCGCGCCCGCGCAGCACCTGGCCGAGGACCGTCATCGCCTGCGCGACACCCGAACACACCACCAGGCACTCCGGATCGGCCACGACCCCGCGCCGCCGGGTCAGCAGCGCGGCCAGCGCCGTCCGCAGCTCCGGCAGTCCCCGGGGATCGGGATAGCCGAGCGCCCGGTGCGGCAGCCGGGCCAGGACGGACCGGTGGGCCGCCCCCCACGCGGCCCGGGGGAAGAGCGAGAGATCGGGCGCCCCCGGGCGGAAGTCCACCAGCGCTCCGGGCACGCGCCGGGGCGCGAGATCCCGCGCTCCCCGCGCGGGGGCGCGCGCCGCGTCCCCCACCCAGGTGCCCGCGCCCCGGTCGCTGCGGAGATACCCCTCGGCCGTCAGCTGCTCGTACGCCTCGGTGACCAGCCCCCGCGACACCCCGAGATCGGCGGCCAGCTCCCGGCTCGCGGGCAGCCGGGTGCCCGCCGCCAGCCGGCCCGACCGCACCGCGTCCCGCAGCGCCGACTGGAGCGCCCGCCCGCGCTGCCGGGCCGGCGCCCCGGCCGCGGGCAGCAGCAGCTCCCACGCCGCGCTCCACCCGCCACTCCCCGGAGCGCCGCCCTCCGGGGCACCGGCCCCCTCGTCCCTCGCCCCCGGGCGCCTCGTCCCGCTCTCCCCCGAAGTGGTCCCCGATGACGTCATGGAAGTGGACCTTAAAGCGGACCGCCGGACCTCCTAGCCTCACCCCCATGAATCGCCCGACCACCCCGCTGAACAGCCAGACCCGCCGGACCCTGAACGGGGTGCTCCTCGTCTCCTTCGCCTACTGCCTCGTCGGAGCCTCCTTCACCGCCAACAGCGTGCTGGGCGACTATCCGTACGCGGGCGGCCAGGCGGTCCGCTACGCGCTCGCCCTCCTGCTGCTGCTCCCGCTGCTCGGCGGGCGGGCCGCGCTCGCCCCGGTACGGGCGCTCTCCGTGCGCCAGTGGGGACGGATCGCGCTGCTGGCCGGGGTCGGGATGGTGGGCTTCAACCTGGCGGTGCTGGCCGCCGAGCGCACCGCCGAACCCGCCGTTCCGGGAGTGTTCGTCGGGTGCGCGCCCGTCATCGTCGCCGTGTTCGTCCCGCTGATGGACGGCCGCCGGCCCACCCGGCCCGTGCTGTACGGCGCCCTGCTCGTCGCCGCCGGGGCCTTCACCGTCCAGGGGTGGGGCCGCACCGACACGGCCGGCATCGTCTTCTCGGTGGCCGCGCTGATCGGCGAGGTCGGCTTCGCGGTACTGGCCGCTCCGGTCCTGCGCCCGCTGGGGCCCCGGCTGCTGACGGCCTGTGTCTGCGGCGTCGCCGCCGTCGAGTCCGCGGTGATCGGCCTGGTCCTCGACGGGCGCGGGTTCGTCCGGCTGCCCGACCAGGGGGAGGCGCTCGCCCTGGTCTGGCAGGCCGCCGTGGTCACCGTCATCGGCTTTGTCGCCTGGTACATGGGCATTCAGCGGATCGGCACCGAGCGCGCCACGCTCTTCACCGGGCTGATCCCCGTCGCCGCCGCGCTCACCGCGCCGGTGGTGGGCGCCGGCAGCCTCGGCCCCGCCCAGGCGGCCGGCGGAGTCCTGGTGGGCGCGGGGGCCGCGCTCGGCTCCGGGGTGTTCGGCGCCCGGAGGTCAGCGTCCGCTGCCGTCCAGGAGGACCCGGGCGACCAGCGCGGGATCGTCGTTCATCGGGACGTGCCCACAGCCGGGCAGCCGGACGAGCCGGGCGCGGGGGATGGCCCGCTTGGCCCGGACCCCCTGACGGGGCGGGAGCAGCCGGTCCCGGGTCCCCCAGGCGATGGTGACCGGGACATCCGGGACATCGTGCGGGAAGGTGACGCTCAGTCCGGCGGCGAGCGTCTGGTGGAAGCCGGTGGCACCGCGCAGCGCGAGGGTCTCGGCGACGACCGCGCCGGATGAGCGCCTGCCGGGCCTGGCGTAGACGCTGCCCGTCAGCGCCGCCCGCCCGGCCGCCGACCGGGACAGCTTCTCGATCACCGGCAGCGGCACCGACCGGGCCCCCGCCCGCATCGCCCGGAGCGCCCCGAAGGCGAGGACGCGCTCCCGCTCGTTCCAGAATCCGGCGGGCGAGAGCGCGGTGACCGACCGTACGAGACCGGTCCGGCCCAGCTCCAGGGCGAGCAGCCCGCCGAGCGAGTTGCCCGCGACGTGCGGACGCTCGATCCCGAGCGCGGCGCAGAGCGAACCGAGCACCGCTCCCACGCTGTCCAGGTCGTACGCCATCCCGTCGGGCAGCGGCGCGGAGGCCCCGAAGCCGGGCAGGTCCACGGCGACGACCTCGCGCTCGGCGGCCAGTAGGCGGATCACCGGCTCCCAGGCCTGCCAGTGGTGTCCGATGCCGTGGAGGAGGAGCAGGGGCTCTCCCGCGCCATTCCTCTCGTAGGCCATGGACAGGGTCCGGTCACCCCCGGGTGACGCGATGGAGAACGAAATGTCCGCGACCATGACTGTTACTCCCTCATGTCGCCCCTGCTCGGAGCTTGTAGACGGCTTGTCAGTTAGAATTACCGATCGGTAGGTTCCGGTTCAAGAGCCGGGTGCGCACCTTCCCCGAACTGACCCGTTACTTCCGGCCGGGAGACATATGACGCACCCCGGCTGCCTGGACATGGGGGCGCCGGTCGGTTGGGATGGAGGGGTGGCGACCGAGACCCTGACCGATGTCTTCGAAGAGCACCGGCATGTGCTGACCGCAGTGGCCTACCGCATGCTCGGCCGGGTGGCCGACGCAGAGGACGTGGTTCAGGACGCCTGGCTCCGCTGGACTGCGCAGGATCGTACGAATGTCGCGGAACCCCGTGGCTATCTCGTAAGGATCACGACCCGCCTCGCCATCGACCGGCTGAGGCAGATCCAGTCCCGGCACGAGTCCTACATCGGCCCCTGGCTGCCCGAACCGATCGCCACGGACATCGGGCATACCACCCCCGATCTGACCGAACGGGCAGTTCTCGCCGAATCCGTCTCTCTCGCCGTCCTCGTCGTCATGGAATCACTCTCCCCGCTGGAGCGGGCGGTGTTCGTGCTGCGTGAGGCGTTCGGCTTCGCCCACGGGGAGATCGCGGCCATCCTGGAACGCTCCGAGGCGGCCGTGCGGCAGCTCGCGGGGCGGGCGCGCCGCCATGTGGACGAGCGCAAACCCCGCTACGACGTGGACCCGGTGGAGCGCCGGCATCTGACCGAGCGATTCATCGCCGCCGCGTCCGGCGGCGACCTGGAGCAGTTGCTCGCCCTGCTCGCACCCGATGTGCGCCTCGTCGGCGACAGCGGGGGCAAGGCGAGGGCGCCGCTCCAGGTCCTCCAGGGCGTGGGCAACGTGGGGCGTTTCCTCTTCGCCGTCGCGAAGGAGGCGATCCCGGCCGCGGAGAGCAGGATCACCGAGGTCAACGGCGCGCCGGCGCTGCTCGTCCTCTCCGGCGGAAAGCCGGACAGTGTCATCCACGTGGACATCGCGGACGGACGTATTCAGTGTGTCTACATCATGCGTAACCCAGACAAACTCTCCGGGGTGGCTCCGATGTAACCCCTGTGGCCCCTGGAAGCCCTGCTTCCATGCACGTCAGAGCCCTTGTCCGAAAAATCATGGGCAATGTGTGGTGCGCGCTTCACTGGGGTGCTAACAGCCTGTGAACGCTTGCCCAACCCGGTCGACTTCATCGGGTGACAAACGCAGGATTGGTCTTGACCAAGGTGACGCGCCGTCCTATGGTCGGCATAGATAGTGCAGGAACCTTTAATAAACAAGGGCGCGGAAAAGCCGCCGCTGACACGGCGAATGCGGAGGATCAGGGTGGGGACCACGCAGCTGGAATCAGTGCCGGAACCGAAGTACTGGCACCTCAAGACGGTGATCGGGGAAGCGCTCGACTCGGATTTCGCGGTGGGGGAGATCCTGCCGAACGAACGGGACCTCGCCGCGCGCTTCGGAGTCGCCCGAGCGACCCTGCGCCAAGCACTCGAACAACTCGAACTCGAAGGGCGGCTCCAGCGGCGCCGAGGCGTCGGCACGACCGTCGCCCCGCCGCGCATGGGAGTGGATGTCTCCACCACCCAGCACGCCTGGCCCGGCTCCGCCCAGGACGCCTGGCAGTCCTTCGACTGCACCAGAGCCGTACCGCCCGCCGCGGTGGCCCGGCTGCTCGCGACAGCGACCGAAGAGGAGACGTACACGCTGCGCAGACTGCGCGTGAGCCATGGGCAGCCGGTCGCGGCCGAGCAGCTCTACGTTCCGGCCACGTCCGTGCCCGGTCTGTCGGCCATAGACGCACCGCCGGGGCCCGCGCGCGCCCGCGCCGTGCTCCGTGAACTCCAGCGGCTCGACCTGGACGGCCAGGACCGCGCCGTGGAACTGGGCTCGGCCCGCGCCGACGACGCCCGGGAGCTCGACCGGCTCCCCGGCGCGCCCGTGCTGGTCGTGACCACCCGCTACTTTTCCCGGGGCAGGACCGCCGCCGTGACGGTGGCGACCTACCGGGCCGACACCTGCCGGCTCACCTTCGGGGACTCCGGCGATGTGCAGATAAGCCACCACGGTACGGAGCGACGCGCCTCCTGAACACCACACCCGGCCGGCCCACCGGGCCCGGCCGGGACCGCACGGACCCGTACGGCCCGCCGCACCGAGCCAGCGCTCAGCGGCGGGCCGTCACCGTGCCCTCCACCGCGAACAGCTCCTCCTCGACATGGTCGAGCGCCAGCCGCAGCGCACCCGTCGCCACGACCGCCTCCCGCAGCAGCGACAGCGCCACCTTCGGCGGGCGCAGACAGTAGCGCGCCAGCTCGTCGCGGAGCGGGTCGAGCACACCGTCGATCCCGGCGGCCCAGCCGCCGACCACCACCAGCTCCGGATCGAGCGCCAGCACCAGCGCCGCCACATCGTGGACCAGACGCTGGATGAACCGTTCCACCGCGGCCTGCGCCCGGGCGTCGCCCCGCTTGGCGAGAGTGAAGACATCCGCCACCGCGTGCTCGTCGAGCGGGTGCAGCGGCTCGTCCGTCGTCGAGAGCAGCCGCTCCGGGGTCGCCTCGCGCCCCAGCAGATGCAGCGCCCCGATCTCGCCGGCCGCGCCGCCGAAGCCCCGGTGCAGCCGGCCGCCGATCAGCGATCCCGCGCCCGGGCTCAGCCCCGCCAGCACGAAGACGACATCGTCGGAGCCCCTCGCCTGCCCCTTCCAGTGCTCGGCGACCGCCGCCGCGTTGGCGTCGTTCTCCACGATCACCGGGCAGCGGAAGGAGCGCTGGAGCCGCTGCCCCAGGGGCAGCCCGGTCCAGCCCGGCAGCGCCGTGCCCAGCCGTACGGTCCCGTCGGCCTCCACGATCCCCGGGGTGCCGACCCCGACCGCCCGCAGATTGGTCCGGGAGATCCCGGCCCGCCGCAGCACATCCGCGATCACCAGCCGCACCCGCTCCAGCCGGTCGTCGGCCGACGCCGACTCCGAGACCTCCCGGTCCCCGGCGCCGATGATGCGCCCGTCCAGCCCGGACACCAGCGCGGAGACCCGGTGCGGGCCTATCTCCACCCCCAGCAGATGCCCCGCCTCGACCCGGAACCGGAAGCGGCGCGCCGGGCGGCCCTGACGGCGCGCCTCGCCCTCCTCGGGGACCGACTCGCTGACCAGCCCTGTTTCGACAAGCCCCTCGATCACGCCCTCGACCGTCGGCCGGGAGAGTCCCGTCAGCCGGGTCAGATCCGTGAGCGTGGGGGAGCCGGCGTCCCGCAGCGCATGGAGTACCACCGCGGAGTTGATCCGCCGCAGCAGCGACGGGTCTCCGCCGGTCAGCCGCCCCACCATGTGTCCTTCCAGCCCTCACTCGTGCAGATCGGGCGCGTGTGTCTGCCGGATCGTACTCGCTGGCTCTCCGACGTGCACGATCGGTGCAAGGCGTGCAACGCGGGGGCGCCCGCACCCCGCCCCCCGGCCCCCGCCCGGCGCGGGCCCCGGGGCCGGGGGCCGGCGCCCGAACCCCCGCGCCTCAATCGCCGGCGGGGCTGGGTGGGTGCGCCTCAATCGCCGGCGGGGCTGGGTTTGCCCGGGTCTCCGGTGGGGCTGAACCACCCAGCCGGTGCGGCATCCCCGGCCTGTCCGGTATCCCCAGCCCGTCTGGGGGCACCTCCCGGAGGCAGTGAGGACGGACCCCGCGCCACGAGTGCCCCGAGCATCCCCGGCCTGTCCGGGGGCGCCTCCCGGAGGCAGCTCTGGGGGAGTTTGAGGACGGATCTCGGACCCCGGCCGGTGCGGCATCCCCAGCCGGTCCGGCGTTGAGGACGGACCCTGTGCCACAGGCAGCCCGCACAAACCCAGCCCGTCCGGCGTTTGAGGACGGACCCCGCACCACAGGCAGCCCGCACAAACCCAGCCCGTCCGGCGTTTGAGGACGGACCCTGTGCCACAGGACCCCGCATGGTGCGGGCCACGGTCGGGGGCCGGCCCCCGAACCCCCGCGCCTCAAACGCCGGCGGGGCTGAAGTGGTGCTGCTCAGTCGCCGACGAGGCTGAAGGTGCTCGGGTTCGTCGGCGGGGCTGACGTGGTGCTGCTCAGTCGCCGGAGGGGGAGGGGGAGGGGTGCGCCTCAAACGCCGGAGGGGCTGGAGGTGCTCGGGTTCGCCGGCGGGGCTGAAGGGCGCGTCTCAAACGCCGGAGAGGCTTGGATGGGTGCTTCGGGTCGGCGGGCGCGGGCGAGGTGGTGCGTCTCAAACGCCGGTGGGGTCGAGGTGGTGCGCCTCGGGTTGCCGGTGGGGTGGGGCGGCGTGCCCGAGGGCGGGGTTTGCCCTGCGTTCGGGTGGGGGTGGGGAATCCGGGCCTTCCGGAGGCGGCTCCGGGGGAGATCGAGGACGGGGCCGGGGCACACGGAGACCGCACCGGGCGGGGCCCGCTCACCGGGCGGGGGCGGGGCCTCCGGCCGGGGGCGGGAGGGCGGTCGCGGCCCGCAGGCGGGCGAACTCCTCCGCCATCGACTGCGCCGTCCAGTGCGCGTTCAACCCGCTCGGGTTGGGCAGCACCCACACCCCCGCCCCGCCGACGCTCAGCTCCTGACGCCCGATTTGGGCCTTGCGGTCGCCGAAGGCCGTGCGGTACGCGGTCACTCCCACCACCGCCAGCCAGCGCGGCCGCAGCCGCTCCACCTTCGCCCGCAGCAGCCGCCCGCCCTCCCGCAGCTCCTCGTCGTCCAGCTCGTCGGCGCGGGCCGTCGCCCGGGCCACCACATTGGTGATGCCCAGGCCGTACCCCGTCAGCTCGCCCTGCTCCGACGGGTGCAGCCGGCGCGGGGTGAAGCCCGAGAGATGCAGAACCGGCCAGAAACGATTGCCCGGCCGGGCGAAGTGGTGGCCGGTCTCCGCCGACATCAGCCCCGGGTTGATACCGCAGAAGAGCACCCGCAGACCCTCCGCGACCACATCGTCGACGGTGCGGTCGCGGGGGTCGCGGGGGCCGGGGGCGTCCCCGGGGCTCAGAGGATCGATCCCGGGCTGTACCCGGCCGCCGCCGGGTGCTTCGCGGTGATCTCCCCGACCCGGGCGAGCACCGCTGCGACCTGCCCGGCCGCCGCGCCCGTGAACGACAGCTTGTCCGCCATCAGGGCGTCCAGCTCGGCCCGGTCCAGCGGAATCCGCTCGTCCGAGGCGAGCCGGTCCAGCAGCTCATTGCGCTCCGCGCCCTGCTCCCGCATCGCCAGCGCCGACGCCACCGCGTGCTCCTTGATGACCTCGTGCGCCTCCTCGCGGCCCACACCCGCCCGCACCGCGGCCATCAGCACCTTCGTGGTGGCCAGGAACGGCAGATAGCGGTCCAGCTCACGGGCGATCACGGCCGGGAAGGCGCCGAACTCGTCCAGCACCGTCAGGAAGGTCTCCAGCAGCCCGTCCAGGGCGAAGAACGCGTCCGGCAGCGCCACCCGGCGCACCACCGAGCAGGACACATCCCCCTCGTTCCACTGGTCGCCCGCCAGCTCGCCCGCCATCGAGGCATAGCCGCGCAGAATCACCGTCAGACCGTTCACGCGCTCGCAGGAGCGGGTGTTCATCTTGTGCGGCATGGCGGAGGACCCCACCTGGCCCGGCTTGAAGCCCTCGGTGACCAGCTCGTGCCCGGCCATCAGCCGGATCGTCCTGGCGACCGACGAGGGCGCCGCCGCGAGCTGCACCAGCGCGGTGACCACGTCGTAGTCGAGCGAGCGCGGATAGACCTGGCCGACCGAGGTGAACGCCTCGGCGAAGCCCAGGTGTCCGGCGATCCGCCGCTCCAGCTCGGCCAGGCTCGCGCTGTCCCCGCCCAGCAGGTCCAGCATGTCCTGCGCGGTGCCCATCGGGCCCTTGATCCCGCGCAGCGGATAGCGGGCCAGCAGCTCCTCGACACGGCCGTACGCCACCAGCAGCTCGTCCGCCGCGGACGCGAAGCGCTTCCCCAGCGTCGTGGCCTGCGCGGCCACATTGTGCGAGCGCCCGGCCATCACCAGCTCCGCGTACTCGCCGGAGAGCCGGCCGAGGCGGGCCAGCACCGCGACCGTCCGGTCGCGCACCAGCTCCAGCGAGAGCCGGATCTGGAGCTGCTCCACATTCTCGGTCAGATCCCGGGAGGTCATGCCCTTGTGGATCTGCTCATGGCCCGCGAGCGCGTTGAACTCCTCGATCCGCGCCTTCACATCATGACGGGTGATCTTCTCGCGCTCGGCGATCGACGCCAGATCGACCCGGTCGAGCACGCGCTCGTAATCGGCGATGGCGCCATCCGGCACCTCGATCCCGAGATCCTTCTGCGCACGCAGCACGGCGAGCCAGAGCCTCCGCTCCAGCCTCACCTTCTGCTCGGGGGACCAGAGGGCCGCCAGCTCCGCGGAGGCATAGCGGTCGGCCAGGACATTGGGGATACGGGGCTTCGCAGACACAGCAGTCACACGGCCAGATTCTACTGGCGGTTCCTGCAGGCCGGCGCCGCGGTCCCGGTTGTACGTTGCTACGAGAGCCCGCCGTGCCCCGAGGGCGGGGGCTCGTACGGCAGCAGCTCGGGCCGTTTCGGCGGGAGCCCGTCCCCGGAGGACCTGCCGGTCAGCCGGCGCCCCACCCACGGGCCCAGATGGCGGCGGGCGAACCGCAGGTCCTCGGTCCGCCGGGCCGTCCACCGCGCCGGGACCGCCACCGGCAGGGGGGTCCGCCAGTCGTCCCGCGCGTCGAGGCCGAGCGCCTGCCCGACCGCGCCGGCCGCTCTCCGGTGGCCCTCGGCGGTCAGATGGAGCCGGTCCGCGTCCCAGAGCCGGGGATCGCCCAGCGCGCCGGAGCCGTACAGATCCACCACCAGCGCGCCGTACCGCTCCGCCACCTCGTCCACGTGGGTGAACAGCTCCTCCATGCGCGGCCGGAACCGGTCGAGGAAGGGCCCCTGGCGCCCGGGGCTGTGCATCAGCACCAGCCGGCGGCACGACGGTGCCAGGGTGGCCACCGCCTCCTCCAGATGGAAGCGCACCCTGCCCATGTCGCAGCCGGGGCGCAGCGCGTCGTTGAGCCCGCCGACGAGCGTCACCAGATCCGCCCGCATCGCGGCGGCCGGAGCGGCCTGCTCGGCGGCGATCTGGCCGATGAGTTTGCCGCGCACCGCGAGATTCGCGTACCGGAACCCCGGCGCGCGGGCGGCCAGCCGGGCCGCGAGCAGATCCGCCCAGCCCCGGTAGGAGCCGTCCGGCAGCAGATCGGACATGCCCTCGGTGAAGGAATCACCCACCGCGACAAAGCTTGTGTAGTTGGCAGTCATCTCCATGGCGGCATCGATCCTACCGCCGGGTAGCGACTCCGTGCGAGGACGCGGAGCGGCCCGGGCCCCCGTGCGGGGACCCGGGCCGTACGCCCTGGGGGAGGGGTCAGTCGCGCCGGCCGACCAGCTCCCGCAGCACGTCCTCCATCGTCACCAGACCCTCCGGAATGCCGTCCTCGTCGAGGACGGCCGCCAGATGGGTACGGCTGCGGCGCATCGCGGTCAGGACATCATCCAGCGGCGCCGTCGCCCGCACCCGGGCGATCGGCCGCATGGCCGTCACCGGGAAGGGCTCATGGCGCGGAGCCGCGTCCAGCGCGTCCTTGACATGGAGATAGCCGAGGATGCCGCGGCCCGTGTCCATGACGGGGAAGCGCGAGAAACCGGACTCCGCCGAGAGCTGCTCCAACTGCTCCGGAGTCGTCCCGACCCCCGCGTACACCACCTGCTCCACCGGCATCACGACATCGCGCACCGGGCGCCGGCCCAGCTCCAGCGCGTCGCGCAGCCGCTCGGCCGAACGGTCGTCCAGCAGCCCCGCGTCACCCGCGTCGGCCACCATCCGGGCCAGCTCGTCGTCCGAGTAGGTCGCCGCGACCTCGTCCTTGGCCTCCACGCGCAGCAGCTTCAGCAGCGTGTTGGCGAAGGCGTTGATCGTGAAGATCACCGGGCGCAGCCCGCGCGCCACCGCCACCAGCGGCGGGCCGAGCAGCAGCGCGCTGCGCGTCGGCTCGGCCAGCGCGATGTTCTTCGGCACCATCTCGCCGAGGAGCATGTGCAGATATGTCGCCAGGGAGAGCGCGATCACGAACGAGATCGGGTGGATCGCGCCGTCCGGCACACCGAGCGAGTGGAACACCGGCTCCAGCAGATGCGCGATGGCGGGCTCGGCGACGATGCCCAGGATCAGGGTGCACAGGGTGATGCCGAGCTGGGCCGCCGCCAGCAGCGCCGACACATGCTCCAGACCCCAGAGCACACTGCGGGCCCGGCGGTTGCCGGCCTCCGCCATCGGCTCGATCTGGCTGCGGCGCACGGAGATCAGCGCGAACTCCGCGCCCACGAAGAAGGCGTTGACCACCAGGGTCAGCAGTCCGATGAGAAGCTGGATCGCGATCATCGTCCGGCCTCCTCGGGTCCGGCGGGGACATCGGCCGGGCTCGGCGCGTGCATCAGCACCCGCGCGGCCCGCCGCCCGGTGGCGTCGACCACGTCGAGCCGCCAGCCCTCCAGATCGATCCGGTCACCCTCGGCCGGGATGCGTCCCAGCTCGGTGGCGACCAGTCCGGCGAGGGTCTCGTAGGGCCCCTCGGGGACCCGCAGGCCCACCTGCTCCAGCTGATCGGTGCGGGCGGCGCCATCCGCCGACCACAGCGAACGGCCGTCGGCGTCCTCGCCGGCGGGGGCGAGATCGGGGGTCTCGTGCGGATCGTGCTCGTCCCGCACCTCGCCCACGACCTCCTCGACGATGTCCTCCATCGTCACCACACCGGCGGTGCCGCCGTACTCGTCGATGACGACGGCCATCGTGGACCGGCCGCCGAGCCGGTCCATCAGCCGGTCCACGGTCAGTGTCTCCGGTACCAGCAGCGGTTCGCGCAGCACATCGGAGATGCTCCGGCGATGGCGCTGATCCGCGGGGACCGCGAGGACGTCCTTGATGTGCGCGATGCCGACCACCGTGTCGAGGCTGCCCCGGTAGACCGGGAAGCGGGAGAGGCCGGTGGCGCGGGTGGCGTTGGCGACATCCTCCGCCGTGGCCTGCACCTCCAGGGCCGTGACCTGGACCCGCGGGGTCATCACATTCTCCGCGGTCAGCTCGGCCAGGCTCAGGGTACGGACGAACAGCTCGGCGGTGTCCGCCTCCAGCGCGCCCTCCTTCGCCGAGTGCCGGGCCAGCGCGACCAGCTCCTGCGGGCTGCGGGCGGAGGCCAGCTCCTCGGTGGGCTCCATGCCGAGCCGGCGCAGGATGCGGTTGGCCGTGTTGTTGAGATGGCTGATCAACGGCTTGAAAGCGGCGGTGAACAGCCGCTGGGCGGGGGCCACGACCTTGGCGACGGCCAGGGGGGAGGAGATCGCCCAGTTCTTGGGGACCAGCTCGCCGACCACCATCAGCACCACCGTGGAGAGCGCGGTGCCGAGGACCAGGGCGACGGAGGAGGCCACCGACGGAGAGAGGCCGAGATCCTCGACCGGCCCGCGGATCAGCTTGCTGATCGAGGGCTCGGAGAGCATGCCGACGACCAGATTGGTCACGGTGATGCCCAGCTGGGCCCCGGAGAGCTGGAAGGTGAGGCCGCGCACGGCCTTGAGGGCACTCGCCGCGCCGCGCTCGCCGCGCTCGACGGCGCTTTCGAGGTCGCTGCGTTCGACCGTGGTGAGGGAGAACTCCGCTGCGACGAAGACGCCACAGGCGAGCGAGAGCAGTACCGCCACGAGGAGGAGGAGCACTTCGGTCATCGGGTCACCTCCGTCCCAGGATCGGTCAGGGGGGCGGGGAGTGCTCGATGTCTGCTACTGGGAGGCTCGTCCATGGACGGACGCTCACACCTTTCATACGGAGGGTTCACACGGAGAGTAATGGTCGGTCCATAGTAAAGGACCAGCAAAGTCGATCGACGGGAAGGCCCGGATCAAGCCTATCGGCCCTCGCCCTCCCCCCCGCCTGCCCCCGAATGTGCGGAACAACGCACTCTCCCGCGCCCCGGCCGGTGCGGCCTTTGGACGACCCCGTGCCACAGGTCCCCGTGCGGGGCGGGGGCGGTCAGGGCAGGGGCTTGACCCAGCGGCGCCAGTGGTCCTCGCGGTGGTAGCCGGCCGCCTCCCACACCCGCTGAGCCCGCTCATTCACCTCCAGCACCATCGCGTCCCCCCGCCGCCCCCCGACCGCCGCGAACCTCCGCTCCGCCGCCGCCAGCAGCGCCGCCCCGATGCCCTGCCTCCGGTGGGCGGGGTGCACGGCGAGGCGGTAGAGGGAGCAGCGCCAGCCGTCCCACCCCGCGATCACCGACCCCACCACCCTCCCCGCGGACTCCGCCAGAATCAGCGCCTCCGGGTCCCGCGCGATGAGCCGGCCGACGCCGTCCAGGTCGTCCGTGATGCTCGTGCCCTCGGCGGCCTCCGCCCAGAGGGCGAGCACGGTTCCGGCCTCATCGGCCCGGGCGGTACGTATGCGCGGCTCAGTCATGATCCAGAGCCAAGCACGCCGCACCGCGCCCGTGCCACCGCCTTTCGGCGACGCCACCGGCTCAGCGCACGGCCGACGCGTACGCGGCGGCGTTCACCGAGGCCGTGAAGGCGTCCGCGTCCCACCACCCGCCCAGACGCGGAGCCAGCCACCCCGGCGCCCGCACCCGGAAATCCCCGGGCGCGAGCCGCCCCGCGCCCTCCGGAACCGCCCCCAGCAGCGGTGCCCCCGCCACCTCCGGAAGATCCAGCAGATTGCACCGGGCGGCGAGATCCGGCTCGGCCGGCCAGCTCCCCACCACCACCCCGAGCTGCTCGATCCCGCGCGCCCGCAGCGCCTCCCCGGTCAGCGCCACCGAGTTGAGCGTGCCGAGCCCGGCCGCGGCCACCACCAGCACCGGCGCCCCGAGCAGCCCGGCGGCGTCGGCGAGGGTGGCGCCCGCGCTGTCGAACCGTACGAGCAGCCCGCCCGCGCCCTCCACCAGCACCAGGTCGTACCGGTCGGCGAGGGAGCCGACCCGCTCGGCGATCTCCCGCGCCCCCACCCCCGGCAGCCCGGCGCGGCGCGCGGCGGCGGCGGGCGCCAGCGGCTCCCGGAACCGCGCCAGCTCCACCCCGTGCACCGCCCCGCCGAGCCTGCGCACCTCGTCGAGGTCCCCGGGCTCACCCCCGCCGACACCGGTCTGCGCGGGCTTCACCACGGCCACCCGGCGGCCCTGCGCGAGGGCCGCCACCGCGGCGGTGACCACGGTCTTCCCGATCTCGGTCCCGGTCCCGGAGACGATGATGACGGACATATGCCGCTTGCCTTTCGCTGGATGTGCCGCTTGTCTGGTTCACCGCGCGGGTGCGGCCCCGCCCGCCGCGGCCGACGGGGGGCTCAGCTCCGGTGCGAGGCCTCCGCCGCCGCGCACACGGCCTCGCACACCCGCGCCAGATCCGCGTCGCCCGTCACATAGGGCGGCATCGTGTAGACGAGATCGCGGAACGGCCGCAGCCACACCCCGGCCCGCACCGCCGCCTCCGTCGCCCGGACCATGTCCACCTCGCGGTCCAGCTGGACCACCCCGACACCGCCCAGCACCCGGACGTCCCGCACCCCCGGCAGTCCCCGGGCGGGCGCGAGCCCCTCCCGCAGCCCCGACTCCAGCCGCTTGACGTCCTGGGCCCACTCCCCGGCCAGCAGCAGATCGATGGAGGCGTTCGCCACGGCGGCGGCCAGCGGATTGCCCATGAACGTCGGGCCGTGCGCCAGCACCGGGACCTCGCCCCGGGAGATGCCCTCCGCCACCCCGGGGGTGCAGACGGTGGCTGCCAGCGAGAGATACCCGCCGGTCAGGGCCTTCCCCAGACACATCACATCCGGGCAGATCCCGGCCTGCTCCGCCGCGAAGAGCGTTCCGGTGCGGCCGAACCCCGTCGCGATCTCGTCGAGGATCAGCAGCACACCCCGCTCGTCGCAGATCTCCCGCAGCACCCGCAGATAGCGGGGGGAGTGGAACCGCATCCCGCCCGCGCCCTGCACCACCGGTTCCACGATCACCGCGGCCAGCTCATCGGCGTGGCGGGTGACCAGCTCCCGCAGCTGGTCCGCGTACGCCTCCTCGTACTCCTCGGGCGGCGCGTCCGCGAAGATCTGGCGGGGCAGCGCGCCCGACCAGAGCCGGTGCATCCCGCCGTCCGGGTCGCACACCGCCATGGGCTGCCAGGTGTCGCCGTGGTAGCCGCCGCGCCAGGTCAGCAGGCGCTGTTTGGCGGGCCGCCCGGCGGAGCGCCAGTACTGGAGACACATCTTGACCGCGACCTCGACCGCGACCGAGCCCGAGTCGCTCAGGAAGACATGGCGCAGCGGCTCGGGGGTGATCTCCACCAGCCGGGCCGCCAGCCGGACGGCGGGCTCATGGGTCAGCCCGCCGAACATCACATGGCTCATCCGCTCCAGCTGGCCGCGCGCCGCCTCATTGAGGACGGGGTGGTTGTAGCCGTGGATCGCCGACCACCACGACGACATGCCGTCGATCAGCTCGCGCCGCCCGTGGACGGGCTCCGCCAGCCGCAGCCGCACCCCCGACGCCGACTCCACGACCAGCGGATCGGCGCGGCCGGGCATGGGGCCGTACGGATGCCAGACATGGGCCCGGTCCAGCGCCACCAGCTCGGCGACGGAGCGGGACTCAGGCATTGGGCGCCAGCCCGGTGCCGGCGCCCCGGCGGCGCACGGTCACCAGATCCGTACGGGCGGCAGAGGGCTCCGCCGCGGCCCGCGCGGGCACCTCCTCCGTACCGTCCGGCCCGCTCACGCCCGGACCGTCCCCGCCGCACGCCCCGGCCTCCGCGCCCGCCGAGCCGCAGCCCGCCGGCGCCCGGTGCCCGGGCAGGGTGGTGGTGCCCGCGCCCTCCACCTCGAAGCCGGCGTCCGCGATCATGTCCAGATCGGCCTGGCCCGCCTGCCCCTCACTGGTCAGATAGTCACCCAGGAAGACCGAGTTGACCAGGTGCAGCGCCAGCGGCTGGAGCGAGCGCAGATGCACCTCGCGCCCGCCCGCGAGCCGTACCTCCACATCCGGGCAGACGAACCGCACCATCGCCAGAATCCGCAGACACCGCTGCGGGGTGAGGTTCCACTCCTTCGCCAGCGGAGTTCCCTCGAAGGGGATCAGAAAGTTCACCGGCACCGAGTCCGGGTCGAGTCCGCGCAGCGCGAAGACCACATCGACGAGGTCCTCGTCCTTCTCGCCCATCCCCGCGATCAGACCGGAGCAGGGCGAGAGTCCCGCGCCCCGGGCCCGTTGCACCGTCTCCACCCGGTCGGCGTAGGTGTGGGTGGTGGTGATGGCGCCGTAGGTCGACTCGGAGGTGTTGAGATTGTGGTTGTAGGCGTCCGCGCCGGCCTGCCGCAGCCGCTCCGCCTGGCCGTCGGAGAGCAGTCCGAGACAGGCGCAGACCTCGACCCCCTCGTTCTGCTCCTTGATCGCCTCGATGGTCTTCGAGACCCGGTCGACATCGCGGTCGGTCGGGCCGCGCCCGCTGGCGACCAGACAGACCCGCTTGGCGCCGCCCGCCACCCCGGCCGCCGCCGCCTCGGACGCCTCGTCCGGCTTCAGCCAGGTGTACTTGAGGATCTCCGCCTTCGAGCCGAGCCGCTGGGAGCAGTAGGAGCAGTCCTCCGGGCAGAGCCCCGACTTGAGATTGACGAGATAGTTGAGTTTCACCCGCCGCCCGAACCACTGGCGGCGCACCCGGCCCGCCGCGGCCACCACATCGAGCAGCTCGTCGTCGGAGGTCGCCAGTACGGCGAGTGCCTCTTCACGGGTCGGCAGCTCGCGCCGAAGCCCCTTCTCCACCAGCGTGTTCAGCAGGTCCATGGCGCCGATCCTGACGTACGGCGCGCCGGTTGGGAAAGGCGGAACCCCACAACAGACCATGGTCGAGGTGTGTGTATGACCACATTCGGTCCGGGGTCCGGCCCGGTTAGGGTCTGTGCGCTGCCTACAAAACGCCCCGGTCAACGGGGGCGGCGCACCCGGCGGTGCGGACCGTACCAGAGCACCGGAAGAGGACCTCATCACCATGACCCGGGACCCTTTCGAGTGGATCGAGGACGAATCCGGCCACCGCCGCCGGGCGGGTCTGGTGCGCACCCTGCGGCCCCGCGCGGCCGACTGCGGTCTGCTCGACCTGGCGGGCAACGACTACCTCGGGCTCTGCCGCCACCCGGAGGTCACCGCCGCGGCGGCCGACGCGGCCCACCGCTGGGGCGCGGGCGCGACCGGCTCCCGGCTCGTCACGGGCAGCACCGCCCTCCACGCCGAACTGGAGGAGGAGATCGCCGCGTTCTGCGGATTCGACGCGGCCCTGGTGCTCTCCTCCGGCTACGCGGCCAATCTCGCCGCGCTGACCGCGCTGACCACCCGGGACTCGCTGATCGTCTCCGACGCGGGAAATCACGCGTCGATCATTGACGGCTGCCGGCTCTCCCGCGCGCGGACGGAGATCACCGCGCACGCCGACGCGGAAGCGGTGCGCGGGGTGCTCGGTGCCCACGCCGGGCGGCGCGCCCTGGTGGTCACCGACGGGGTGTTCTCGGTGGACGGGGACGCCGCCCCGCTGGCCGCTCTCGCCGGTGTCTGCCGCGAGCGGGGCGCGGCCCTGCTCGTCGACGACGCGCACGGTCTGGGCGTACTCGGCGAGGGCGGCCGGGGAGCGCCGCACGCGGCGGGCATCGCGGGCGGCGCGGGCGTCGTCGCGACGCTCACCCTCTCCAAGTCGCTCGGCAGCCAGGGCGGGGTGGTCCTCGGCCCGGCCGCCGTGATCGACCATCTGGTCAACACCGCGCGCACCTTCATCTTCGACACGGGTCTGGCACCGGCCGCCGCCGGGGCCGCGCTGGCCGCGCTGCGCCTGCTGCGGCGCGAGCCGGAGCGCGCGGCCAGGGTGCGTACGGTCGCGATGGCCCTGCACCGGGGGCTGACGGAACGGGGCCTGACGTCCGTACGCCCCGACGCGGCCGTGGTCTCCGTGCGGGCGCCCTCGCCGGGCGCCGCGGTGGAGTGGGCCGCGAACTGCCGGGCCGCCGGTCTCGCCGTTGGCTGCTTCCGGCCCCCTTCGGTGCCGGACGGTGTCTCACGGGTGCGGCTGACGGCCCGGGCGGATCTGACCGATCAGCAGATCGCCCGGGCGGTGGCGGCGGTGGCCGGGGCCGCGCCGGTCAGCTGACGCTCTCGGTTCCCATGGCGGTGAGGAAGCGGCTCCACGCACGGGCGGAGAAGCGCAGCGGGCGCCGGCCCGTGTCCTTGGAGTCCCGTACGGCCAGGATGCCGTCCGGCGCCAGCAGGGCCGCCTCGACGCAGTTGTTCTTCGCCGTGCTGCGGCTGCTCCGCCGCCACACCAGACCTTCGGGCACGGGGTGTTCACGCATGAGGCCCTCCTAGGCGCCGCCTGCCAGGGCGGCGATCAGATCCAGGGATTCGACCGGTGGGAGCGCGCGCCTCTGCATCGTCGCGAAGGCGGCGCTGTACACCGCGAGATCCTCTGCCCGCTCCAGCGAGACGCTACGCGTCAAGTGGTCAAGAATGACCACATCCAGATCAGAGGTGCTCGGAAACGAGAAGATAACGAAAGATCCCGTCTGCCCCGCGTATCCGCCGGCGGAGAACGGCACCACCTGGAGCCGTACACAGGGCAGCTCCGACGCCGCGGCCAGCGCCCGCAGTTGCGCCCGCATCACCCCGGGGCCGCCCACCTCGCGCCGCAGCACCGCCTCGTCGAGCACCACACTCAGCGCGGGCGGCCTGGGGCCGCGCAGCACCTCCTGGCGGGCGATCCGCACCTCCGCGAGCGAGTCGACGGTCGCGTCGGGGAGATCCGCGAGCGTCGCCCGGGTCACCGCCCGGGCGTACTCGGCGGTCTGGAGCAGCCCCGGCACCGCCGAGGTCTCCACCGTGCGCACGGCGCGCGCCTGCGACTCCAGGCTGATGAAGTCGCGGTACTCGGCGGGCAGCAGCGACCGGTAGGCGTGCCACCAGCCGTCCCCGCCGCCGTCCGCGGCGTCCGCCAGGGCCTCCAGCAGCAGCCGGGGGCCGGGGTCGGCGACCCGGTACAGATCGAGCAGCAGCCGCACATCGCCCGCCTTCACCCCGCTGGCGCCGGTCTCGATCCGGCTCACCTTCGACTGGTGCCAGCCGGCCAGTTCCGCCGCGCCGCGGCTGGTGAGCCGGGCGGCCACCCGCGCTCTGCGGAGTTCCTCGCCGAGCCTGCGGCGGCGCACCGCCGGACCGTGGCGCATCGGGACTTCCTTCCGTCGATCCGTCGAACGCTGTCGGTTCGCCCGCGATCCAAGTGGGTGGAGCCGCCAAATCCGGTCCTTCGTGGCAGAGTTCACCGCATCGAGCGACAGATATATGCATATCTTGGGGGATCGCCCCTTCTGGGGAGGGGATGAGTGGCACTCTGGCGATCAGCGCAATCCGTGGCCGCCCGCGCAATCCCTCCGCTTCGAGTTCGGAGCCCGGCCGCGGTGGGAAAGGGACAGCGTCGCCATGGCAGACCTTCAGGAAGCCTCCGTCACCCTGCCGAGCGATCCCGCTTCGGTCTCCGTGGCACGGACATTCGTCGCCGACGTCGTCTCCGAGTGGGGCCTGCCGGCCGGGGGCGCGGCCGTGGAGACGATCCGGCTGATCGTCTCGGAGCTGGTGACCAATGCGGTCCAGCACACCTTCGGCCAGTCGCCCACCTTCACGGTGGACCTGGAGCTGGAGCGGGACGAGAGGCTGCGCATCGGGGTGACCGACAGTCACCCGCGCTGGCCCCAGCGGCTGCCCGCCGCCGTGCGGCAGGACAACGGCCGGGGAATGGTGATCGTCCGCGCGCTCACGGCGGAGAGCGGCGGCAGGCTCAGCGTCACACCCACCCGGGAGGGCGGGAAGACGGTCTGGATCGCCCTGCCGTGGCCGGCCGGGACGTCCGGCTGAGCGGCACCCGGCCTGCGCGGCAGGCCGGGCGTCGGGGCTCCCGCGTCCGGCGCGGGAGGCCAGGTCGTGGCCGCGACCTGGCTCCCCGGCCGGGCGGCGGGGCCCGGTGGCGGGCCGCCGGGGGTCCACCCGGCGGCCCGCACGGGCTCACTGCCGGTCCGTCAGCGCACCCGGCCGTACTTGACGCTCTTGCTCCAGATCTTGTCCAGCTTCACCCAGGACCCCTTCTTGGGCGAGTGCCAGATCTTTCCCTTACCGGCGTAGATGCCCACGTGGTAGACGTAGCCGCCGGAGTGGAAGAACACCAGGTCCCCGGCCTTGCGCCCGGAGGCCGACACGCGCTTGGTCTTGTTGTACTGCTGCTGGGCGGTGCGGGGCAGCTTCTTGCCCGCTCTCTTGTACGAGTAGAGCGTGAGCCCCGAGCAGTCGAAGCGGGACGGCCCCGTTCCTCCGTACCGGTAGGGCGCTCCCTTCTTGGAGGCCGCCACCTTGAGCGCCTTGCCCGCGTGGGACGTGGCGGCGTGCGCCTCGCTCGTGCCGCCCGGCACGAGCAGCGAACCGCCGAGGGCGGCGAGGGTGAGGGCCGATACGGCCCCCGCCCGGCTCATCAGAAACGGGACGTTTGTCTGCGCAGTCATGCGCAACCCTTCGTCAGCCGCCTGTGAAGGATGACCTGTCGGGTTCGGGCGGACGAAGGTGCCCGGCCGCGTGACGCGGCTTCACCCCGAGGGACGTCCGGACTTTCCGGCTGCCCCGTACTGCTCGGGTCCTCCACTCCTGCCGAAGCACTTCTATCGACCAGTCATCCGAAGCGGCGGCAGGACTCGGCGTCCGCTCGGACCGCCCCGCCGAGGTGACGGGGGCTTGTCGTCCCAGGGATCTTGACCCACGACATGGCGGAATTCCGAGCGGAAACGGCGTTATGTGAGTTTTAACACCCTTGGTCCGTTCAGGTGGACATGGCCTCCGGGCGGTCCGGCCCTCGACACCCGAGCATGCCCGCACCAGGGCCGGAATAGAGCATTCCGAGAGATTGGCCACGGTGATGCGCAACTCGACCGTAGTTGGCGCCGAGGCCACGAGTACATCAAAAGGAGTAGCTCGACCGTCACCCGTATGGCGGTTGACGAGGTTCCGCCGACCGCTCTGATTCGTCCGTTCCCGGGGGTTCACCGAGGGATGTACCGCTCACCGGTACTCGGCTCACCGGTTATTGGTTCGGTAAAGAAACAGCCGTACGGCCTGTTGCCGGTAGCACGTCAACCGCGAGGATCGCGGAGTACCCATGACAGAGAGGCAGTTCCAGGTGAGACGTACAGCGGTGTTCGGCGCGACCGGCACTCTGATGGCGGGCGCGCTCATAGCCGGGGCGATAGCCGCCCCGGTCGCCCAGGCCGAGGCCCGGCACTCAGGGGGGTCCGAGGCGCGCGGTGTCCAGATCGCGGCCGAACGCGCCGCCCGGCAGGGCATCGACTGGGCCGACTGTCCCGCCGACTGGGGACTCGCCAAGCCCATCCAGTGCGGCACGGTGACGGTTCCGCTCGACTACGCCCGCCCGAACGGCCGGCAGATCGAGCTGACCGTCGACCGCATCGGCAACACCGGCACCAAGGAGGAGCGCCAGGGCGCGCTCCTCTACAACCCCGGCGGCCCCGGCGGCTCGGGACTCCGCTTCCCCACCCGGGTCACCGGCAAGAACCCGCTCTGGGTGAACACCGCCAAGGCGTACGACTTCGTGGGCTTCGACCCGCGCGGCGTCGGCCGCTCCACCCCCATCTCCTGTGTCGACCCGCAGGAGTTCGTCAAGGCCCCCAAGGCCGACCCGGTCCCCGACAGCGAGGCCGACAAGCGCGCCCAGCGCGCACTCGCCGCCGCGTACGCGGACGGCTGCGCCGAGCGCAGCGGCTGGATGCTGCCGCACATGACCACCCCCAACACCGCCCGTGACCTCGATGTCATCCGGGCCGCCCTGGGCGAGCGGAAGCTCAACTTCCTGGGTGTCTCCTACGGCAGCTATCTGGGCGGGGTGTACGCGACCCTCTTCCCCGGCCATGTCCGCCGGATGGTCGTCGACAGTGTGGTGAATCCCTCACGGGAGAAGATCTGGTACCAGGCCAACCTGGACCAGGACGTCGCCTTCCAGATGCGCTGGGACGACTGGAAGAGCTGGATCGCCGCGAACGACGCCACCTACCGCCTCGGTGACACCCCCGAGAAGGTCGAGCGGCAGTGGCTCACCCTGCGCGCCGACGCCAAGCGCGCCCCGCTCGGCGGAGTCGTCGGCCCGGCCGAGCTGACCGGCTTCTTCCAGGGCGCGCCCTACTACGACTCCTCCTGGGCACCGGTCGCCCGGCTCTGGAGCAAGTACGTGGCCGGTGACACCCGGCCGCTGATCGACGCCGCGTCGCCGGATCTCTCCGACACCGCCGGCAACATCCGCTCCGAGAACAGCAACGCCGTCTACACGGCTGTCGAGTGCGCGGACGCCAAGTGGCCCACCAGCTGGAAGAAGTGGGACCGCGACAACACCCGGCTCCACCGCGACTACCCCTTCATGACCTGGGCCAACGCCTGGATGAACCTGCCGTGCGCGACCTGGTCCACCCAGCAGCACACCCCGGTGGACGTCAGGAGCGGCAAGGGCCTGCCGGGCGTGCTCATCGTGCAGGCCGAGCGGGACGCGGCCACCCCGGTCGCCGGCGCCTACGAGCTGCACAAGCGGCTCAAGGGCTCGCGGGTGATCCTGGAGAAGGGCGCCGGTTCGCACGGCGTCACCGGGATCGTCAACGCCTGTGTCAACCAGCGCGTCGACGCCTACCTCCTCAACGGGACCCTGGACAGCCGCAATGTGACGTGCGAGCCGCACGCCGCGCCGAAGCCGTAATCCTCCCCGCCGCACCCGGGACAGGGGCCGCCGTCACCGGCGGCCCCTGTGTCATGTCCCGTCCCGGGCGCTCTCCCGGCTTCCGTCCCGGCCCCCGTCCCGCTTCCGGCCGCGGCCCTTCCTCGCCTGTTCCAGCTCCGCCTTGACGTCCGCCGCGTACCGGTCCACGTACTCCTGTCCCGAGAGCCCGAGGATCGCGTACATGATCTCGTCGGTGATGGCCCGGATCACCGCCTTCTCGTTCTCCATGCCCGCGTACCGGGAGAACTCCAGCGGCTCCCCGAAACGCACGGTCACCCGCTTGATCTTCGGCCAGGTCTGGCCGGGCGGCTGGATCTCGAAGGTGCCGACCATCGCGCAGGGGATCACCGGCACCCCGGCCCGGAGCGCCATCACCGCCACCCCGACCTTGCCCTTGTAGAGCCGGCCGTCGTGCGAGCGGGTCCCCTCCGGATAGATCCCGAGCAGCTCGTCCCCGCTCAGCACCCCGAGCCCCTCACGGATCGCCGCCTGCCCCGCCTCCTTGCCGGAGCGGTCCACCGGGATCTGCCCCGCGCTGCGGAAGAACGCGGCGGTCAGCCGGCCCTTGACCCCCGGGCCGGTGAAGTACTCCGCCTTCGCCAGGAAGGTGATGCGCCGTCTGAGGATCGCGGGCATCAGAAAGTGGTCGGAGAAGGAGAGATGGTTCCCGGCGACGATGGCCGCGCCCTCCTCGGGGATGTGCTCCAGCCCTTCGATCCGGGGCCGGAACAGCAAGCGCAGCAGTGGCCCGAGAAGGACGTACTTGAGCACGTGGTAGAACACCGAGGGGTCTCCCTGCTGGGGTGAATCCGGGCGAGGGCTACGTTCCTCCAGGCGCGGGGGAAACTCAAGCAGGCCCGCGCCCCGGGCCGGGGCCGTCAGCGCGTCCGCTCCGCTCCCCACAGCGGGAGCGTCTCGAAGAAGGCCACCGCGTCCTCCCGCCAGTACGGCCGCCAGGACGCGGCCTCGGCCGACG
The DNA here is from genome assembly GCF_053594535.1 of Streptomyces sp. NPDC001889. NCBI lineage: Bacteria > Bacillati > Actinomycetota > Actinomycetes > Kitasatosporales > Streptomycetaceae > Streptomyces > Streptomyces sp. NPDC001889. The sequence continues at coordinate 83,811 of NZ_JBSFER010000024.1, forward strand.
CCGCCCGCGCGTACTCCCGTGTCCGGGAGCGGAGGGCGGCGTCGATGCCCCGGGCCCGGGCGAGGTCCCGGAGCCGTTCGACGGTCTCCGCCGGGCAGTGGGGATCGCCCAGGGCCGAGGTCACGGCGGAGTGCTCGGCGCCGGTGGTCCCGTCCAGAAGGGCGCGGACGGTGTAGGTGTGGCGCCCGTCGCGCAGATCCGTCCCGACGGGCTTGCCCGTGGTCTCCTCGTCGCCGAAGAGGTCCAGATAGTCGTCCCGCATCTGCTCGGCTATCCCCACCAGCACCGCGTACCGCCGCAGCCGCGCGTCATGGCGGGCCGGGTTCGCGCCGGCGGCGATCAGGCCCATCCGCAGCGGTGCCAGGATCGAGTAGCGGGCGGACTTGTACTCGGAGACGGTGTGCAGGAAGTCCTCGCCGGGCAGCGGGGGGAAGTCCCGCTCCAGATCGACGATCTGGCCCAGAACCGCGTCGGACGCCGCCCGGACCTGGACGTCGAGCATCGCCTGCCGCAGCGTGGACGGCAGCTCCGCGTCGAGCAGCACCCGCAGCGAGAGGAAGGCGGCGAGATCGCCCGCCAGGACCGTCAGTCCGAGGGCGGTCCCGGGGTGGCCGGGGAACTCCTCGCGGTACGCGTAGTACGCCGAGGGGCCGCCCCGGCGGACGGGGGAGTCGTCGATGAGGTCGTCGTGCACCAGTCCGTGGGTGTGCAGCAGCTCGACACTGAGCGCGGCGGCGTCCAGACCGGGGACGTCGTCATCGGTCACCAGCCGGGCCGCCTCGTGCAGAAACGCCACCCGCAGCCGCTTCCCGCCCCGCAGGGAGTGGTCCCGCAGCAGATCCAGACAGCGCGGGGTGAACCGGGAGAGGCCGGGGGCGTCCAGGGACTCCCGCAGTCCGTCGAAGTACGCCGCGAACAGCGCGTCGAACCGGCGCCGGTAGCCGGCCACCCGCTCCCGGGTCCGGGCGGCGGCGTCGGTGGCGGCTCCGGTGGCGGTGCCGCCGGCGGCCCCGGTGCCGGAGCCGGTCCCGCCGGTACCGGCACCGGTGTCGATGCCGGTGCCGGCACCGGTGTCGTCGGTGTGTGTCACGGTGTCCCTTCTCTCCTCTCGGGCCGCTTCGCGCGGGCCGCACCGATGGTAGTGGGGGAGGGATCATCCTTTCCGGCGCTTGTCCCGTCCCGGCCCCGACCGCGCTGTGTTGCGGACGGCTCCACCCCGGGTCACGCTGGTCAGTGACCCGAAAGCGACAAGGGGTCACTCTCCGCACTCGGGGACCCTGTGGCCGACGAGAGGACCCGGTCGCGGTGAGGAGCCACGGTCATGCAGATTCAGGCCGCCTGCCGGTACGTCGTGGAGGTACGGGCATCCATCGAGCGGATTCCGCAGATCCGGCGCATTCTCGCGGCGCATCTGCGGTACTGGAGGCTCGAATCGCATATCGTGCCCGTCTGCCGGGCGGTCGACGAGCTGATCGGCAATGTCGTCCGGCATGTGCCCGGGGACAAGACCTGTGTGGTGGAGCTGCGCCGGACCGGCCGCCGTCTCACCGTCTCGGTCGCCGACAGCGGTCGCGCGCTGCCCCGGCTGACCAGCTCCTGCCCGCCGAGGGGCGGGCTCGCCGCGGTCGCGCTGCTCAGCGACAGCTGGGGCACCTGCGCCACCGCCACCGGCAAGGTCATCTGGTTCAGCCGCCGGGTGAAGCGGGCCGAACGGACGCCGCTGACCTCCCCGGCGCCGGGAAGCCCCGCGCCGGAGACCCGGCCGCTGCCCGCCGCCGTACCGGCCCGCCAGGGGCCGGGAACGGCGCCGGGCGCGCTGTCAGGTGCGCTGTGAGGTGACCACCCCGATCGTCACCAGGCCGAGCACCACCCAGCCGAACCAGAGCCAGCCATTGCTGCCGAGTGCCGCGGTGTACGCGGTCACGACCACCAGGGTCGAGACCGTGAGCACGCCCATCGCCTTCGTCGAACCGGACATATGCGCCCTCCTGGGCCGCTGTGGCCGCTGAAGGTCATCGTCACCCGGAGACCCCGGTTCGCGCTACCGGCCGCGCGCTTCGAGCGAGGCGAGATAGGCGTTGTACGCCGCCAGCTCCTTGTCGCCGTCCCGGTCGGCCGCCCGGTCGGTCCGGCGCGCCTGGCGCTGCTCGGAGCCGTACCACTGGAAGACCAGCGCGATCAGCACCAGCACCGAGGGAATCTCGCTGAACGCCCAGGCGATCCCGCCCGCCGCGTTCTGGTCGGCCAGCGCGTCGATGCCCAGGGACGCCGGCGGGCTGGCGTAGGCGCCGACCATCGGCTCACTCGCCATCATCAGCGCGATGCCGAAGAAAGCGTGGAACGGCATGCCCGCGAACAGCTCCAGCATCCGCATCACATAGCCGGGCCGGTGCGGCCCCGGGTCCACTCCCATGATCGGCCAGAAGAAGACCAGACCGGTGGCGAGGAAGTGCACCATCATCGCGATATGGCCGGGCTTCGACTCCATCAGGAGATCGAAGAGAGGGGTGAAGTAGAGCCCGTACAGACTCGCGATGAAGAGCGGGATGGTGAAGGCGGGGTGGGTCACGATCTTCATATAGCGGCTCTGGAGCAGGGCGAGCAGCAGCTCGCGCGGCCCCGTGCGGCCCCGCCCCGCGACCGGCAGTGCCCGCAGCGCCAGGGTGACCGGTGCCCCCAGCAGCAGCAGAATGGGGGAGACCATGCTGATGATCATGTGCTGCACCATGTGCACGCTAAACATGACCATGCCGTAGTCATTGAGCTTGGTGCACATCGCGAGCGCCACGGTCAGCACACCGGCGACGAAGAAGAGGGTGCGGCCCGGCTGCCAGGCGTCGCCGCGCCGGCGCAGCCGCAGGACCCCCCATCCGTACAGCGCCAGCGCCAGCAGACAGCCGGTCAGAAAGAACGCGTCCGGCGAGAACTCCAGCCCCCGCCCCAGCGTGAACGGCGGCAGGTCCATCGACGTGCCGTGCCCGCTGTGATCCATCCGCCGGCTCCTGTTTCGTCCTGGTTGTGCGGCTTGCCGGAACCAGACTAGAGCCGCCCCCGGCCGCGATCACGACCGGGGGCGGTTCCGCGCGGTTCACCGCCGCCGGGGGCTCACACCACGCACTGGGCCTCGGCGTACCGCTCGGCCGGGACGGTCTTCAGCGTCTCCACGGCGTGGGCCAGCGGCACCATCACGATCTCCGTGCCGCGCAGCGCGGTCAGCATGCCGAACTCGCCCCGGTGCGCCGCCTCCACCGCGTGCCAGCCGAAGCGGGTGGCGAGCACCCTGTCGTACGCGGTCGGGGTGCCGCCGCGCTGCACATGGCCGAGGATCACCGGCCGCGCCTCCTTGCCGAGGCGCTCCTCCAGCTCCACGGAGAGCTGGCGGGCGACCCCGGCGAAGCGCTCGTGGCCGTAGACGTCCTTGCCGCCCTCGTCCCAGCGCATCGAGCCCTCGACGGGCTTGGCGCCCTCGGCGACCACCACGATCGCGAACCGCTTGCCCGCCTCGAACCGCGCGCCGACCCGCTTCGCCAGCGCGCCGATGTCGAAGGGCCGCTCGGGCACGACGATCGCGTGCGCCCCGGCCGCCATGCCGGAGTGCAGGGCGATCCAGCCGGTGTGCCGGCCCATGACCTCCACGATCAGCACCCGCTGGTGGGACTCGGCGGTGGTCTTCAGCCGGTCCAGCGCCTCGGTGGCGACCCCCACGGCGGTGTCGAAGCCGAAGGTGACATCGGTCGACGCGATGTCGTTGTCGATGGTCTTGGGCACCCCGACGATCGGCAGACCGCCCTCGGAGAGCAGATGGGCCGCCTTGAGCGTGCCCTCGCCGCCGATCGGGATGATCGCGTCGAGCCCCAGGTCGGCGACGTGCCCCAGGGCGCGCTCCACCCCGCCGCGGAGATCCTCGGGGCGGACCCGGGAGGAGCCGAGGATGGTGCCGCCCCGGGCGAGAATGCCGCTCACGGCGTCCAGGTCGAGCTTGCGGTAGTCGCACTCCAGCAGGCCCCGCCAGCCGTCGTGGAAGCCGATGACCTCGTCACCGTGGTCGACGACAGCGCGATGCACGACGGAGCGGATGACGGCGTTCAGGCCGGGGCAGTCGCCGCCGGAGGTGAGCACACCAATGCGCATTGCCCGAAATACCTTTGCAACGTGGGCCGACTCCCGGACCACGTCGTCCGGCTGGTTTTCCGTCACCCTACCGGCGGTCGGTGGCGGGAACCGAATGGGGCGTCCCATCAGATGGGACGCCCCGGGAGCCCTCGGCGGGCCGGCCTCAGGCGGGCTGGGTCGCCGCGGCGATGCGCTCGTCGCGCAGCGCCTCGTACCAGCGGTCGTCCGTCGGCGGCAGCGCGTTGACATCGAGCGCCAGCTTCAGCAGCAGATCCGCGATCTGCGGGTTCCGGGCCATGACCGGGCCGTGCATGTACGTGCCGAAGATGGTGCCGTTGTACGCGCCCTCGGTGCCGTCGCCGGTGCCGTTGCCCCGGCCGATGAGGGTCCGGGCGAAGGGGCGGGCGGTGGGGCCGAGGTGGGTGACGCCCTGGTGGTTCTCGAAACCGGTCAGCTGCGGCAGCCCGAAACGGGGGTCGATATCGGCCAGTACGTCACCGACGCACCGCTCGCCCTCGCCCCGGGTGGAGACCACGTCGATCAGCCCGAGGCCGGGCTCGCGCTCACCGAGGTCGTTGATGAACTCCTGGCCCAGGATCTGGTAGCCGGCGCAGACCGAGAAGATGATCGCGCCGTTGGAGGCGGCCCGGGCGAGCCCCCCGTCCCGGCGCAGCCGCTCGGCGGCCAGCCGCTGCGGGCGGTCCTCGCCGCCGCCGATCAGATAGATGTCGCCCGACGTCGGGATCGGCTGGTCGCTGCGCACGTCGACCCGCTGCACATCGAGCCCGCGCTGCCGGGCCCGGCGCTCCACGACCAGGGCGTTCCCCTGGTCGCCATAGGTGCTGAGCAGGTCCGGGTAGACCCAGACCAGACGCAGACTGCTGTCGCTCATGTCTGTGATGTCCTTAAAGTCTCTGCGGCTCGTCGGATCAGTTGCCGACGCGGCGGCGCACGTCCTGGAAGGCGGTGTAGTTGCCGATCAGCTCGATCCGTCCCGGCGGGGCGTTGCGCACGGCGTCGTCCACGGTGTCGTACACCCGGAAGTCCAGGCCGGCGACCTCCAGCCGGACGGCCAGGTCGAGCCTGCGGTCGCCGATCACGGAGATCGGGTGGCCCGCGAGCCGGGTGTAGTCGACGTCCCAGAGCCAGGAGGTGTCGGTGCCGTCCGCGCCCCGGGCGTTGACCGCGAGGATCACCGGGGTCGGCGGCGGGTCGATCAGGGAGAAGGTCTCCAGCCAGCCCGCCGGGTTCTTGGCGAGCAGCAGCCGCAGATCGCGCTCCAGGAAGCTGACCACGTCGTAGCGGCCGGCCACGGCCTGCACCGAGTACATCCGCTCCAGCGCCACCTGCGGCGGAACGCCGAAGCAGGCGGCCACGGCGGCGGAGGTGGCGGCGTTGGCCTTGTTGGCGCGGCCGGGCAGCTGGAGCCGGATCGGCCAGGCCGAACCGTGCGGGTCCAGGACGTAGTCGCCGCTGAGCACCCAGCTCGGGGTGGGGCGGCGGAAGCCGCACTCGCCGCAGAACCAGTCATCGCCCGGGCGCTGCATCACACCGCCGCAGGACGGGCACGACCAGGCGTCGTCCTTCCACTCCTGGCCGGCCGCCACCCACACCACGTGCGGGGAGGAGGAGGCGGACCAGACGATCAGCGGGTCGTCGGCGTTGGCGATCACGACCGCCTTGGAGCCGGCCAGCCCCTCCCGCCACTTCTCCGCGAGCATCCGGGTCTCCGCCGCGCGGTCCAGCTGGTCGCGGGAGAGGTTGAGCAGCGCGATCGCCTTGGGCGTCACATCGCGCGCCACCCCGGCGAGGTACTTCTCGTCCACCTCGATCACACCGAACTTGGCATCCGAGCCGCCCGCGAGGGCGGAGGTGATACCGGCCGGCATATTGGCGCCCAGCGCGTTGGAGACGACCGGGCCCGCGGCGCGCAGCGCCTCGGCGATCAGTCGCGTGGTGGTGGTCTTGCCGTTGGTGGCCGACACGAGGACGACGTCCAGGTGTTGCGCCAGCCGCCCGAGCAGATCCGGGTCGAGCTTGAGCGCGACCCGGCCGCCGATCACCGAGCCGCTGCCGCGTCCGGCGGCGCGGGAGACCGCCGCTGCGGCTCTGCCGGCCGTCACGGCGAGCTTGGCGCGCGGCGTCAGTGGCTCCGAGTTGCCTGACATCGTCCTTGATCCTCCTTGCATCGGTCGGCCCAAGCCTATCCACGTCCGGACCCGCCCCCGAACCTCGGCACCGCCCGGAACGCCGGACCCCCGGCTGAACGTAGGCTTGGCGCCATGCGAAACCGGCCGATCCCCGGCAGTTCCGGACTCGTGCGGCCCATGAGCCTGCTCGGGGACGCGGTGCTGCACAGCCCCTGTGAGAGTGTCACCGACTTCGGTCCCGCGCTCGGGCGGCTCATCGAGGACCTGTACGCCACGATGTACGCCGCCCAGGGTGTGGGGCTCGCGGCCAACCAGGTCGGCGTGGGGCTGCGGGTCTTCGTCTACGACTGCCCCGACGACGACGATGTACGCCATCTCGGACATGTCGTCAATCCGAGGCTGACCGAGGCGGACGGGGTGGTGGTGCGGGGCCCCGAGGGGTGTCTGTCGCTGCCGGGCCTCGAAGCGGGGACGGAGCGGTTCGACCACGCGGTGGTGGAGGGGGTGCGGATGGACGGTACGCCGGTGCGGGTGGCGGGTACCGGGTTCTTCGCCCGCTGCCTCCAGCACGAGTACGACCATCTGGAGGGGCTGGTCTATCCGGACCGGCTCACCGGGCTGCGCCGTTCCCGGCTGCTGCGCTCGGCCCGCCGGGCGCCCTGGTCCCGCCCCGGCGACCGCTGAGCACCGCCGCGCCGCGCCGCACCGGGTCCGCGGTGCGGACGGGGCCGGAGGGGGTGCCGGAAGGCGGGTGGATCGGACGGGGTGTCAGAAGCCGGGCCCGCCCGCCCGGTCCGGGACCGCGGCGAGCCGCCCCCAGAGCAGATCCGCCAGGCTGCGCACCAACTCCGCGCGCGAGCAGGGGCGCTCGTTCAGCCACCAGTCCCCGGCGGCGTGCATCATGCCGACGATGCCATGGCCCCAGACCCGGGCCAGCCGCTCCCCGTCGGGTCCCAGGTCGACCCGGTCGTGGATCACCTTCGCCAGCTCCTCGCCCAGCCTCCGCAGCAGCGGCGCCGAGTGGCGGCCCACGTCGAAGCCGGCCTCGGGCGAGCCGGGCTCCGGCTGCTGGGTGTCCTCCGCGGGGTGCATCAGGAAGCGGTACACCTGCGGCCGGGTCTCGATGGCCGCGAGATAGGTGTCGAGCGTCGCCTCGATCCGCTCCCGCCGGTCCGCCGGCGCGTCCAGCGCGGCGCGCAGGGAGTCGAGCAGCGCGTCGGTGTGGCGCTTGGCCAGGGCCCGGTAGAGGCCGCCCTTGTCGCCGAAGTGCCGGTACAGGATCGGCTTGGTGATCCCCGCCTCCGCCGCGATGGCGTTCATGGAGGCCTTCGGGCCGTCCCGGAGCACCACCCGGTCCGCGGCTTCCAGCAGCTCCCGGCGGCGCTGATCGGCCGGCCGAGCCTGATCGGAGGACTGCTGTGTGGTCTCCATCGGTGCATCTCCCCGCCCGAGCGATTGCGTCACGCCTGCGCAAACTAACACTCCGCACCCGGCCGGGGGATCGGTCCCGTCCCGGTTGACACACCCTTCCCACCGGCAACACACTGCCGTTACCGCAAGTAACGTCCAGTGCCTCCGTCCGGGGGCTCCGCAGCGCTGGAGGGGACATGGCCGGGTTCACCCTCGAACTCAACGACGACCAGACGCAGATCCGCGACTGGCTCCACGGCTTCGCCGCCGAGGTCATGCGCCCGGCCGCCGCCGAGTGGGACGAGCGCGAGGAGACCCCCTGGCCGGTGATCCAGGAGGCGGCCAGGGCCGGCATCTACTCGCTCGACTTCTATGCCCAGCAGTTCTTCGATCCCACCGGCCTCGGCATCCCGCTGGCCATGGAGGAGCTGTTCTGGGGCGACGCGGGCATCGGCCTCTCCATCGTGGGCACCGGACTGGCCGCCGTCGGCGTCCTCGCCAACGGCACCGAGGAACAGATCGGCACCTGGATACCCCAGATGTACGGCGACGCCGACGATGTCCGGGTCGCGGCCTTCTGCTCCTCCGAACCCGACGCCGGCTCGGACGTGGGCGCCATGCGCACCCGGGCCGTGCACGACCCGGCCAGGGACGAATGGGTGCTCAACGGCACCAAGACCTGGGCGACCAACGGGGGCATCGCCGGTGTCCATGTCGTCGTCGCGGTCGTCGACCCCGGAATCGGCACCAAGGGCCACGCCTCCTTCGTCGTCCCGCCCGGCACCCCCGGCCTCACCCAGGGCCAGAAGTTCAGAAAGCACGGCATCCGCGCCTCCCACACCGCCGAGGTCGTCCTCCGGGACGTCAGGGTCCCCGGGCACTGCCTCCTCGGCGGCAAGGAGAAGCTGGACGAACGCCTCGCCCGCGCCCGGGAGCGCCGCGCGGACGGCCCGGGGCGCGGCGGCGAGCGGCTGAGGAACGCCGCCATGGCCACCTTCGAGGCCTCCCGCCCCGCCGTCGGCGCGATGGCGGTCGGCACCGCGCGCGCCGCCTACGAGGTCGCCCTCGACTACGCCCGCACCCGCACCCAGTTCGGCCGCCCGATCATCGACAACCAGGGCATCGCCTTCCAGCTCGCCGACATGCGCACCCGGATCGACGCGGCCCGCCTCCTGGTCTGGCGCGCCTCCTGGATGGCGGCCACCGGAAAGCCCTTCACCTCGGCCGAGGGCTCCATGTCCAAGCTCTACGCGAGCGAGACCGCCACCGCGGTCACCGCCCAGGCGGTCCAGATCCTGGGCGGCAACGGCTACACCCGTGAGTACCCGGTGGAGCGGATGCACCGGGACGCGGCGATCTACACCATCTTCGAGGGCACCAGCGAGATCCAGCGCCTGGTCATCGCCCGCACCCTCTCCGGCCTCCCGATCCGCTGACTTTCACCAGGTCAGTGGCTAGCCATCGTGCCGCCGACTGAGCCAGCTGATGGCGCTGCCGAACATCGCTGAACAGCGGCCAGAGCTTCTGGGAGATTTTTGGGAGATCGTTTCCGCCGACCGGGTGCCAGGGGCGGATAGGGGCCGTACTCACGACGATCCGGTACCACCTTGAGTGAACTCTCCCAGAGGTGCTGAAGACGCGCCGCGATCGCCAGCTCCATCGAGACGGTCACATGGGAGTACGTCCCCTCAACGCCCGGCAGCACATGTCCCATGCGAGCCTCTACCGCTACTCGGGGGTGGCCGCCCTCGTCAAGCCACACCTTCTGGCTGTGCCGCAGACCGTGAGGGGTGAGTCCTTCTGTCCCCGTCACAGGCCGGATGCCCAGCCGGGCCTTGGCCCCTCGCACTATGCCGCGTGGTGCTCGGCCAACGCACATGGGATGCCATATATACGAGTACCAGTCGCCACCCCGCAGGAGACGGCCTCCTTTGGGGGCGGTGAAAACCCACTCCCCGGCCGGCCGATAGCCGATGACCTGGCTGAGGAGGCTGGCCAGGAACGGCGGGATGATGAGCCCCCGTCCCGAGTCGTACTTCGCCGGAATCTGGGTGAAGGCCCCATGGACGTACTGCGCCTGGTCTCGCAGGAAGATCCGTGCTCCAGCGCCGGCGTCTTTGAGCTGCAGCTGGTCCCGATGGAGCCCAGCCACCTCGCCGATCCGTAGACCGGTGTACGCGGACGTCAGGACGAGGGCGTACTGGTTGATGCCGTGCATCGCCAGCCCGTTGCGCGCGATGAGAAGGGCCTGGCGAGGCGTTGCCGTGACCCTCTCCTCAGCCGTGGTGCGCGGAACGTACCGCCCCCGACGCCCTCCCTTGCGGGTGCCAACGGGGTTGTCGGCACGAAGCCTCTCGCTGACGGCGTCTTCCATCAGAGTTCGAAACGTGGACATGATGCCGTCCGCGTAGTTCTTCGAGAAACGAGAGCGCAGCTCCTTCTCCCATGCCGCGATCTCTGCCCTGGAAAGTTCCCTGATCTTTACGGCACCCCACTCCGGAAGGATGTGATTCTTGATTCGAAGGCGGTACTCCTTCTCCGTTAGCGGTCCGACGTCGATGGCCTTCAGCCAGATCGCAACCCATTGAGCGAGCGTCCTATCGCCGTCGCGAGGGTTAATAAAGGTGCCGCGGTGTACGTCGGTCTCCTGCGCGTGGCCATACTTTTCGGCTGACCTCTCCGTTGTGAAGCGGTTGCCAGCATCATCTCTGCTTGTCGACCCGTATCTGCCATTGGGCAACTTGTACTTAACTCGCCAGTACCAGCGCTTGTCTTTTTCGGACCATCGTTTCTCGGCGTGAGCCACGACCTAGATCCCCTCCCGGCGCACCCACGTCTTGGAGCGCTTGATGAGGAACCTCTCGTACGCAAGTCGGCCGGCCTCTGTGATCTCGTCCTCGTGGAAGACGATGGTGACGACATCCAGGGCGTCTTGGATCATCACACGGGCGCCTTGGGGGAGGTCGCGGCGGCGGATGACACGGATCTGAGGCGCTGGAGGCAGGGCGGCGAGTAGTGACGGGTCGACTACCTCGTACCAACCCTGAGCCTCGATGGTGAACCCGGCGGACAGTTCGTCCACGACAGTCGGGGCGAGATCATCTTCGTTGAAACCGAGGACTGTCTCAATCGGCTGTCGCAGTCCTGCTGCCTCTGCCTCTTCGGTGTAGGTGTCCTCTGCGGTCACTGTCCCGGACGGGATCTTGTGACTGCGCACCACGCGGACGCGCATATGCATGACAATGCCCCCCAAGATACGAAGGTGGCCCCCTCGTTGGTGGGATCATGCAATCATATGCTTCCGCTTCTGTGGAGTGCTTTTTGGAAATGATGAACTGTCAGGAAGTCGAATCCCCTTCGCTGGATTCCAACTTCCTTAGGGCTCGGTCCTTTTGGCGCCAGGCTTGGGCATAGCGACGCATGTCTTCAGGGGTGGCATCCGACGGGCCTTTAACGATCACGATCAGCTGGGCTGATGATCCCTCTTGGGTCAGGTCGTAGACGCCCGACCCCAGGATTTGCCCCTCCCGCAGCTCTTCGGCAATGAGCGGGGGGAGCGCGGGTGTCTCCTGCTCCTCCTGGGGAGGCTCAGCCCCGCCCGCGCGGGGGTAGTCCTCCACATAGGACGGTTCTTCACCCGCGAGCACGGCCTCGGGGGAGTCCTCCGTCCAGCCGACGATCCGAGCCATGGCTCGGATCGTCGGCGTCACTTTGGCGAACGGCTTGCCGGCCTCGACGGACTGCACGGTCGACAGGGAGACGCCTACCCGGTCCGCGAGTTGCGGCTGTGTCATGCGGCGCGCTTCTCGGGCTGCTTGCAGGTGGTTACCGAGCGCTGGCCAGTTCCATGTCATGCCTCCACATCTTGCCGCAGTTTTATGCAACCACACAGCCAGCTTTCGGGCGTGTGACCTGGGCGCATGGCTCAGAAACTGTGGCCCGAGGTTGCATGCGGACGCTTGTTCCCACGGAAACTGTGGGTAGATCGTAGGCACATTGCTTGCACCTTGGGGGTGCAACCCTTAGATTCTGGGTGTGACAGTGAACGGCGCAGCAGTGCGAGCCCTCAGGGAAGCCCAGAATCTGGGCCTTCGAGGGTTGGAGACGAAGACCGGCCTCACTCGCGGCTACCTCTCGCGACTGGAGCGCGGAGAAGTCAGGCGACCTGCCCCGGAGAAGATCCGGCGGATCGCCGAAGCACTGCGGGTGCCGACTGCCGCTATCGATCCTCCAGAGGAGACGCAGTGAGCACGATCACCCAGGGGCGCGAAACTGCCCCCGACGAGGCTCTGATCAGGCACTACACGCCAGAGGAGCTGGTCGATCCCAACGGCCCGTTCCGGCTCCCCACCACCGCTCGGATGCTCCGCGAGGCCGCCTACGCCCGCCGCATCCCCTTCTCCCGGTGGGGCGGCCGGATCACCTTCCGTATCGAGCACGTCCGCGCGTTCGGCGAGCAGTTCGACGTACAGCCGCTCTCGATCAAGAAGCCCCGCCGCGCTGGCTGACCCAAAAGAGTCGGGGCCGCCCCGGACCGGGCCTGGTCCGTACGCGACCCCTGCGCATCACACCCATTCCGATCGCAACACCGATCGAAAGGACGGACACATGTCCTCCATCATCACATCCCTCGGCCGCTCTCGGCGGCCCGCCCAGGGCCCCGGTGATCTCCGATGACCGCGACGGTCAGCCTGCCCAGCGCGTGGACCGCTCAGGCGGCCGAGGCACTGCGTGCGGCCGCCGATCACCGCGCGGCGATCACCGCGATGCTCGGCTACTTGCCCCTGCCGGCGCCCACCGTCGTGGCCCGCCCGGAGGCGGTCTACGTGTCCGTCGCGAAGGCGGATGACCTCGGGTGCTGGCTGGAGGCGCTCGGCGGAGAGATCCACCGGTCCGTGCCGTTCGAGGGCGTGCAGCTGTGGAGCCTCCGAACTTTCACCCCACCGGGGGCCTCTGGGGCCCGAGTCCCGATCCGCGTGTCGGTGCCGCTGCCGGTGGGCGAGTCCGTGATGCCGGAGCTGGCGCGGGCGCTGGCGGTGGCGGCGTGAGCGACTTCGAGACTGCTGTGCAGCAGATGCTGGCTAACGCCGACCGGTGCGCGTCCGTAGCGCGTCAGATCCTGGCCGGGGCTGAGGGCCTGCCCGCGCTGCTGGATGTGCGCCCTGAGCCGACCGCCTCGGTGGCCAGCGTGACGCTCCAGACCTCCACGATCGCGGATGCCCGCGCTTGGGCCGCCTATCTGGGTACGGAGCTGACGGTCACGCTGTCCCCTGCCCCTTCCTATTGGGAGGGGCAGGGGACAGAGCGTGCACGGGCGATGTTCCTGGTGAACGGCGTGACAGTTGACCTCGCGGCGGTCCGCTTCATCCCGGCCGCTGAGTGGGCTGCGATGCGCGAGGCCACGGAGGTCACGTCGTGAGCGGGGCAAGGTGTGCGGCCGCTGGTGTGATCCAGGCGGCGCAGGAGCAGGGCCAGCTCTCGGCTGCGGCGATCGCGGCGGCTCTGGATGCGGCGGGTCTGCTCCAGTCCCCGGAGACGGCGGGCGAGCTGGTGGAGCTGGACCGTCTCCAGGCCCGGGTCGCGGAGCTGGAGACGGAACTCGCTGAGTACGTGGGCCTGGAGCCCACGGTCGCCGAGGAGCTGGCGTTCCTGCGCGGCTGCGTGGGCGCGGTGCACGACGTGTGCGACGCGGCGGAGCGGCGCGGGATCGTCTCCGGCGGGCCCTTCACGGTGGAGGCGGTCCGGATCGCCGCTGACGGCGGACGGGCCTACGCGGGAACGACGCCTCCACCCCGCCGATCCGGGGTATTGCCTGCACGGGACGCCCTGTGCTCCTGCGGCCATACCGGTGTGGATCACCACCACGGGGACACGAAGTGCTGGGCCCACTTGCCCAAGACGTTCGGCGACCCGATCTTGATCTGCCCCTGCGCGTCATTCTCCGTGACCTCCCCCGAGGGCGGTGACCGGTGATGCTCGTGACCCGCATCGTGATCGCCGCGCTCTGCGCCTACGGACTCCTGGCCGCCGTGATTTTCCGGGGTCTGCCCGCGCTGGCGCACCTGATCCACCACCGCGCTGAGGCGCCGGCCGTGCCGCCGTCCCTGATCACCCTCTCCACCTGCACCGCGTGCCCGCGTCCCGTGCCGACCGGTACCGCGCGCTGCGGCTACTGCCACCCGACTCCTCTGGGGGACTCCCATGTCTGACCGTGCCGTGTCCGGGCCGATCCCGGTCTACATCGACTCCACCCCGAGCGGACCGGTGCTCGACCTGTCCGCGCTCACCTCGCTGGTGGTGGCCGACGTCCTGGAGGCGCTCCTCGACCCGGCCGACGCTGATCTGTGGGACCGGCTGGTGGACCTGGCGACCGAAACCCGGGCGCCCGCCGAGGGCCGGCTCCCGTTCGAGGAGCTGGTGGCCGACCTCACGGCGCGCGCCTCCAGCAGGGTCCCGCTGTACGGGACGAAAGCCCGCGAGCTGGCGGAGCGGCTCATCGCCGCCGCCGGGCCCCGCGCAGTGACCTCCGAGCGAGGTGCCGCATGAGCGCCCGTGAGGAGCTGTTCGAGAGCCTCACCGGCGGCGGCTGGTCTCTGGCACCCGGAGAGGCGGACAGCGTGAACAGCTTGCTCGACGCCTACCGCTCCGAGGTACTGCACGAGGCTGCCGCCCTGTCCGGCAGGTCCGTCGGTCTCTTCGAGGACAGCGAAGAATGCGCGGCCGCGGCTGGAGCGCTGGAAGGGCTTGCGATCCGCCTGCGCCGCATGGCCGACGAGACCGCCGGAGGGAAGGACACCCGCGAGGGCGAGTCCACCAGCCCGGCCGACTTCTTCGAGCCCGGCCGCGCCTACGTCGACCGAGAGGACACCCCATGAGCGACCTGAACCGCGAACTGCGCAAGCACATGACCAGCGCAGACGCCGACCGACTGTACGCCGACATCACTGCTGAGGCGCTGCGCCAGGTCGCCGCCGACATCGATGACGCCGACCTCCCGGACGACGTCGCCGACAGCGAGGCGGACGCGTTCGACGACGGTGCCACATGGGCCACCGGCCTGCTGCGGCAGCGTGCAGAGAAGGCCGCCGCCGAGGTGTCCACGAGCCCGGGTATCTCCGCTGTCCGACTGTCCGGCTCCCAGGTCAACTGGCGGGAGGGCGGGAAGCGCCGACGGCGCACGCTGGCCAGCCCGCAGGAGGCGCGGCCCTTCGCTGAATACCTGCTTCGGTCCGCCCGCGACGGCGGTGCCCCGTGACGATGACACCGATGGCCGGGCCCACCACGGGCCCGGCCCCCGGCCGGCGCTCCCGGAAGAAAAGCGCCCCTGCCCCCACCGGCGCGGACCGTATCCCCCGCCCTTCGCAGGGCTGGTACCGCGATCCCCTCACCGGCACCAAGCTCCGCCGGGTCACCACGATCCTCTCCCAGGGCATGCCCAAGGAGGCGCTCGTCTTCTGGGCCGGGAACATCACCGCGCAGACCGCGCTCGAAAACCTGCCCTATCTCATCCACAGCAGCCTGCGGCCCGAGGACCGGACTGAGGCGTACGACTGGCTCCGCCGGGCCCACACCCGCAAGAAGGACGCCCGCGCTGAGATCGGCGGAGCCGTCCACGACGTCATCGAAGCCCACGTCCTCGACCGGCCGATCCCCGAAGCGCTGCGCAACAACCCGGAGATCCGCCCCTACCTGGAGCACTTCGAGCGCTTCGTCGCCGACTGGGCTGTGACCTTCGAAGCCTCCGAGATGGTCGTCGGCAACGAGACCGACGGCTACGCCGGAAAGCTCGACTACCTCCTCCGCTCCGCCCGGATCGCTGCCGCGCTGACCGCCCGCTTCGGCACCGAGGTGCCCGCCGACGCGGTGCTGATCGGGGACACCAAGACCGGCGGCGAACTCGACATCAAGGGCGTCTACGCGGAGGCCGGAATCCAGATGGCCGCGTACCGCGGGGCCGAGGTTGGCTGGCTCCGCGACGGAACCCGCATCCCCCTCCCGGCCATGCACACCACCGGCGTCGTGCTGCACCTGCGGCCGGAGGGATACCGGCTCATCCCCGTGGCCTGCGGGCCCGAGGTGTACGCCGCGTTCCTGCACATCAAGGCCATCGCCGACTTCCAGACCACCACGGCCAAGAGCGTCGTCGGCGACGCACTTACCCTCCCCGCCACCACGACCGAAGGAGCTGCGGCCTGATGCCGATCCTCGATCTCCAGCAGCGCATCCGCGAACTCGGCCGCATCCGCATCGGCCAGAAGGTCCCCACCTCCAACGGCCGGACGCGCCCGGCGAAGCTGAACCGCTTCCGGCTCACCAGCCCGTCCCGGCCCCTCCTCGACAAGGTCGCCGCGCAGTACGGCGGCACCGTCGCCCCCTGGACCCCCGACGGCGGCACCGGACAGTACGAGGTCATCACCGACGCGACCCGCATGCCGATTCTCGTCCCCCACCAGCCCGTCTCGCAGTACTACGAGCTGTGGTCCGGCGGTGGCTGCCAGCGCCGCTGCGACGGCGTCACCGAGCTGCTGAAGGACCGGCAGTGCCTGTGCGGCCCGGACCCGCACGACCGGCAGTGCAAGCCCACCACGCGCCTGTCCGTCGTCCTCGCCGAGATCCCCGGCGTCGGGGTGTGGAGGCTGGAGTCCCACGGCTACTACGCCGCCCTCGAACTCCCCGGGGTCGCCGAGTTGCTGGCCCGGGCGGGCGGGTATGTCCCGGCGCACCTCGGTCTGGAGGAGCGGACGGCGAAGCGGGAGGGAAAGACGCTGCGGTGGATGGTGCCCACGATCGACGTGGACATCACGCCGACCGCGCTGGTCTCCGGACAGATCCCGGAGTCCGCAGCGATGACCGGCGGCCCGGAGCGGGCCGCGATCGAAGCTGGCCGCCCGGACTACGCCGCGCTCGCCGACGTCGCCACCGACGCGGACGAGGTAGGCCGTCTCTGGACGCAGGCGAACCAGGCCGGTCACCTGGATGACGCGTTGGCCGCGACGCTGAAAGCCCGCGGTAAAACCCTCAAGCAGCAGACCGCGCAGCCTGAAGAGGATGACGCCCCACCCGCCTGCATCGACGCCATCCCCGACGCCCCTGACACCAGCACCGACGAGGTCGTGGACGCGGAGATCGTGGACCCGGCCGCCGCACAGGACGTGTGGTTCCAGATCATCGCCGCCGCCGGCCCGTTCCGCCTGACGACCGAGCAGGTAGAGCGGGCGTTCGCGGAGCGGCACGGAGGGCTGCACCCGTCGTCCGGCTCCGTCGGGCAGCTGGAGACCTTCCTCGCCGCGGTGAAGGCCGGTGAGGTCGCGTGAGCTGGCACCTCGCCCGCATGGCTGGCTTCGACCTGGAGACCACCGGCGTCTCCGTAGAAGACGACCGGATCGTCACCGCCTGCGTCGTCCAGGTCGGCGGCGGCCAGCCCACCGCCACCGCCACATGGCTCGCCGACCCCGGCATCGACATCCCCGACGGCGCGGCCGCCGTCCACGGCATCACCACCGAGCAGGCCCAGGCCGACGGCCGCCCGGCCGCCGAGGTGGTCGAGCAGGTCGTCGCCGCGCTCGCCCACGTTGTCCGGGACGGCATACCCGTCGTCGCGATGAACGCGAGCTTCGATCTCACCATGCTCGACCGCGAGGCCCGCCGGCACGGCGTCCAGCCGCTGACCGACATCGTCGGCGACCAGCTGCGCGTCATCGACCCGCGGGTCCTCGACAAGCGCACCGATCCGTACCGGCGGGGTGGGCGGAAGCTCGAAGACCTCTGCCGCACCTACCGCGTGCCGCTGGACGGGGCGCACTCGGCAGACGCCGACGCCATCGCCGCATGCAGAGTCGCCTGGCGTATCGGACAGGGCGTGCCGGAGATCGGCGGCGCGGCGCTCGATGTCCTCCACGGCCGGCAGATCGAGTGGGCCCGCGAGCAGGCCGAATCCCTGGCCGCGTACTTCGCCCGGACGCCCGGCAAGGAGTCGTGGGCGACCGGCGTGCGGACCGAGTGGCCGCTGATCCCCCACCCCCGAGGCGGTGCCCAGTGACCGCCCCCACCACCCCCGTGGCCGGGATGCCCACCCTCCCGGCCACGGCCGGGCCCCGGCCCCGGGTCATCGGCCTCGATGTCGCCATGGGCATCACCGGCATCGCCGGAGAGGGCTGGACCGACCACGTCAAGGCCAAGGGCACCAGCCAGCACAGCAGGTTCGAGCAGCAGCTCGCGGGCATCGGGGACCACATCCGCCACGCCGACTTCGTCGTCATCGAGGGCGCGGCGTACGGCCACAACAACAGCGGCGCCGACGCGCTCGCCGCGATGCGGTGGATGGTCCGCCACGACCTCTGGAAGCGCCGCATCCCGTACGCCGTCATCACCCCCGGCCAGCGCATGATCTACGCCGTCGGCACCGCCGCCCCCAAAGACGAGACGACCGGGGCCCGGCTCCGCGGGGACGCGCTGAAGGGCGCACTCCGCACCGCCGTCGCCGAGACCTACGGCATCCACACCGAGGGCACCGCCCGGTACGACGAGGCCGACGCCTACATCCTCATGGCGATGGGTGTGCACTGGCTCGGATGGCCGCTCGCCGTCGTCGGCGACGCCCGCCGGCGGGCGCTCGACTCGGTGCGCTGGCCCGACCGCGCCACGGTGGCGGCCCAGTGAAGCCCCGCGCGACCCACATCGCTGCGCTCCTGCGCGCTGGGCACTCGAACGCCGAGATATCCCGCCGGACCCACGTCGACCCCCACACCATCGCCGCGATCCGCACCGATCTCGGCATCCCGAAGACCCGCCGTGGCCGGAGCCCGGTGTTCGCATCCCCCGAGGCCGCGTACTGGGCCCGCACCACACCAGACGGCGTCCACCTCCAGTGGACCGGCCGCAGGGACACCTTCGGGACTGCGGTCTTCGATCACCGCTGCCGTACTCACACCGCGCTGCGAATCGCGTTCCAGATCCGGCACGGCCGCGAGCCAGTGGGCAAGGTGCGCGCCGGCTGCGACTACCCGCGCTGCGTCGCCCCCGGCTGCGTCGAAGACCAGCCCATGCGCGCCCGCAACAGGGCGGCCTTCGCCGCGATCTTCGGGCAGGCGTCATGACCGGGCGCCAGACCCTGACCGGCGCACTCGCCGTCGACCTCGGCGACGGCCGCGAGATCCGCCACGGCCAGCGCGCCGGCCACATCCACTACACCCGCCAGCCCCGCGCCGTCTACGCCTGCCTCCTCTGCCACCAGCAGGAAGGCCCCGTCACCGGCGCCGCCACGGTCCAGCGCTTCGTGGACTCGGTCCGCACCATTCACGCCGCCCGCTGCACCGTGGCAGCACCCACCACCGAAAGGCAGGCCGCATGATCCACATCGACGCCGACATCAAGTTCGACTCCAAAGTCCTCACCGACGTAGCCGAGGCACTCGAACCACACGCCACCGAGATGTTCCGTCAGCGGCGCGGACGGTGGATGGCCGTCGTTGAGCTGGCCCACGTCGAGCGCACCGAGCCTGGGCCCGATGAGGACAAGGCCCCCGCTGTCAAGGTCCGCATCACCAGCATCGAAGTCGCCGGAGACGAGATCAGCGGCGGACGACTCCGCGGCATCCAGCGGGAGATGTACGACCGGCGCACCAGCAGCGGGACGCTCTTCCAGAGCGACGCCCAGAGCGCCTGATGGCCGGCCGTCGCACGCCGGGCGCCGCCGACTCCCGGTGCCCGGCGTGCACGGCCCCCATCCTCCGCCAATGGGTCGGCCGCGTAGCCGCACTCCACGTCACCGCGGACCTCACCCCCATCGATCCCGCCCGCGAGCACGAGCACCGCGAACCCAACCGGCTCACCTGGTGCCTGCTCACCGGCCCCTGGCGGCCCCCCGAACTCCGCTGGCGCTGCTGGAGCCGCACCTGCGGCCACCAGATCGTCACCGAACACCGCTGCCCACCCGCCGACCCCACCACCCTGTTCTGAACTGAGGAGCCCGCACCGTGGAGAACGTCCGCCACATGAACCACCGCGACCCAGCGGACCCGGCGGACTTCGACGTCCTCAGCACCCAGGCCCCTCACGACACCGAAGCCGAAGCGCTCGTCATCGGCGCCGTCATGCACGACGCAGCCGCCTACCACGCCTGCGCCGCGATCATCGACCGAGACGACTTCTACCACCCCGCCCACCGGCTCCTCTGGGACACCGTCGCCGGACTCGTCGCCGCCGGCACCCCGCCCCACCCCGTCCTCATACGCGCCGAGATCGACAACCTCGGCCGCCTCCGCGAGGTAGAGGGCGGCAACACCATCAACAGACTCGGAGCCGACTACCTCCCCGCCACCAGCGCCCCCCACTTCGCCGAACAGATCTCCGAAGCCGCCCGCAAGCGGCGCTACGACGAACACGCCAACCGGCTCAAGTCGGCCGTGCTCAGCGGCGCCCCCGGCGAAGACCTCGACGCCCTCGTCGCCGACTTCACCCACGCCGAGCAGCTCCGCGAGTCCACCGGTCACGGCCCCGCACACCTCGTCGCAGCCATCCTCAACTGGGGCACCTTCTTCGCCACCGACTTCGGAGCCATCCAGCTTCTCCCCGGCAAGCTCATGGGCCCCGGCCAACAGATCACCGTCGTCGGCGACGGCAAAGCGGGCAAGAGCCTGTTCTGCCAGGAATGGATGTGGCGCATGGCCACCGGACAGTCCTTCCTCGGAGACAAGCCACAAGCCCCCGTGCGCATCCTCTACCTCGACGCCGAGAACGGCCAGGAACAGGTACAGGAACGATTCCTGTCCTTCGGCGCCGGACCGCTCACCATGGGCGAACTCCAGTACGCCTCCTTCCCACCCGTACGCCCCCTCGACACCGCCGCCGGCGGCGCCGACCTTCTCGCCCTCGTGAAAGCCACTGAAGCCGAGCTTGTCGTCATCGACACCGTCTCCCGCTTCATCTCCGGCCCCGAGAACGACGCCGATACCTGGCTCGGGCTGTACCGCCACACCCTGCTCCCCCTCAAACGCGATCGCGTCGGCTCCATCCGCCTCGACCACTTCGGCAAGGACAAGGACCGCGGCGGACGCGGCTCCTCCGCGAAGACGCAGGACGTCGACCACGTCTGGGAACTCTCCTACCAAGGCGGCGGCGCCCTCACCCTCAAGCGCACGCACACCCGCACCGGTATCGGCCCCGACCACTTCAGCCTGCTCCGCCAGTCCCAGCGCGACGGCGACAACTGGGCCGTCGGCGGCACCCGGCACGTCGTCATGACCCACGAGGCCCCGAGCGGCATGGCCGCCGTCCCCGGGACGGTGGAGCACATCATCAGCGTCCTCGACCGCGCGCGCGTGCCCAACGACGCGAGCAACAGGGCAGTCCGTCAAACCCTCGTTGACCTCCAGGTGCCAGCGGGCAACGCCAAGATCGCCGACGCCGTCGCGATTCGCAAAGCGCGTCCGGAATCATCCAGTATCGACCGTTCCCCGAAAGCGTTCCCCGAGCCCCTTCCCGAGGGCGTTCCCGGAACGCGTTCCCGGAACACGCCCGGAACAGAAGAAACCCCAGCTCAGATGGTTCCCGGAACACCTGCGGAACACCCAGGAACACCCCCCGTTCCCCACGTTCCCCCCTCGAAGAGGGGGAACGGGGAGGGAACGCCGGAACGCACAGACCCCCACTGCACCACCTGCACCCGCCCACTCGACCCCACCTGGGCCGCCCACGGCCACACCACCCACACCACCTGCACCACCACCTGACCAACCACCCCACCACCAACCCCCCGGAGAGGAGCCCCCATGCCCACCCCGCCCTGCACCACCACCCCCGAACTGTGGTGGACCACCACCCCCACCGCCCAGCAGCACGCCGCCGCCATCTGCCACACCTGCCCCCTCCAAGCCCCCTGCGCCCTCCTCGGAGCCGACGAAAGGTACGGCGTGTGGGGCGGCCGCACCCCCACCGAACGCATCGCCGCCCAACGCGGGCCCGGCTGGTGGATCGACCGCCACGGCCACATCCGGCGGCCCTGCGGCGACGGCCCCGCGTACATGGAGCACCTCAAGCACAGCGAGCGCTGCACCACCTGCACCCGCGCCCGGGAGAAGCAGACCGACACACGCCGCCGCCGGGTACTCGCCCAGGAACACGCACTCCCGGCCGGCGGCTCGATCCGCGGCTACGAGACCCACCGAGCCCTCAGAGAGCGGCCCTGTGCTGCCTGCCTCGCTCAGATAGCCGTCCGGTCCGCAGCCAGCCGAGCCCGCCACACAGCAGCTTGACCCGACACCCACCGCACCAAGGAGGAGACGCCATGAGCATCAGCACCCGCTACCGACTCAGCCGCGACGACGAGCCCGAGCGGCGGACATCCGGTTCCACCGGCCCCGAGCGCGAGACGCCCGGCCCGTGGTACATCGCCCTGCACGCCGAGATCGAGATCTCCGGCGTCCGGTACTCCCACTGCACCCCCGTCTCTGCCGGCACGTGGGAGATCGCTGACGACGTCCAGCGCGAGGCGTTCCGCGGCCTCGCCCGCAGCCAGCTCGCCAGCCACCTGGCGACCGTGCTGCCCATCGTCGTCACCGAGGAGCCGACGCCGTGAGCGTCAGCTCGCTGCACCAGTCCCCGACTACCCGCGACGGCCGGCCGCGCCGCACCGGCTACATCCTTGACACCCCGAAGGAGACATCCTGATGCCTGCCGATGGTCTGGCCCGGCGTATGGCCGACACCCAGATCCGCACCGCAGCCGAGGAACTGGCCCGCGACGCCGAACGGCTGGCCGATGACGCCGCCGCCTACGCCCGGGCGGTCACTGCCGGCTCCGGCTCCGCCTCCCGCGGGGCGTCGTCGCTGGCACAGGGCGCCATCCAGGTGTACGCCCTGGCCGCCCGGCTCGACGCGGCCCGCGAAATGGCGCCGCTCGTCAGCGCCACCCCCGAGCCCCCCACCCCGTGACCGCAGGATGCCCGCCCCGGCTTCACCCCGGGGCGGGCACCCCGACAGCCTTCCACAACACCAGGAGAACCTGATGAGCACGACTCCCGATCACCCGCGCCGTGTCCGGCTGTACGGCGGCCGGAACACCCACGCCGCCCGCGACCTGCTCGGAGGCGACCACGAGACCGCCTGCGGGTACTTCATCGCCGACGGCTCCACCACCCACTGGATGCCCCCGAGCGCCACCGTCACCTGCCCCGCCTGCAAGCGCAAGACCGGAAGGATCACCCGGTGACCCCCGCCGACACTCTTCGCGCCGCCGCCTCCCGGCTGCGCGCCCTCGCGACCGCCGTGCCCGACGGCCCCTGGCACAGTGACCCCGAGTTCGACTCCTGCACCTACGAGCAGGGGGTCTACACCTCGACCGCGCCCAGGGAGCGCGTCGCCGAGGTGTACGGCAAGGGCGACCAGCCGAAGTCGATCGCCCGCTACGTCGCCGCCATGCACCCCGGCCTCGGGGCCGCGCTCGCCGAGTGGCTTGAGGACGCGGCTGACGGCGACGACCGCGGTGAGATCAGCCCCTACGCCCTCGAAGTCGCCCGCCAGATCCTCGGCGAAGGACCCGCCCGGTGAGTGGCCCGCCCCGCCACCAGCACCACCCGCACCCGGCCCTGGCGCCGCATCCACACCATCCGACCCCTACGGAGGTACCTGTGACCCACCCCCGCCGCTTCCATCTCCAGCGCCACACAGACATTACCGGAGCATCCGGCACTGGCCGAGTCGCCGACGGCGTGCTCTGGGCCGATGGCACCGTGTCGATCCGCTGGCTCGGAGATCGACCGTCCATCGTGTTCTGGCAGTCGCTGGATGACGCACTCGCCGTCCACGGACACGGAGGCCACACCGAGATCGTCTGGGACGATCCGCCGTCCGAGCACTCGCGGTGATCGGCTCGTCGCCTATCCCACGCGGTGCCCTGCACTGCTAGCCCGACACAGGACGAAGGGGCGCTCCCCCGTCCGCCACAGACCAGGAGCGCCCCTGCTCGGTGGGATCACCGTACCGGCCCATCCACACCCCGGAGCACTCGATGACTACCGCCGCCCAGCACCTCCGCACCATCGCCCGCACCTGGCCCGACCTGCACGAAGCCCTCGGCACCCCAGCGATCCACCATGGCTTCGGCCAAGGGCTCCGTGACTACCTCGCCCAGCTCGACGCACTCGACGCCGAGGAGATTGAGGCACAGCGACACCACGCCGCCGCCCTCCGCCAGCTCGAACGCTCACCGGACCAGATCGGCGTACGACCCGTCCCGATCAGACTCGCCGTCCACGACACCATGCGCCTCGTCACCGCTGCCTTGGTCGAATGCGCCGACCGTCTCGCTGCCGACATTCAGCGCTCCCCAATGACCGACGCCCCCCGCTCATGGCCGGCCGCCGACCGCGCGCGCCGCGACCAGCTGGCGGAGGAGGACCGCAACAACCCCCAGAGGTGGCGCTTCACCGGCAACCGAACCGCGATCGACGCCGCCCTCTGGCTCTGCGCCCGCGCCGACGGGATACTCGGCCCACAGCGGCCTCTCACCGACGCGGAGCACAAGCGCATCGCCATCACCGCCGCCGGAGCCGTCGAGAGGATCGAACGGGTCCTCGACACCGGCGCCCGGACCGCCGCGCTCGCACCGCCGTGCCCCGACTGCGGCGGTCGGCTCACTGCCCACGGAGGCGCCGGCGCCGCCCCGACCGCCCATTGCGGCGGCTGCGGGCGCACCTGGGCCAGCCCAGCCTCTGCCGCCTGAAACGACCGCGGCCCGTACAGCGACGCAACCGCTGCACGGGCCCAGCACACGGAAGTGAACTCCATGGCTACCCCGAACCGTACCCGCGACCGCCGCGTGAGCGTCGCGGCCCGTCGCGCCCGCGTCGCGGAACTCCTTCGCGACAACCTGGCCCAGACCGAGATCGCCCGACGGCTGGAGGTCTCCAAGGACACCATCTGGCGCGACGTGAAGGCGATCCTCCGCGACACGTCGCGCACCACCGAGACCTTCGCGGAGCGTCGCGCGCGACGTGTCGCGGAGGCGGAGGGGGCCATGCGCGACATCGCGGACGCCGTCGCGCAGGTGATCGCGGCCCGGCCATCCCACGCGATCGTCGCGGATCACATCGCGCATCAATGGGAAAGCGATCTCCGCGAGTACAGCGCGGCGCTTGTCGCGCTCGCGGAAGCCTTCACGGAGTGTTACCCGCAGGGAGGTCGCGAAAGACACTGAAAGGCGAAGGTAGCTGGGGGTAGCTGAGTTAGCTACAGTTGGTCTGAGTTCGCTGGAGTCTTTTGGAGTCTCCTGGAGTGTTCTGGACGCGTACAGGGCGATCCCCACGCCATTGGGAGCCGTTCCACCGTCTCCAGCACAAAGGACCCGCCCCCGGCTGCAACCGGAGACGGGCCCTCATGCAGTTCACGAGCCCGGTCGACCACAAGTAGACCGGGCTCGCTGCATGCGCAGCTGCCGGCCTCGACCGTCTCGTCCATGGGCACCCGCTATCGGGCGAACTGCCCCATGGCTGTGATGGCGGTCAGTAGAAGCCCCAGCGCACCGATGGTGACCTGCCACCTCTCGGGGCCGGTCCACCGCCGCTTCTTGCCGGGCTTCTCCATCTCGGAGTCCATCACGTGCCCTCCCCTTTCTCCACCGGCACACGGTCGGCGCCGGAGGCCCTACGAACTCCGCGCGCATGACACGGAGTTAGGGGAGATTGGGCTGAGCCCGCTCAGGATACAAGCGGAGGCTGACAGGAAACGCGCCCAACCTCGGCTGGGCAAAGAAATTTTCGGTCGCCGCAGCTTGCACTCCGGGCGATCATGCC
Source organism: Streptomyces sp. NPDC001889 (assembly GCF_053594535.1). Classification (NCBI taxonomy): domain Bacteria; kingdom Bacillati; phylum Actinomycetota; class Actinomycetes; order Kitasatosporales; family Streptomycetaceae; genus Streptomyces; species Streptomyces sp. NPDC001889. The sequence goes on from NZ_JBSFER010000024.1 coordinate 109,271, forward strand.
GGACCATGGTCCTCAGATCCGGCATGCCCGGAAACCCTAGACACTCCGAAGGCCCCCAGCTCATACAGTCGGGGGCCTTCGTGCTTCCCGCCACGAACGGCGGATCACCCAGGACAACATCACCGTCTTCATGCACACCCTTGGCGCATGAAGACGTCGTTCTCGTGCTTCGGGACGTAGCGGGTCTTGCCGGCACCCGTATGTTCTTGACCGGACGGTCTACTCAAGGGATGGGTCAGGAGTAGCGGACTCCAGCCGCTTTCTGGCCAGAGGCCTCCGCTTGTGTCCTCAACGACCAGTACAGTCGCGTTGAGGAAATGCCCCCTAAAATCCAGGATTAGCTACCTCAGTTTCGGATGTGGAGAGTCAGGCAGGGAACCCCGCCGGCCAGTACTCTCGTCCGTCAAATGCTGTTGAGAATCGCCGTCCGACGGTCTTGATACTCCGCATCCGTGATCGCCCCCGCCACACGCAGCTGGTCCAACGTCGCCAGACGAGACGCCACATCCTGCTGAGGAACATGAGCCGGAGCAGCAGGAGGAGCAGCTGGGCCAGCCAGAGCGCCTGCCAGACGTGCCCGTAGCTGATCAGCCAACGCCTTTCCCTGATCGCGCGGAACTGACTTGATCTCCGCCTTGTTCCCCGAGGCAAACACCGTCAAGGTGCCGCCGAGCATTCCGCCCGTCCACTGCACGGACGAGATGTTCCCCAGCGGGAAGTCCTCCAGCGTCTGAGACATCACCCCATGCTTGAAGAAGAGCAACCGCAGGTTCGTGAGCGCGATGAGCCCGTTGCCCTTCGCATAGAGGCCCGTGGCCAGCATGTCCACAGTCTCCCCCTCCCACAGGATCTCGGGCAGGCGGGCGATCTCCCGCTTCGAACCCAGCGTGCTCGGCAGCTTCGACACCGCGGCGTCGATGTCCGGACGGCCGTAAGTCATATGCGTCCCTCCCCAGTTGATGCCCGGATCGTATCTACGGATCGGGCCGCCCACATACGAATGCCCGAGCCGACCTGGCACGGCCGCACCACACGTCGGCCTTCTCGCATATCTGGAGGTGACCCATGGGGGGACAGCACCCACCCGTCACCGAAGACGACCGCGACGCCGTACGCCGACTCCACGCCGAAGGGCTCGGCCGCAACGAAATCGCCCGCCAGATCGGCCGCGCCCAGCGCACCGTCTCCGTCATCGCCGCCGAACTCGGCCTCGACTTCGACCGGACCATGACCGCCGTCGCCACCCAGGCTCGCGTCATCGACGGCAAGGCGCGGCGCGCGGCGCTGGTCCAGCGGTCCTACGCCCGGGCCGAGAAGCTCTACGACCGGCTCGAAGCCGACGAGTCCGACGGCTACCAGTACACCGCGGTCACCAGCAAGGGCATCGAGACCCGGTGTCTGGACCACGTCCCCGGCATAGAGGAGCGTGCCATCGCGCAGGCCGCCGGCCAGTACCTCACCCATGCCGCGAAGCTCGAAGCGATCGACGCGGACTCCGGCTCTGGTGAAGTCGGGTCCCTGCTGACGAGCCTGTTCGACCGTCTGCGAGACCGTCATGGGGACAGTTGACGCCCAGCTCTCGGAAAAGCAGGAGCGGTCCATCGGCCAGTCCACGGCGTGGCTGAACGTCTGGGAGGGCTCGGTCCGCTCGGGGAAGACGATCGCATCGCTCCTGCGCTGGCTGATGTACGTCGAGACCGCGCCCGCCGGCGGCGAGCTGGTGGTGATCGGGAAGACCTTCGACACCGTGGCGCGGAACGTCTTCGGCCCCCTCACAGATCCGAGCCTGTTCGGCCCTGCCGCAAAGATGATCAAGTACACGCGAGGCGCATCCGTCGCCTGGATACTCGGCCGGCAGATCGAGGTCATCACCGCGAACGACGCCAAGGCCGAAGGGCGACTCCGCGGCCTCACCGGCGCTGGCGCATATGTCGACGAGCTGACCCTGATCCCCAAGGAGTTCTTCAAGCGGCTCGTGGACCGCATGTCCGTCACCGGCGCGCTGATCTTCGCCACCACGAATCCCGACAACCCCGGCCACTGGGCGAGGAAGGACTGGCTCAACCGCGCCTCCGAGCTGGGCATCCGCTCGTGGCACTTCACGCTGGATGACAACCCCGCCCTCTCAGCCGAGTACGTCGCCCGGATGAAGAAGGCGTTCACCGGGCTCTGGTACCGCCGATTCATCCTCGGCCAGTGGGTGATGAGCGAGGGCGCGATCTACGAGGCGTTCGACCCCGCTCACCACATCGTGGACGACGTGCCGCTGATCGGCCGCTGGCTGTGCGACGCGATCGACTACGGCACGGTCAACCCCTTCGCCGATCTGCTGATCGGTCTCGGCATTGACCAACGTCTCTACGTCACCAGCGAGTACCGGCACGACTCCCGCACGGCGCGGAAGCAGATGACGGACGCCGAGTACTCGGCCGCTCGGCGCCGCTGGCTCGCCGCAATGCCGCACCCGCAGACCAACGTGGTCGGAGTCCAGCCCGAATGGACGGTGGTCGACCCCAGCGCAGCGTCCTTCATCGAGCAACTGCACCGCGACGGTGTCCCCGGCGTCACCCCCGCCGACAACACCGTCCTCGACGGAATCCGGACCGTGGCAACCCTGTTCGGCGCGGACCGTTTGCGCGTGCACCGCAGCGCCGCCGGCCTCATCGATGAGTTGCCCGGCTACTCCTGGGACGACGAAGCCGCAGCAAAGGGCGGCGAAGACAAGCCGATCAAGCAGGACGACCACAGCGTGGACGCGCTCCGGTACGGCGTCCGTACGACCGAGGCTCTGTGGCGGCCCCACATCCCGACTCTCCTGGAGGTCGCCGCGTGATCACCCCGCCCCTCCGGCTGTCCGTCCGACTCCAGATCGGCGACACCCCGCCATGCGAGGCCGGCTGGATCGAACTCGGCGGCGAGCCGCCGACAGGCACCGTCATCGCGGACTTCCTGCGGGGCGTCGCCGACGTCTACGAACAGGTCGACCAGGAGGAGGTGCCCGGTGCCGCTGCCGACGGCTGACACCCCCTGGCCCCCGATCGACTCCCGTGTCCAGACCGCCCTGGCTGACTGGGCCGCCTGGTACTCCGCCGACCCTGCCAAGCTGGAAGACCGCTACACGGACCGGTACGCCGACCGCCTCGACCTTCGCCCCCCGCACCCCCGGCCCGCCCAGTACGCGGGCGGGCTCCGCGGCAGATTGGCCCGTTGGTTCTGGGGACAACCGACCCCGCTCGGAGAGAAGCGATCCAAATTGCACGTCCCGCTGGCGGGGGACATCGCCCGCGCCAGCAGCGAACTCCTCTTCTCCGAGCCTCTCAGGCTCACCGGCGGCAACCAGGCGACCCAGGCCCGGCTGGATGCGCTCACGGATACCGGTCTCCACTCCACCCTCCTCGAAGGCGGCGAGGTGTGTGCCGCGCTCGGGGGCGCGTACCTGCGAGTTGTCTGGGACGAGGAGGTGTCCGACAGGCCGTGGATCGATGTCGTGGCCGGCGACCGGGCTGTCCCGGAGTTCCGGTACGGTCGTCTCTCAGCGGTGACGTTCTGGACAGTGCTTCCCTCCGAGGACATCAACGACCGTCGTATCTTCCGGCACCTGGAGTGCCATGAGAAGGGCCGGATCTTCCACGGCCTCTACGAGGGCGGTCTCACCACTCTCGGAGCCGCGCGACCGCTCGGCGACCACCCCGTCACCGCACCCCTCGCCACCGAGGTCGACGCCGATGGCGGACTCGACACAGGAGCCCCCGATCATCTGACCGCCGCGTACGTGCCCAATGTCCGTCCGGCCCGTGGCTGGCGGCACGTTCCGGGCGCCGCGCACTGGGGACAGTCCGACCTCCAGGGCATCGAGGGCATCCTCGACGCACTTGACGAGACGTACTCCTCCTGGATGCGGGACATCCAGAACGGCAAGGGCCGCGTCGTGGTCGCTGATGCGCTTCTCCAGTCCGCCGGCCCGGGGCAGGGTGCCATGTGGGACGAGGAACGGCGCATCTTCACCGGACTGAACATGTTGCCGCGCGCCGGCGAGTCGGACCCGCTCACCGTGGTCCAGTTCGCTATCCGTGTCCAGGAGCACAAGGAGACCTGCGCTGCTCTGCGCGACGAGGCCGTACGGCTCGCCGGATACTCAGCCGCCACCTTCGGACAGCCCGACGGGACGGCGGTCACCGCGACGGAGATCCGTGCCAGGAACCGACGGAGCTTCACCACCGGCTCCCGCAAGGCTCTGTACTGGCGCCCCGAAACCAGCGGCATCCTCAGCGCGCTCCTCGCCGTGGAAACGGGCTTCCGGTTCGGTGTGGCCGGTCTCGACACCGCGCCACCGAGGGTCGAGTTCGGTGACTCCGTCACCGAGGGCCTGACCGAGCTGGCGACCACCGCCGAGCTGCTGCGCAGGGCCGAGGCCGCGTCCACGGAGACGCTCGTCCGGATGCAGCACCCGGACTGGGACGACAAGCAGGTGACGACGGAGAAGGACGCGATCCTCGCCGAGTCCGGCCGGTCGGTCTCCGACCCCATGTTGACCGGAGCGGAGGGGGACCTCGATGCCCGTGTCTCCGGAGATGGCGGAGGGCCTCGCCCGTGAAGTGAGGGACCTGTACGACGAAGCGGAGAACGCGCTGCTGGAGAAGCTGGCCGCCGCGCTCGCTGCCGATGTCGAGAGCCCGCGCTGGGCGGAGTTGAAGCTCGCCGCGGTCGGCAACCTCCGCACCTCGGTCGAGGAGATCGCGACCGCGCTTCAGCAGGACACCGACGGCGCTGTTCGGCGGGCGCTCGTGGAGGCGTACGGCCGGGGCCGGCAGGCCGCGGTTGCCGAGATGGGCGGCCTGGACATCGGGCGGGAACTGGCGGCTCAGGGAGAGCTGCCGAACGCACCGGCCGTGGACCGGCTCGCCGCGTCCCTGGCGGACGACACCAAGCCGCTCTTCCAGCGCATCACGCGATCGGTCGCAGATACCTACCGGTCGGTTGTAGCTCGTGCTTCCGCCTCCACGCTTCTCGGCGGCCTTACCCGCAGACAGGCGTCACAGCGGGCACTCGACCAGTTCGCGGCACGAGGCATCACTGGCTTCGTGGACAGGGCCGGCCGCAGCTGGGACATGGCTTCGTACGCGGAGATGGCGGTCCGGTCTGTGACGGCGCGGGCCGCGATCGAGGGCCACACCGACGCGCTCACCGAGATCGGCGTGGGGCTGGTCATCGTTTCGGACGCGCCGCTGGAGTGTCCGATCTGTGCCCGCTGGGAAGGCGAGGTCCTCAGCCTGAACGGCCCGCCCGGCCCGCAGACGATCCGCACGGAGCACGCGGTACAGCGCCGGGGGCTCCTCGGGGTGATCGCCCCGCGCACTGCCGTGGTGCACGTCGCGGGGAGCCTGGCCGAGGCCCGCGCGGCGGGGCTCTTCCATCCCAACTGCCGGCACTCCCTCGCTGCGTATCTCCCCGGTGCGACGACCCGGCCGCCGCAGCACCCCACCCCGGGCACGACGTACGCGGACACGCAGCGACAGCGGGAGATCGAGCGCCACATCCGCCGCTGGAAGCGCCGAGCCGCCGCAGCGATGGACGGGCCGACCCGCAGCGCCGCGACCGCGAAGATCCGCGCTTGGCAGAAGGCCGCGCGCGAGCACGTCGCCGCGCACGATGCGCTCCGGAGGAAGCCCGAGCGCGAGCAGATCCAGGACACCCAGCCCGTGCAGGCTGCTGACCGGCTGCCGAACACCCCGGACGAACCCACGCCGACCGGCCCGAGCGAAACGGACCCACCGCCCCAGGCCGTCGCACCGCAAGGCATCCTCACCGATGTCAACCCCGACACCATCATCGGCGCCGCCGCCAGCCGCGTCCTCGCCGCTATCGGGCGCGTGCACCGCGTCCCCGACTGGATGAGGTCAGTCCCGCTCCGAGAGGTACCGCCCAAGGAGAGAGAGACCGAGCAAGGTGTGTATCAAGGGCTGTACCGCGGCTCCCGGCTGGAGCTGAACCCCGACGGCTTCTACCTCCACATCACGGCCGCCCACGAAATCGGGCACTTCATGGACCATGCGCTCCTCGGCCGCCTGTTCAACCCCGACGGCCGGGGCCTGGCCACATCGACCCAGACCACTGACGGCTTCCTCGCCGGGTGGTGGCGTGCAGTCTCCCGGAGCCGTCTGACGAGATCGTTCGGCATGCTCAAGCGTGCGTTCAAGCACGGGTCGCCGATGGTTGACTACCGGAGGGCCGACGGGACCGTGTGGTCACTGACGATGGATCATCCTCATGTCGACTACCTCGCCACGGCCACCGAGATGTTCGGCCGGGCTTATGCTCAATGGATCGCTGTGAGGTCCGGTGACCCCGTGCTCCTGGCTGAACTGCTGCGCGCGCGGGACGAGGCTCTCGGCCGCGAGGTGGTCCGCGCTCGTGGCGGTGTCCGCGGCTACCCCGGATACTGGTCGGACCGGGATTTCGTGCCGATCGCTGAAGCGTTGGATGACGTGTTCCGGCAGCTTGGACTCCTGGGAGGCCCCGATGGATGACGCGACCCTCGCGCGCCTCCTGGCGCTGGAGAACGCGACCGACGAGGAGATCGAAGCCTTCGGCGCGGAATCTCTCCGAGAACTGGAGGAGTCCCGCGCGCGAGGGGACGCTCCGACCCACAGCTATCGGCCGTCGCAGGTGGAGGGCCGCTACTTCGATCCCTCCGAACTCGACTGACTGCATCACCCCCGAGGCCCCGCCAGAGTGCGGGGCCTTTCTCATGCCCGGAAGCCGCACGGCCCCGGGCCGATCCCGGAACGGGAGACGCCATGTCCACACCCACCCCTGCCCCTCCGCCCGGCGAGCCCACCGAGGGTGGCAGCAGCGCGGGCGGCGACGCGTCCGCCGGAACACCCGCCGTGCCCACGCCCGCGCCTCCGGCCGTCCCCGCAGACAGCGGTGACAGCACGGACTGGAAGGCCATGGCCCGTCAGTGGGAGAAGCGCGCCAAGGAGAACAGCACGGCCGCCGCCGAGCTGGAGAGGCACCGCAAGGCCGCGATGACCGAGCAGGAGCGTGCGGTCGCCGAGGCCGAGACGAAGGGCCGCACGGCCGCCGCCTCGGAGTACGGGACCAAGCTCGCGGCCGCCGAGTTCCGCGCGGCCGTCGCCGCTGCCGGGGTCGACCTCGGTGAAGCCGCCGATCTCATCGACACCAAGCAGTTCGTCCGCGACGACGGCGAAGTCGACACCAAGGCCATCAAGGCCGCCGTCACCAAGCTCACCAAGCTCGCGCCCCCGCGCGGAGCCGGCCGCTCGGGCGGGGACCTCAGCGGGGCCGGGGGCTCAGGCGATCAGCACGCGTCCCTCGACAAGAAGATCGCCGAGGCCACTGCCGCGAAGCAGTGGTCCCGCGTGATCTCCCTCAAGCGGCAGCGCGCCGCACAGACCACGTAAGGAGTCACCATGGCCGGGATTACCGGGATGGGCACCACATTCAACCTCCCCAACTACGTCGGGGAACTCTTCGCGATCACTCCCGAGGACACCCCGTTCCTCTCGGCCATCGGCGGCCTCACCGGTGGCGGTATGACCACGTCGCAGGAGTTCGAGTGGCAGACCTATGACCTGCGGGACCCGGGCCAGCGCACCAAAGTGGAGGGTGCTTCGGCGCCCACCGCCGAGGAGCGAGTCCGCGCGAACGTACGGAATGTCGTCCAGATCCACCAGGAGAAGGTCAGCGTCTCCTACACCAAGCAGGCGGCGATCGGGGCGCTGTCGACACCCAGCAGCGCGCCGTTCAGGGGCGTCGACGGGTCGAACCCCGTCAATTCCGAGCTGGACTGGCAGGTCGCACAAGCCCTGAAGTCCATGGCCCTGGACGTGAACTTCAGCTTTCTCAACGGCGAGTACGCCAACCCCACCACCAACGCGACCCCACGCAAGACCCGAGGACTGCTGGACGCCATCGTGACAAACCGAATCGCCAAGGGCGTCACGGTCACGGGCGCCACCAGCGCCACGGACACCATCACAGCGACCGCGCACGGCCTCATCGACGGCGATCGGATCGTCTTCCGGGACACTGGCGACACCACCACCGGGATCATCGCCGGGCGCGTCTACGTCGTGCGGGACTCGGCCACCAACACCTTCAAGGTCGCCACCACCGCCGGCGGGACCGCCATCACCCTGGGAACCGCCTCCGGACTCGCCTTCACGGAGCCGTGGACGACGGCGCTCACCACCGACCACGTCTCCGACCTGCTCCAGCTCGCCTACGACAACGGAGGCATCTCCGAGCAGGAGACGGCGACGCTGCTGTGCAACAGCGTGCAGAAGCGGCGGGTCACCAAGGCGTTCGCCTCAGCGTACGGACAGTTTCACGAACAGAGCCGGACCGTCGGTGGCGTGAACGTCACCACGATCGTGACCGACTTCGGGACCCTGAACGTCATGCTCGACCGTCACATGCCTCAGGACACCCTGGGGGTGGTCTCCCTGGAGCAGTGCACCCCGGTCTTCCTCAACATCCCTGGTAAGGGGACCTTCTTCGAAGAGGATCTCGCCAAGACCGGTGCAGCCGACGAGAAGCAGCTGTACGGCGAGGTCGGCCTGAAGTACGGCAACGAGCGTGCTCACGCGGTGATGAACGGACTGGCGGTGGTGTGACCATGGCGATCTACGAACGCGACTCCGGAGCCCATGTCGCCGAGCGGGTCCGCCCGGCTCCCGGCAGCAGGGAGGCGGAGCGGTATGCCGCTCTGGTCGCCGACCCCGCCTCGGGCTGGCACTGCGCCGAGTCCGAGCGGGAGCCGGAGCCCGAGGCGCTGGAGCGGCCGGCGAAGTCGGGGTCCAAGGCGGATTGGGTGGCCTTTGCTGTCCAGTCGGGCATGGGCGCCGGGGCCGCCGAGGCGATGACCCGCGACCAGCTCGCTGAGCTGCACATGGAGGGAGGCGGACCGGGTGCCAGTGACAACTGATCTCGGGATCTCGGCCAGCGTCTACCAGTCCAAGGCGCAGGATCTGACCGTGTCGGAGGACAAGCTCGCGTTCCGAAGGGCAGTGCACCTGGCCTCCGGGACCGGAGCAGGGAAGGCTGACCGCGTCTATCACGACCGGCGCTCGCTGGCCGCGTCCGCGTCGGAGGATCTCGACCTCGCTGGTGTCCTTCTCGATGCGTTCGGGACGATGATCACCTTCGTCCGGGTGAAGGGCATCTTCGTGGCGGCGGCCGACACCAACAGCAACAATGTGATCATCGGCAACGCGACCTCGAACGCCTGGAGCAGCCTCCTCGGTGCGACGGGCACCATCACCCTCCGGCCGGGCGCCAGTATCGGCGCAATGGCCGGGGTCGCTGACGCCACAGGCTACGCGGTGACGACGGGGACGGCGGACCTGCTGAAGATCGCCAACAGCGCGGCGGGCTCGTCCGTGTCCTACGACATCGTCATCGTCGGAGCGTCCGCGTAGGAGGTGGTCTGTCATGGCCCGCGTCCACGCGACCGCCGCCCAGTACGAGACCTACACCGGTGTCGCGGCCCCCACCGGCATCGACCGACTCCTTGCGGACGCCTCCCGGATGATTGGCAGCAGAGTGTTCCGGCTGTGCTGGTACGAGGTCGACCCCGACGGCTACCCGGAAAACGCTTTGGTCCGGGCCGCGTTCACCAACGCCGTGTGCGCTCAGGCCAAGTGGGCTGCCGACACCGGTGATGCCGTCGGACCGGAGATGGTCGGCTGGACAGTGGTCGAGCTGGGGTCCGCGAAGATGGCGCGTACGGCCGACGCCGCGCGCGCGGACGCTGCCCCGGGGGAGCAGATCGCACCTGCTGTGTGGGACGCGCTCCGAGCCCCTGACCTCACCCCGGACATCTTGATCATTGGGTTGGTGGCGTCGTGAGGCTGCTGCGGCTGTGGTTCCGGCACACGGTGGTGGTGGAGCCGTATGTAGGGAGCGGTCCGACCGGGCCCGTGTACGGTCCGCCGATCACGGTGCGCTGCCTCGTGGACGACCAGACGAGGCTGGTGCGCTCGGCGACCGGCGACCAGGTCACTTCCACCAGCACCCTCTACGCCAGGCTGGAGACGGTGTGCCCGGCCAAGAGCAGGGTCACGCTGCTGTCCGGGCGCCGGACGGTGGTGATCGCCGCTCTCCGGCGTGACGGCGGTGGCCTGCCTACGCCGGATCATCTGGAGGTGCAGCTCCAGTGAGCCCCCGGCACGTGCGCATGACGTTCGAGGGCCAGCGGCTGTGGACCGCTCGCGGTCGGCGGCTTGCCGAGCGTGGGCTTCAGCGGGCGCTGGAGCACACTCTCGGCGTCTCCAACTCCCGCGTCCCGCTCGATGAGGGGACACTGGAACGGTCCGGCCGGGTCAATGTCGACGGCCTCAACGGTGCGATCTCCTACGACACCGTCTATGCGGTGAGACAGCACGAAGAGCTGGAGTGGAAGCACGCCCCCGGCCGGCAGGCGAAGTTCCTGGAATCGGCGATGAACGACCAGCGCGCGGTGATGCTGCGGCTGATGGCCGTCCCCTTGAGGGACTGGCTCCGCGGTTAGCCCCACCTCGTACCGCCCGGCGGGCGCCGACCATCTGGGAGGTTCCATGGGGTACACCGCTGATCTTCTCGGCGGACTCAGTGCGCTGCTCGCGGACGCCGGGCTCGGCGTCTATCGGCCGGGCGGGATCTACGCGGACGGGGAGACCGGGATTTTCCACGGGGTGATACCGGAGGGCCCGGACCGGGCGATCTGTCTGACCCCGTACCCGGTGGAGGACACCGACCTCACCGACACGATCACGGGCGTACAGGTCCGGCTCCGCGCCGGGCCGGAGACGGCCAGTGTGCTCGACCTCGCGGACGGGGTCTTCGCGGCTCTTCACAACCGGCGGGCGCTCGCCTTCGGCAGCGTCCGCGTCGCGCTGATCTGGCGCCAATCACAGGCCCTGCTCGGACAAGACCCGCACGGGCGCACCGAGCTGGCCGGCAACTACTACGCGCGGACGACACGCACCGCGCCTCACCTGATCGACTGAGGAGGACGCGTCATGTCGACGCCGACTGAGACCGCGCTCGCCAGACGGTGGCGCCTGGACATCAACATGGGTACCGACCTGGCGCCCGACTGGGCCCTGGTGCCCGGCGTCACCGAGTTCCAGTGGACTGCCGAGCCGAATCACGAGGACGCCACGAGCTACGACACGGACGGATGGAAGGAGAACACCAAGACCGGCCAGGAGTGGGAGGTCGAGGCGACGTTCAACCGGAAGGCATCGCCGGACTCCACCACCTACGCGGCCACGCACGAGAAGCTCCGGCTCGCCAGCTTCGCCTATGGCGACGCCTCCAAGGTGCCGGTCCGGTTCTACGACCGCAACGGCCTGCCGGAGGCCTACACGGGCACCGCGCTGGTGACCTGGGAGCCGCAGGGCGGGGAGTACACCGCCCTGGACCAGGTCCAGGTCACCCTGACCGGGACCGGGCCGCTGACCCCGATCACGAACCCGGTGACCCCCTGATGGCCTTCAAAACGCTCGACGAGTTCCTCGGCGACTCCCTCGACCTCCCGATCAAGTGCCGGGACAGCAAGGTCCGCACCTTCCACATCGCCGCCTGCTCCGCCGAGGACGGCCTGAGGGTCGAGAAGCTCATGGAGACCGGCCTCCGCATGGCCGCCGACGGCGCCGAGCCCGATGCCGAGGTACTGGACGACGCCGCCGAGCTCGACCTGTACCGGATCACTCTCGGCGACGCCCACGACGAGATCCGCAGCCATCTGGACTGGCCCCGGTTCCGGCATGTCGCCCTCACCGCTGTCATCTGGATCACCCAGGGGCTCGACACCGCCGAGGCGTACTGGAACGCGGACGGCGACCCTTCTCAGGTGGGCCCGGCGAACCGAACGGAGCGCCGGGCCTCATCCCGTGTGGCGAAATCGACTCCGAAACAGGACTCGCAGAGTGGTACGAGTACCCGCAAGGGCACCGGCCGCGCCCGCAAGGCCGCCAAGACCTGACCTGGGGCCTGCTCCTCGCCGAGTGGGCCCTCATCGAGGCCGACCTCCACGAGACGTACGGCATCGACCTCTCCGCCCCGGGGCTCCTGCGCGAGCGCTCGTGGCGGTGGCTGAGGATTCGCATCCTCGGCCTGCTGAGCACGGAGTCCCGGCTCGCTCGGCACTTCGCACCCCCTGACACCACATAGCCGAAGGGGAGTGCGGGATGGCCCTCAACGTCGGCGAACTCGTCGCTGGACTCCGCGCGGACGACTCAGGCTGGCGCACCGGTCTGGCTGCCGCTCAACTCCGCATGCGCGGACTCACCCGCGACGCCGAAACCAGGCTTAGCGCCCTTCGGAGGCTATTCGTCTCCGAGGGCGACGCCGCCGGCCGGGGGCTCGCGGATGGGATTCGTGAGCACTCCGAAGCCGCGATGGCGGCGGTCAAGAAAGTCGGCCCGGCGGTCGGTGGCATATCGGTCGGGCTTCCGGCCGTGGCCGCGGCCACAACGGCGCTGGGCGGTCTGGCCGCAGGTGCCGTTGCCGCCGGCATCGCGGTTCGAGCGTTCAGCCTGGCCGCCGGGCCTCAGCTTGAGGAGGTCGCCAACGTCGCCGAGCTGGCGGCGGCTGCCGAGGAGGCGGTGGCGGCCGGGGCGGAGGATGCGGCGGAAAAGCAGCAGGCGTACCGCGATGCGCTTGCCGAGCTTCCGCCCGCCACCAGGGAAGCCGCGCGGGAATTCATTGCTCTGAAGGCGGGGCACAGGGAGTGGTCGGATGAGATGTCCGGAACCACCATGCCTGTCTTCACCAAGGGCATGCAGGTGCTGCGGAGCCTTTTGCCGCAGGTCACCCCGTTTGTCGAGGCAGCCGGGCACGTCTTCGGCGACACCCTCGACCGGATCGCCGTCGGTGTCCGATCGGCCCGGTTCCGGGAGTGGGCGACCGACACGGCCGCCGCGTCCGGCCCGGCGCTGTCCAACCTGATCACCTTCCTGGGCAACATGGGACAGGGCTTCAGGTCCCTGCTCCAGGCGTTCCTTCCCACCTCGGCTGGGGTGACCAGCGGACTGGTCAGCATGTCGGATGCCTTCGAGGACTGGGCGGCCGGCCTCAAAGGCTCCGAGGGGTTCGCGGACTTCCTCGACTTCGCCGGGGACGGCGCGGACACCCTTGGCGCGCTCGGCGGAGCCGCCGTGCAGGTGCTGGTGGCTCTGGGGCCGCTGATCGGTGTCGGTACCCAGCTCCTCCTCATCTTCGCGAGCATTGTCAGCGCGGTCCCGACACCGGTCCTCACCGCGCTGGCGGCGGTGATTGCCACGACGGCAGTGGGGATGCGGCTGTACGCGGTGGGCGCAGCCATCGTGGCTACCGCGAACACGGTCATGGCGTCCTCGGCGTGGGCGGCCATCGCCGGATGGACACGGATGATGGCCGTCGGGCTGATGGCCTACGTCCGGATCGGAGCCGCAGCACTCGCGAGCGCGACGGCGACAGCGGCGGCCTGGATGGGCTCGGCACTGCTGTCGATCGGGACGTGGGTCGCGGCCGTCGTCCGGGCCGCCTTGGTGAGCACAGCGCAGTTCGCCTTGATGGCCGCGCGCGCGGTGGCATGGGCTGCGGTGATGGCGGCTCAGTGGTTGATCGCCATGGGCCCGGTCGGCTGGGTGATCGCCGCCGTGGTCGGGCTGGTCGCCGCGATCGTCCTCAACTGGGACAACATCAAAAAGTACACCAAGGCCGCGTGGGACTGGCTGTGGGGAAAGATCAAGGGCATCGCCCAAGGGCTCTGGGACTTCTTCCTGAACTGGACGATCGCCGGCCTCTTCATCAAGCACTGGTCGGCGATCAAGGAAGGCACCATCCGCAAGGCCCTGGAGATGGTGGCCTGGGTCGCCGGGCTGCCGGGCAGGATCAGCAATGCTGTCGGCTCGCTGAGCCGGCTGCTGGCCGGTGCCGGCCGAGATGTGGTCGCCGGCCTGTGGAGCGGCATCCAGGGCATGGGCGGCTGGCTCCGCGGCAAGCTGATGAGCTGGGCGAGATCGGTGATTCCCGGGCCGATCGCCCAAGCGCTGGGTATCAGCTCCCCGTCGAAGGTCACCAAGGCGCAGGGGCGATGGATCGCCCGAGGACTGGCCGACGGTATGACGGGCTCCTCGAAGCAGGTCAAGGCAGCTTCGAGGCGGCTGGCTGATATCGTCCGCGACTCCCTCAAGGGCGGCCGGGAAAAGCGCGCGCTCTCCCGCATCGCCCGGGATTCCCAGGTGCTCTCCGACCTGGCGAAGCAGGAGGAGCACCTCGCCAAGCGGCTCAAGTCCGCGTCGAAGAAGCTCGCCGACATGGTCAAGGCCCGGGACAAGCTCGCAGCGTCGGTGAAACAGGGAGTGCTCGACGCCGCGGACATCACCCGCCAGCAGGGCGACGGACCGGTGACAGCGGACGGCATCCTCACCGGCCTGAACGACAAGCTCGCCGCCGCCCGCCAGTTCGCCGAGCAGCTGGCCACACTCCGGAAGAAGGGTGTGCGCGGCGATCTCATCGCCCAGATCGCCGAGGCCGGAGTGGAGGGCGGCCTCGGCGCGGCGAACGCGCTGGCGAACGCGTCCTCGAACCAGATCAAGCAGATCAACTCCAGCCAGTCGCAGCTGGTGAAGGCCGCCGGTTCGGCGGGCGCCACCGCCGGCACCGCCCTGTACGGGGCCGGTATCCAGGCTGCGCAGGGTCTCGTGCGGGGGCTCAAGGCGGAACAGTCGGCGATCGAGGAGCAGATGCTCGCGATCGCCAAGAGCATGACCAAGGCGATCAAACAGGCGCTCGGCATCAAGTCCCCGTCTCGGGTGCTCGCGGACCAAGTCGGCCAGTGGATTCCCAAGGGCATCCTCCAGGGCATTGACGCTGAGACGCCCGCGCTCGACCGGAGCATGGCGGCCCTTGTCACCCCGCCCTCCGGGCCCGCGCTCGGCACCGGGGCCGGTGTCAGGCCGGACGTCCTGGCCGCAGCCGGTGGGCGCCCGATCGTGCTGGAGATCCGATCGTCCGGCTCTCGGACAGACGATCTCGTTCTCGAATCGCTCCGTCACTCGGTGAAGGTCCGCGGCGGCGATGTTCAGGTGGTTGTGGCAGGAAAGAGGTAGACGGCATGGCGTTCCCTGAGGACCGTCTGGACCTGCGGGCGGAGTTGGAGATCAGCGGCGCCCGGGTGGACGTGACAAGCCGGGTGTTCACCCGGGACCCGATCACGATCGTGTCGGGCATGAGCGCGGAAGGCACCCAGGTCGATCCGTCGTCGTGCTCACTGACCCTGAACAACAAGGACGGCGAGTTCTCGCCTCGTAACCCGCTCGGGCCGCACTACGGGCGGCTCGGCCGCAACACACCGCTCCAGATCTCCGTGCCCTCCGTCGACTCCTACCTCGACCTCGATGGCGATCCGGTGAACCTGGCGATCACCCCCGATCACACGGCACTGGACATCACCGGCGATCTCGACCTCCGGGCCGAGGTCGAGATGGACTGGGCCGAGCTGGACATCAACCAGGTACTCATTGCGAAGTGGGACAACACTGGCCAGCGCTCCTACAGTCTGCGCATCATCAACAATCTCGCGGTCATCGGCTGGTCCGCAGACGGCGTCAGCGGTTTCTCCGCCAGCGCGAGCCTGCCCACCCTTCCGGCGCGCGCGGCCGTCCGCGCCACGCTGGACGTCAACAACGGGGCAGCAGGCCGCACGGTGCGCTTCTTCTGGGCGACATCACTGGCCGGGCCCTGGACACAGTTCGGCGAGGCAGTTCAGGCCGGGACCACCTCGGTCTTCGCGAGCACCGCGCCCCTGCGGATCGGCAGCCCGGACGCGACCACCGTTCCCCCGCGGGTCCCCTTCCGGGGACGCGGGTACCGCTTCGAGGTCCGGTCCGGGATCAACGGCACGGTGGTGGCTCACCCGGACCTTCGGGCCCTGCTGCCCGGTACGACTGCCTTCACCGACTCAGCCGGACGCCCGTGGACCCTCACAGGGACCGCTTCCGTGCGCGACCGCGAGTACCTGTTCACCGGGGAGGTCAGCTCCTGGCCGGCGCGATGGTCTCCGTCCGGGCAGGACATCTGGACCCCGATCGAGGCGGCGGGCATCCTCCGCCGCCTGGGGCAGGGCCGCAAGGCGCTTGAGTCCACGCTCCGGCGGCGTATCCCCTCCGATCCGGACCTGGTGGCGTACTGGCCCATGGAGGACGGCAAGGACTCCACGTCCGCTGCCTCACCCTTGCGCGGGGTCGCGCCCCTGACGGTGTCCGGTCTCGACTTCGCGGCAGATGACTCCCTGGGCGGGTCCTCCCCGCTGCCGCGGGTGGTCGCCCCCGCCTCGCTCCGGGGCACCGTGCCGCGCAGCTCGTCCTCCGGCTGGCAGGTGGAGTTCGTGTACTTCCTGCCGGCCATGCCTGTAGCCCAGACGGAGATCCTCCGCGTCACTGTGGCTCGATCCCCCATGCGGCAGGCGATTGTCTACGCGAGCACAGCGGGTATCCGTATCGAGGCCCGCGATGAAGAGGGCACGGTCATCGCGGCGCATAGCGCCACCGGCGCCGACGCGATAGCGGACTTCTGGGGCAAGTGGAACAGGCTGGCGATTTACACCGGTCCCACCGCCGGCGGGTTCAGGTTCTTCGCCAGCTGGCGGGACATCACCGCGAACAGTTGGTGGACCATGGCGATCACCGTCACCGAGTCGACGCAGCAGGGCGCGGTAATCGGAGTCGCCGGATCATGGGGCGCCGCTGCTGCGGACATGACGCTCGGCCACATCGCGGTGTTCGACACGCCCGCCACGGACGACGCGACCTCCGCCCGGCCCGGGTCGGCGATCTTCAACGGCGCCGACGACGGCTTCGCCGGAGAGACCGTCCTGTCCCGGCTGGCCCGCCTGGCGGGGGAGGAGCCCAGTGTCCCGGTCGCGTGGATCGATGGGGACATGACCCGCAGCTCCGCGCGCATGGGTCCCCAGCGGCCGGCGGTACTGACTGACCTGATCACCCAGTGCGCCGAGGCCGATGGAGGGATTCTCTCCGAGCGGCCCGACCGGCTCGGGCTGCTGTACCGGGACCTGGCCAGCCTGGAGAACCAGGAGCCCACCCTCGTACTGGACTACGCTGCCGGGCACGTTGCGCCCCCGCTGGAGCCAGTGGAGGACGACCAGTCCGTACGCAACGACATCACGGTGACCCGCGACGGCGGCAGCTCCGGACGGGTCGTCATTGAGGAGGGGCCGCTGTCGGTCCTGCCGCCCGAGCAGGGCGGTGTGGGCATCTATGACGAGGCGCTCACCCGCAATGTCTGGGCGGACGCGCAGTGCGTCCAGATCGCCGGATGGCTCGCCCACCTCGGGACCTGGGACGAGGCCCGCTACCCGTCGGTAAAGATCCTTTTGCACCAGCATCCGCAGCTCATCCCGGCGGTTCTCCAGCTGCGCATCGGGGACAAGGTCCGCATCCTCGGCCTGCCCCTCTACAGCGGC
The DNA here is from genome assembly GCF_053594535.1 of Streptomyces sp. NPDC001889. Taxonomy (NCBI): domain Bacteria; kingdom Bacillati; phylum Actinomycetota; class Actinomycetes; order Kitasatosporales; family Streptomycetaceae; genus Streptomyces; species Streptomyces sp. NPDC001889. The sequence goes on from NZ_JBSFER010000024.1 coordinate 126,747, forward strand.
GGTGCCGGTCAGCCGGTCGACCTCCACGTCCAGCAGATCACCCATGTTCCCCAGCCCCGCAGCTGGGAGGTCACCCTCGTCTGCGCCCCGGCCGGACCATGGGCCGTCGGAGTGGAAGGGGCAGCACGAGCGGACACCATCGGCTCCCAGCTGGCCGCAGGCGTATCCCCGACCGCGACCACGCTATCGGTGACCACGGCAACCGGGCCGCGATGGATGACCTCGGCGGCGTACCCAGCCGATTTCCCCTTCACCATTCGGGCTGGAGGAGAGGTCATGAGCGTGACCGCGATCACCGGGACCGGCAACACGCAGACCTTCACCGTCGTCCGGAGCATCAACGGCATCAGCAAACCGCACGGGGCGGGCACGGACGTCCGGCTTGCCGAGCCCGCCATCGTCGCCCTGTGAGGAGGCATCCATGACCCTCTGGCTCTCCGGCATGCGCATCACCTCGGACCGCCTCAACAACGATGATCCCGACGAGGAGACCAGCGCCGGACTCGTCGCCGGGTCCGGTTTCAGCACGCTGTCGTTCCAGGGTCGCCGGTACCGGGGCGTCGTCTACATCAACGCCCTCCTGACGAAGAACTCCGGAACGATCGAGGCGGTCGCCGGGTCCGGGAATCTGTCTCCGGAGCCGACCATCGGCACTCTGCCCGATGGGTGGCGCCCGCCGGAGTCCCTGGGCGTCTCCTGGGACAACGGCACGGTGGAGGGGGTGCTCCTCGTGAACACGAACGGGACGCTCGTGTTGCGGACGATCACCTACAACCAGGCAGTCGCCAACGCCACCAACATCCGCTTCAACACGAGCTGGATCAAGGCGTAGAGCTCGTTCCAATCCCGCCCCAGGCCGCCGGCCCGGGGCTTTTTGCTGCCCTGGAGGCCACCATGCAGCTCATCCGGCGCACCGCCTGGGGCGCCCCCGCCACCTCACCCACCGCCCTGATCGCGGCCACACGCGGCGTGAAGGTCCACTACCTCGGAAGCGCCTACAGCAGCCGCGCGCACGACCGGTGCGACGACCAGGTGCGCGCGATCCGGGCCGCGCACCTCGCGGACAGGACGCAGGGCTACTCGGACATCGCCTACAACCTCATAGTGTGCGAGCACGGCCACGTGTTCGAGGGCCGGGGCGCGCACCGCCGCACCGGAGCCAACGGCACCACCCTGCTCAACCGACAGCACTACGCGGTGTGCGCGCTCCTCGGCTCGACGGGCCTCACCCAGCCGCCGGCCGCGATGCTCGCAGGACTCCGCGACGCCATCGAGTACCTCCGCGAGCACGGCGACGCGGGCCCGGAGATCCTGGGCCACCGCGACGGGCACCCGACCGCCTGCCCCGGGGACGCGCTGTACGACTGGGTGAAGCGCGGGGCGCCCCGCCCGAGCGCTCCGAAGCCCAGCCCTACCCCGCAGCCGACCCCGGCCAAGCCGCCCGCGAAGAGGTACGAGCCGTTCCCCGGGGCCGAGTTCTTCGCGGGCGGGCGGCGCAGCCCGGTCGTCACCGCCATGGGCAGGCGGCTGGTGGCGGAGGGCTGCGGGCGTTACCAGGTCGGCCCCGGCCCGTCGTGGTCCGAGGCGGACCGGAAGTCGTACGCCGCGTGGCAGCGCAAGCTCGGTTACACCGGGGCGGCGGCCGACGGCATCCCCGGGCGCGCGAGCTGGGACCGGCTCCGCGTCCCCAAGACCTGATCAACTGAACTGAACGGAGATCACCATGACCTCTCGACTTCTTCTCGACACCGTCGAGCGCACCATCGGCACCTACGTCGTCACGCTGCTGGGCCTGCTCCTGGCCGACGGGGTCGACCTCACCGACATGTCCGCGCTCCGGGCCGCCGCGCTGGCGTCGATACCGGCCGCCCTGTCCGTGGTGAAGGCCGCCGTCGGCCGGCTGATCGGCGACCCGCGTACCGTTGGCTGGCTCCCGGGGGGCCGCTGATGACCCCGGCGGAGTCCGGCCAGGTCGCGGTCGAGCTGGAGCGCATCAGAGGGACGATGGAGGCCGGGTTCGCCCGGGTCGACGGCTCGCTCGCGCTGCTGGTGCAGCGCGGGGACCAGACCGATAAGCAGCTCGACGACCACGAATCGCGCCTGGACGCGCTGGAGAAGGCGCGCTGGCCGCTGCCGACGATCGGAGTGCTGGCGGGGCTTGGTGGCGCGGTCACCGGGCTGATCGCGCTCCTGCGCTGAACGGTCCCCGCGCTGCCCCCTTCCTGCCCACGGGCGGGGAGGGGGCTACTTCTTTGTCGGCCTGCTGACTCCCTTGGCGATCTGGTCCACCCGGGGCACGGACAGTCCGGTCGCTTGGGCCACGGCCTTCAGCGTCATTCCCTGGCCGCGCAGTTCCCGGATGGCATCGCCGCGCGCCGCCTTCACACGCTGGACGGCGTCGGGGAGCAGGTCGTCAGCGAGGATGCGCGCCGCGCGCTCGCGGTCGACGGGGTCGGGGATGCCGTCGATGTGGGCGAGTGCGGCGGTGATGTGGGCGGCCATCGCGGCGCGGAGGTCGGGGTCTGAATGCTGGGTCATGGGCCCAGGGTACGACCCGAGAGGCCATTTTTCTAGGCCCCCTTGACGGAACATCTAGGGGGCCTATAAGCTGATGCCACAAGCCGAAGGGGAGACCCGGACGCAACAACTCAAAAGGGGAAAGGAGGGAAAATGACTCCTGGAGAGATCAGCGCCTACCTCGGCGGCGCGAGCTTCATACTCACGGCGTTCAACGCCGCTGTGAACATGAGGCGCGGCGGCCGTAAGAAGCGGAAGAGCCAGAAGGGCCGACACCGCAAGCGCTGACACCAAAGGGGCTCGGAGATGCTAACGACAACTCCGAGCCCCGCCTCCAGGGTCCCCCACCACGCCACCGCACCGCAACCACCGAAGGAGAGAGCATGCTCGGATCACTCCGGCTCGGCGTCGCCGCCAGCCTGGTCACCCTGACCGCCCTGATCGTCGCCACCGTGCGACACGACGACGCGGCCTGGATTCCGGCCGCCCTGTGGGTCCTGTGGCCCCTGTGGGCCATCGGCACAGCCGCCACGGCCTACGTGCACCGGCCGGCGAAGTAGACCGCACGTCCTGCCGGCCACGAAGCCCCCTCCCGCCCTTGCTGGGCGGGAGGGGGCTTCGCCTGTACTGCCTCACCCCGCACATGCGGGGAGCGCTTCCCCGTCCCCGGCCCGAGATTGAACGCGCTCGGACCACCCCCGCTACGCGGGGAGCACGGAGCGTTCGGCCATGGCGTGGGTGACGCCGAGGGACCACCCCCGCTACGCGGGGAGCACTCTACGCGGACGGGGCCACCGACTACATGTCCGGGACCACCCCCGCTACGCGAGGAGCACACTTCCTGACCTGGCACGATACCCAGCCACAGCCCGGATCTCATTCACTTTCGCCCCGGCTGCTCGCCTTCCTCTTCCGCTTCCGCGTATCCGGGCCGGGGCTCGTCGAAGATACTGTTCACCATCGACAGATAGATGGTCACGCACGGCTGGGTCAGGCCGGGACGCTCCTGCGGCCCGAGTGCCCACACCCGCTCACGGACCACGTAGCTCTGGGTGTCCTCCCACTCAGTCCCCTCCTCGTCCTCGTACATGTCCGCCCAGAGGACCTCCTCCCCAGGAAGCGGGGTGGCGGTCATCGCCAGGTACTCCTCCGGCCGGCCGCCGTCGAACTGGAAGTGGACATCGACCACCGGATTGTGATTCGCCCGCCCAGCGGCCCGCGCGGCGTACAGAGCCGTCCACTGACGGTTGATGCAGTCGCACCGCTTCTCGTTCCACTGCCCGACCTTCCCGGAGCCCATGCAGTCGGGGCAGCCGGGCACCGCTGTCGGCTCGCCGCGGGGCTTCGGGCGCTCGTCCGGTGTGGTGGAGGCCTGCTCGGCGTCGCGCTGTGCGACCCGGGTCTCGATGATCTCCGCGAATGCGCTGGCGGCGGCCGGTGGGAGGTACAGGCTGGTGTGGGTCGGCATGGATGATCCGTCCACCCCGCGGATGCCGAGGTCCGCGAGAGACCACGGCATGAGCGGCCGCTGGATGCCCAGCTGGCCGGCGAGATTGTCGGCGGCCAGCGGGCTGAACTCGAGGCGCACCCGGTCGTTCACGACCCCGGCGGTAGCGTAGATCGTGAAGCCAAGTAAGGCACTGGCGATCCGATCGCCCAGGGCCTCAAGGTCGTCGGGCCCGTCATCGGCCGTGGGCGCGTCCTGGGCAGGAGGGGTATCGGTCATGCGCCATGCGCCCATCGTGGCGGACCCACCGCACCGGCGGGGCCGAAACCGCTCACTCAGGTGCGGTGCGGAGAACGTCCATGTTCCGCAGGATGTCGCTCCGGACAGCCTCGGCACCTTCGCCTCTTGACTCCGTGCTGCGTCCACGTGAGGGTGCGTGGAACAACGTGGAATCTGCTGTAGGCGGAGGCATCGATGGCCCTAAAGTTTCTTGGGATCTACCCCAACACCCCCACAGATGAAAGCCCTACGATCTGGCTCGACGACGAGACCGGCGACCTGCTGATCCAGTCGTACAAGGCGACCGAGGCAGAAGTGAAGGCGTGCCAGGAGGTCGGGTCAATCCCAGGGCATTCGACTGACGTGCCGGTCCACGAGGCAATCATCAGGCTGCCGGCCGTGATGCTGAAGTACATTCCCCACCCGAACGATGGAGATGCCAGCAGTGCAGCCACCCGCGCGTGAGGCTCTGGCCCGAGCAACCCGGTCCGCTGTCCATCTGGAGATGCGCGATCACTACATGCTGGATGACCCTGCGTACCTTCAATGGCAACAGGGCCAGAGACTGAACGCAGTCGACCACTCTTCGTGGTGGGGGCCCTGGCACACCCACGTGCGAGATGCTGCTGCCCGGGGCGTGACAGTCCGTCGAGCGCGTATTGTCTCGGAACCCGTACACGACTACATCCGCTATGAGCACGACCTCACACCCGCGAACATCATTGCTGGCGAACAGGTGCGGTGGCTGCCCCGGCGCCAGACAATGGGCCTTGCGCTTCCGGGTACCGACTTCTGGCTGTTCGATGGGCAGCACGCCCTCTTCCACCACTTCACTGGGGATGGACAGCTCGCCGAGGACGGCCGGGAATACACAGATGATCCGGCCCTGGTAACGCTTTGCGCCGCTGCCTTTGAGGCGGCGTGGGAGCGGGGAATCCCGCACAACGAATACCGGCTCATCTGACTGTGGCAGTCTCCGCGTCCTCCAGTGCCCAGCAGGCCCGGCAGGCTCTCGCCGACCGCCTTGGTGACATACGCCGGGATGCCGGGCTGACCGGCCGGGACCTGGCACGTGAGTGCGGCTGGTACCCGTCCAAGGTGTCTCGCATCGAGAACGCGCGCACGCCGCCGTCAGCTGTCGACATCCGAGCGTGGTGCGCTGCCTGTGGTGTGGAGGATCAGGAGCCCGACCTCGTTGCATCTCTGCGAGCGGTAGAGGGAATGTGGGTGGAGTGGCGGCGGATGGAGCGCACCGGCCTGCGCTCGGCCCAAGAGGCGGTTCGCCCGCTCTTCGAACGCACTCGACGGTTTCGAGCGTACTCCTCATGGTTTGTGCCGGGACTCATCCAGAGTCGCGCCTATACGGAGTCCGTTCTCCGTGCGGTTCAGAGGCGCCGGGTCATCGTTGACGACGTAGACGCAGCGGTGGAAGCCCGGATGGCCCGACAAAATGTCTTGAGGAGTGACCGCGTCTTCGCCTTCCTCCTTGAGGAATCCGTCCTGCGATCAGGGATCGGTGGGCCAGAGGTCATGGCCGGGCAGCTGGAGCAGCTGGCCACCATGGCGGCGCTCCCAAACATCAGCCTTGGCGTCATCCCCATGCGACCAGACCGCTCTCGGATGCCCGTAGAGGGCTTCTGGATTTATGACACTGCCCAGGTCAACGTAGAACTGGTCTCTGGCTACCTCACGCTCATTCAACCCAGCGAGATCTCGATGTACGCCGACACATTTGCCGAGTTGGCCGGGCAGGCTCTGTACGGAGCGGATGCGCGGGGCCTAATAGCTGAGGCCCTTCGGGCCCTCGGATGATTCTGTGGAATCTCGTAGAACTTGCTGGAACGCCTGACCACACGGTCCATACGTTCTGAGCATGGATACGGAACTAGGCGGCCCATCCGAACCCCCATCACAGCGCAACCACACGCACCCGATTGGTCTGTGGCTCGCGGAGGCTCATCCCGCACCTGCGGGGCCCTGGCTGGACTGGAGGCGCGGCGGCTCCATCGCGGTACTTGCGACCGGCGAGAGGTTCGACGCCGTCCGCATGCCCGGGGACCTCGTCCACGCCGCCGTCGGCGCCACCGACCACGCCACGGTCAGCGGCGCCCTGGCTGCGGCCCTCGCAGGGCCCGTCATCTGCGACACCCGCTGGTACTACGCCCTCGTACCACCCCGCACCAGCGAGCGGTGGACGTGCGGACTCGCCCGCTGCCTCAGCACCGGCGCCTGGCTCACCGTCCCCCGCCCGGACCGCACCGACGACACCGGCACCGGCATCCACTGGTGCGTACCCATGGCCTACCCCGGCCGCCTGTGCGACTCGGCCGCCGTCGACCAGCTGCTCCAGGACGGCCACGAACGCCTCACGCCCGCCCCGTGCGAGTTCCGGCGGCCCGCCTCATGACCGCCCCCACGCCCCGCTACCTCACCCCCGAGTGCCGGCAGGGCGAATGCAGCCTCTGCCCCGGCCCCGGAGAGCTGCGGCTCACCAGCCAGGGCCCCGGCGAGCGCCCGCTGCTGACCCTCCAGTGCGAACACCCCTGCCACACGCGGGGCGCACGGATGCTGCGGTGGCTCGACACTGGCTCGGGCTCGGGCGCGATGATCCCGGCACCGAAGCCGCCGCTGTGAAGCGCCGTCAGGGCCGGCACCGCAGCGAGGCAGCCGTGGAGGAGGCGCGGGTGATGTCGGTCGCCGTCCTCGGGCTGATCGCGGTCGTCGGCCACCTCTGGTCCATCGGCGAGCAACTGCTCACCGAGGACCGCCCACCCAGCCCCGCATCAGCCCCGGACGACAACCGGCATGCGGTCGACACCCCCTGATCGCGCCGGATCACCACAGGTGGCCCCCTCGTGGTGCCGCCCTGGTTTTCGGGAGATTCTTGGGCGATGATCTTGTGTGCTGATGCTGTCGTCAGCATGTAGGGACAATGGGAAAGAGCACCTGCACTCCAGACAGGAACCCGCGAAATCGCAGGTAGATACCCATGAGCGAAGGCATCAGCCCAGGTCGCGCCCACGGCCCTCAGGCATCCTTCTGCCATCTACACCATCTTCGAGGGCACCAGCGAGATCCAGCGCCTGGTCATCGCCCGCACCCTCTCCGGCCTCCCGATCCGCTGAGCGCCGGCCGCCGGCACCTAGGTCGTCTCTTTCGGATCGTGCCGGGCTCGCGAGCCCCGGCACCGCGCCTCGCCGCGTTGTCGTCGGTCGCCGACGCTCCGCGTGGGCTCCCTCCTCCGCCTCGCGATCCACGGCACCGGACCCCGCTCACCGGTCCGGCCCGATCCGAAAGAAACTCCCTAGAGCAGGGCCTCGATCGCCGCGAGGACCTCGGGGGACTCCGGCTCGGTGCCCGGGCGGATACGGGCCACCACCGCGCCGTCCGCGCCGATCAGGAACTTCTCGAAATTCCACTGCACATCGCCGGAGACACCCTCCGCGTCCGGGGTCCTCGTCAGCTCCGTGTAGAGCGGGTGCCGGCCCTCGCCGTTCACCTCGGTCTTGGCCAGCAGGGGGAAGGTCACGCCGTAGTTCGCCGAGCAGAAGGTGCCGATCTCCTCAGCGGTGCCCGGCTCCTGGCCCGCGAACTGGTTGCACGGGACGCCGACCACGGTGAGGCCGCGCTCGCCGTACTGCTGCTGGAGCCGCTCCAGACCGGCGTACTGCGGGGTCAGACCGCACTGGGACGCCACATTCACCACCAGGACCGCCTTGCCGCGGAACGCCGCGAGCGTGGTCGGCTCGTCGGCGAGCGTGCGCAGGGGAATGTCATACAAAGTCGTCATCCGGGAACTCTTCCATCGCGGGGGCAGGGGTAAACAGCGGAAGCGGCGGAGAAACGGGCGCGGTCAGCCGGGAAGCGGACGGAACAGCCCCTCCTGCACCACCGACACCAGCAGCGCGCCGTCCCGGTCGTAGATCCGGCCGCGCGCCAGGCCCCGGCCGCCGGTCGAGATCGGGGACTCCTGGTCGTACAGGAACCACTCATCGGCCCGGAACGGGCGGTGGAACCACATCGCGTGGTCCAGCGAGGCCAGGTCGTAGCCCCGCCGCCCCCACAGCGGCTCCACCGGGATGCGCACCGCGTCGAGCAGGGTCATGTCGCTGGCGTAGGTCAGCGCGCAGGTGTGCACCAGCGGATCGTCGCCCAGCGGGCCCACCGCGCGCATCCACACCGCGCTGCGCGGGTCCGACTCCTTCTCCCTGATCTCCTCCGGGGTCCAGCGCAGCCGCTCCGTGTAGCGGATGTCGAAGGGCAGCCGGCGGGCCATCCGCTCCAGGGTCTCCGGCAGCGCGCCGAGGTGCTCCCGGATCTCCTCGGCGAGACCCGGCAGCGTCTCCGGGGCGGGGAAGTCCAGCCGGGGCGGCAGCTGGTGCTCGATACCGCCCTCCTCCGGCCGGTGGAAGGAGGCCGTCAGATTGAAGATCGTCCTGCCCTCCTGCACGGCGGTGACCCGGCGGGTGGTGAAGGACCGGCCGTCCCGCACCCGCTCCACCTGGTAGACGATCGGCACCCCCGGCCGGCCCGGCCGCAGGAAGTAGGCGTGCAGGGAGTTGACGGGGCGGTCGCCGTCGGTGGTGCGCCCCGCCGCGACCAGCGCCTGGCCCGCGACCTGTCCGCCGAAGACCCGCTGGAGGGACTCCTGAGGGCTGCGGCCGCGGAAGATATTGACCTCGATCCGTTCCAGATCGAGCAGATCCACCAGGTGCTCGGCGGGGTTCGTCATGGCGGTTCTCCTGAGGGTGCGTCCGGATCAGAGCTGGCCGACGGAGGTCACTCGGACGACCGCCAGGCCCTCCTCGTCGGAGGCCGCGAGATCGACCTCCGCGCTGATGCCCCAGTCATGATCGCCGTTCGGGTCCGCGAAGATCTGCCGAACGCGCCAGAGACCGTGCGGCTCGTCCTCCTCGATCAGCAGCAGCCGGGGCCCGCGCGCGTCGGGTCCGGTGCCCAGCTCCTCGTACTCGTCCCAGTACGCGTCCATCGCCTCGCCCCACGCGCCGGCGTCCCAGCCGGACTCCGCGTCCAGCTCGCCCAGGTCGCCCACCCGGTCGAGGGCCGCCAGCTCCACCCGCCGGAACATGGCGTTCCGGACCAGCACCCGGAAGGCGCGGGCATTGGCCGTGACCGGCTTGACCTGGTCGGCCCGCTCCTGAGCCTGCTCCGCGGTCTCCACCTCGGGATTGGCGAGCTGCTCCCACTCGTCCAGCAGACTGGAGTCGACCTGGCGCACCATCTCGCCCAGCCAGGCGATCAGGTCCTGGAGGTCCTCCGACTTCAGATCGTCCGGGATGGTGTGCTCCAGGGCCTTGTACGCGCCCGCCAGATAGCGCAGCACGATGCCCTCGGTCCGGGCCAGCTCGTAGAACGAGGTGAACTCGGTGAACGACAGCGCCCGCTCGTACATGTCGCGGATGACGGACTTCGGCGACACGGGGTGGTCGCCGACCCACGGATGGCTGGTGCGGTAGAGGTTGTACGCGTGCCAGAGCAGCTCCTCCAGCGGCTTCGGGTACGTGACCTCCTGGAGCCGCTCCATGCGCTCCTCGTACTCCACCCCGTCGGCCTTCATCAGCGCCACGGCCTCGCCGCGCGCCTTGTTCTGCTGGGCGGCGAGGATCTGGCGCGGGTCGTCGAGCGTGGACTCCACGACCGAGACCATGTCCAGCGCGTACGACGGCGACTCGGGGTCCAGCAGCTCGAAGGCGGCCAGGGCGAAGGTCGACAGCGGCTGGTTGAGGGCGAAGTCCTGCTGGAGGTCGACGGTGAGCCGGACGATCCTGCCCTGCGCGTCGGGCTCCTCCAGCCGCTCCACGACCCCGCCCGCCAGCAGCGAGCGGTAGATCGCGATGGCCCGGCGGATGTGCCGGAGCTGGTTACGGCGCGGCTCGTGGTTGTCCTCCAGCAGCCTGCGCATCGCGTCGAAGGCGTTCCCCGGCCGGGCGATCACCGAGAGCAGCATGGTGTGCGTGACCCTGAAGCGCGAGGTCAGCGGCTCGGGATCGGAGTCGATCAGCTTGTCGAAGGTGGTGTCCGACCAGGCGACAAAGCCCTCGGGCGCCTTCTTGCGGACGACCTTCCGGCGCTTCTTGGGGTCGTCGCCCGCCTTGGCGAGCGCCTTCTCGTTCTCGATGACGTGCTCGGGCGCCTGCGCGGCGACCAGCCCCGCCGTGTCGAACCCGGCCCGGCCGGCCCGGCCCGCGATCTGGTGGAACTCCCGGGCCCGGAGCGTGCGCACCCGGGTGCCGTCGTACTTGGTGAGCGCGGTGAAGAGCACCGTACGGATCGGGACATTCACCCCGACGCCCAGGGTGTCCGTACCGCAGATCACCTTGAGCAGCCCCGCCTGCGCGAGCTTCTCCACCAGCCGCCGGTACTTCGGCAGCATGCCGGCGTGGTGCACACCGATGCCGTGCCGCACATAGCGGGAGAGGTTGCGGCCGAACTTCGTGGTGAACCGGAAACTGCCGATCATCTCGGCGATCCGGTCCTTCTCCTCCCGCGAGCACATGTTGATGCTCATCAGCGACTGGGCCCGCTCCACGGCCGCCGCCTGGGTGAAGTGCACGATGTAGACGGGCGCCTGCCGGGTCTCCAGAAGCTCGGTGAGCGTCTCGGTGATCGGTGTGCGCCGGTACTCGTACGACAGCGGGACCGGGCGCGTCGCCGAGCGCACCACGGCGGTGGGGCGGCCGGTGCGCCGGGTCAGATCCTCCTCGAAGCGGGAGACGTCGCCGAGGGTCGCCGACATCAGGACGAACTGGGCCTGCGGCAGCTCCAGGATCGGGATCTGCCAGGCCCAGCCCCGGTCGGGCTCGGCGTAGAAGTGGAACTCGTCCATCACCACCTGGCCGATGTCGGCGTCCTTGCCGTCCCGCAGCGCGATGGAGGCCAGCACCTCAGCCGTGCAGCAGATCACCGGCGCGTCCGCGTTGACGGAGGCGTCCCCCGTCAGCATGCCGACGTTCTCGGTGCCGAAGAGCTTGCAGAGGTCGAAGAACTTCTCCGACACCAGCGCCTTGATCGGCGCGGTGTAGAAGGTCACCTGGTCGTTGGCGAGCGCGGCGAAGTGCGCACCCGCCGCGACCAGGCTCTTTCCCGATCCGGTGGGGGTGGAGAGAATCACGTTCGCCCCCGAGACCACCTCGATCAGCGCCTCCTCCTGAGCCGGATAGAGCGAGATGCCCCGGTCCTCGGCCCAGGAGGAGAAGGCCTCGAAGAGGGCATCGGGGTCGGCTTGGGTCGGCAGCTGATCAATGAGGGTCACACCCCCCATCTTGCCTGCCCGCCCCCCGGATCAGGGAACCGGGCGCCGGGCCGAAGATCACGAACGATACGCTGGCCAGTCAACGGGGCTCGGGCCCACGAGCGATGTGTGCCGGTGGACGGCGCACCGACGGGGCGGGGAAAAGCAGATGATGGGACCGGCGCACTCACTCTCCGGGGCGGCGGCCTGGCTGGGCGTGGGCGCGGCGACCGCCGCGGCGGGGCACCCCATGCCCTGGCCGGTTCTCGTCGTCGGCGCGCTGGTCTGCGCCGGCGCGGCCCTCGCCCCCGATCTCGACCACAAGGCCGCCACGATCTCCCGGGCCTTCGGACCCGTCTCCCGCGTGCTGTGCGAGGTCGTCGACAAGCTCTCCTTCGCGGTCTACCAGGCGACGAGGAAACCGGGCGACAAGCGCAGGACCGGCGGGCACCGCACCCTCACCCACACCTGGCTCTGGGCCGTCCTGATCGGCGCCGGTGCCTCGGCGATCGCGGTCACCGGGGGGCGCTGGGGCGTACTGGCGATCCTCTTCGTCCATCTGGTGCTCGCCGTGGAGGGGCTGCTCTGGCGGGCCGCGCGGGTCTCCAGCGATGTCCTGGTGTGGCTGCTGGGCGCGACCAGCGCCTGGATTCTGGCGGGCGTGCTGGACCAGCCGGGCAACGGCGCGGACTGGCTCTTCACCGCCCCCGGCCAGGAGTATCTGTGGCTGGGCCTGCCGATCGTGCTGGGTGCCCTGGTCCATGACATCGGGGACGCGCTGACCATCTCCGGCTGCCCGATCCTGTGGCCGATACCGGTGGGGCGCCAGCGCTGGTACGCGCTGGGCCCGCCGAAGGCGATGCGGTTCCGGGCGGGGAGCTGGGTGGAGATGAAGGTGCTGATGCCGGTCTTCATGCTCCTCGGCGGGGTGGGCGGGGTCTCCGCCCTGAATGTGATCTGACTCCGGCGCACGGGTGACGCCGCCCCGGCCACACGCGCGGCGCGCGCCGCGCACGACCGGCCGGCCGGTCCGGCCGGACCGCCGGTGGCGGCGGGCGCGGTGCGCCCGGTTCCACCGGCCTTATACATCTATGCCGAAGGTCTGATTCCGCCACCGCTGGGCCGCTACCGTGAGAACCGGAGGCGGTTCTGGCCATGGCCGAACCCCTCCGCTGCCGCGCCCTGCTCCGACGCGGCACCACACCGGAGGCGGGGGGACAGCGGTGTCCGATCGGGATGGCTCGACGGCGGGGAACGGCTCGGGGAACGACGCGGGGAACGAGCGGGAGGCCGGCCGGGAATCCGGAGGGGAATCCGGGCGGGAATCCGGCCCGGGAAGCGATCGCGGAAACGATCGCCGAAACGATCGTGCGAACGGCCGGGGAGGCGGCCCGGGAAAGGGCCGGGCCGACAGTGACATAGGACTGGAGTCGGCCCGCGCCACGGACGCGGTGGAACTGCTCCAGCAGGTCGTGGAGACGCTCGTCCGGGCCGGACAGCTCAAGCTCAGCTGGAGCGGCCATGTGGAGGGCGAGGCCGGCTCCATCGCGGCCATGCGGCGGGAGCTGGAGGCGGTGCGGGGCGGGGAACTGCGGATGTCGGTGGTCGCCCCGATGAAGGCGGGCAAGTCCACCCTGGTCAACTCCATCGTCGGCTATGAGCTGCTGCCCGCCCGCGCCGCCGCCATGACCACCCTGCCCACCCGGATCGTGCTGGAGCGCAGGATCGCCGAACTCGGCCCGGCCGGCCCCGGCGGCGAGCCCTTCAACCCCGTCCTGGACATCAAGGAGGAGGACGCGGACCGCTTCAACCTCCTCATCAAGGCGCTCCGCAAACAGCTCACCACCGCCGTCGCCGGCCGGGTCTCCGAGCAGTACCCGCATCTCGGGTCCCTGGTCCGGGACATCGCCGACGGCGCGGTCCCCCCGGTCCTGCGGCGCTACGAGGGCCGGGCCCGGGTCCAGGAGGCGCTGACCCTCCTCAACGATCTGATGCGGCTCGCCGGGAGGGTCCTGCCGCCGGACTGGCGGGCCGGTCTCAGCGACGTCCCCGTCGTCCGCACGCCGTACTGGTCCCCGCAGGAGAGCGAGGACGGCGGCCCCGGCCATCTGGTGGTCATCGACACCCCGGGCCCCGACGAGTACGAGCTGTCCGAGATGCTCGGGGACGTCGTCAGCACCCAGCTCAGCGAGAGCCATATCGTCCTGGTCGTCCTCGACTACACCAAGATGGGCGGACAGTCCGACGCCCGCATCCGCGAACTGATGCGGCCCCTGCTCGCCAGGATCGGCCCCGGGAAGCTCTTCGCCGTGGTCAACAAGATCGACCAGAAACGCCATGAGACCGACCTCGACGACGCCGGGATCGTCCGCTCCGTCTCCGCCCATCTGGGCCTGGCCGACGACGACGCCCGGAACCGGGTCTTCACCACCTCCGCCGAGTGGGCCCTCGCCGCCGTGCAGACCCTGGCGGCCCTGCGCGGCGGCGGCACCGCGTTCGAGCCCGCCTCCGACGACAGCGCCGCCCGGCTGCTCAAGCTCGTCTACCCCATGCACTGGGAGGAGGAACTGGAGGACATCAGCGCCGGCGGGCTCCGCCGGGTGGCCCACCGGGCGTGGGAGTTCAGCCGTCTCCAGGCCTTTCTGACCTCCGCCGTCGCCTGGCTGCGCAGGGGAGCGCTCCGGCTCGCCATCGGCGCCGCCCTGGACAAGGCCGCCGCCGAACTCCAGGACCTGGAGTACGCCACCCTCTCCCGGCGGGACCTCATAGGCCGCCGCTCCCACGACCTCCACGAGGCGGCCCGGCACATCGCCGGCGAACTGAGCGCCGTCGCCGGCTTCCGCGACCGGGTGACCGACCCGGCGGCACTGGCGACCGCGCTCTCCGGTGAGCTGCGCCGCCGGATCAAGGCCGCGCGCGAGGACGGCCGGCGGGTCATCAAGAACCACCGCGACGACATGAAGGCCGACGCCCGCAGCCCCGAGGGCGTGGGCTGGGGAGACATGAACTTCCTGAAGTCGATCTTCCAACGGGACGCCGGAGTGATGGAGTTCAGCACCTCCGAGGCAGCCGAGGAGTGCATCCGCCTCCAGACCGCCGGGCCCAAGGCGGAGCTCGACGAGATCCTCGAACGCGCCAGAAAGCAGGTCGAGTCCTCGGCCGGGGCCTCCGCCGAACGCCAGGTCCGCAAGGAGAGCGAGTACGTCAGGCCGGTGGTCCGCCGGGCGGCCGAACGGGTCAAGGACGAGTTCAGCATCGAATTCACCATCCCCGAATGGGAGTTGCAGGGCAACGAGACCACCGTCGCCCCGCTCGCCCCCGAGTCCGAGGCGAAGAAGGTCACCCGCGATGTGCAGCGCGAGGTGCACCGCCGCTCCTGGCGCCGGCTCTGGTTCTGGCCCACCACCTACACCATGAACATCACCGAGGTCAGTGAGGAGCAGACCTATCTGGTCCGTGCCGATGTGCTCACCGACAGCCTCCGCGCCTCCTTCGAGTCCTGCGTCGACGAGATCGAGGGCGCGCTCGACGGCCATGTCCGGGAGATGATCGCGGGCCAGATCGCCCAGTACTACGACCGGGTCGAGGCCTTCCTCCACCGCTACCGGGCCATCCTCCAGCAGTCGGCCGCGGACAACACCCTGGAGGAGCGGAAACAGGCCGAGCTGCGGGAGACCCTCAATGTCTTCCACACCCGGGTGCGCGCACTCCAGGGGGAGCTGGAGCAGCTCCGTGGCCTCTGAGCCGTACGCCCCCGGCGCCGGTACGGGCCGTGGGGCCCGGTCCGCCGTCGAGCCCCTGCCGCACACCCTGTGCTGGATGCTCAGCGGACTCCGCACCGCCGCCGTCCGGGCCCTGGGCGACGGGGCGCGCACCGAGCCCCCGCCCGGGGCGCCGCGGCTCCTCGCCGAGCTGGCCGAGGCGCCCGCCGGGCGGCTCGACTACCGCATTCCCCTGGTCGGTCCCATGAAGGCCGGGAAGTCCACGCTGCTCAACGCGATCATCTGCCAGGACCTGCTGCCGGCGCGCGGGCCCGCGATGACCGTCCTGCCCACCCATGTCGTCCCCGTGCGCTCCGCGCCCCCCGCCCCGCCCGTGCTCACCCTTCACCCCGCCACCCTCGCCGTCCTCGCCTGCCTCGGCGCCCTGCTGGCCGCCCCCGCCCGGCGGAGCGCGCTGACCGCCGCCACCCGGCGCCATCCCCAGCTCGCCGCGGTCGCGATCCGGGTCGGCCGGGGCGGTACGCCGTACCTCCCGGCCCGGGTCACCGGCCGGGAGGCCGTCCGGGGCGCCCTGACCGAGGTGAACGACCTCCTCCGGCTCGCCGCCCTGGCCCTGCCGCAGGAGGAGATGGCGCGCGAGACGGGAGCCCTGCGCGCGCCGGAGGTGACCGTCCCCGTGCCCTGGCTCACCTCGGCCCCGGCCGGCGGACGGCTGGTGCTCGCCGACACCCCCGGCCCGGACGAGGAGCTGCGGCCCGGACTCCTCAGCCCCTTCGTCGCGGCCGAGGTGCGCCGGGCCCACGAGGTCCTGGTCGTCGCGGACGCCACCCGGCGCGGCAGCACCGCCGAGGCCATGACCGGCCGGCTCGTCGCCGATGAGGGGCCGGGGCCGGGCGCGACCTTCACCGTCGTCAACCGGTCCGTGCCGTGCGCCCCCGGCCCGGACCCCGCGCTCCCGGTCCGTACGACAGCACACCAGGCCCTCGCCGCCGCCGGGGTGCTCTGGCCGGGCGAGGACGGCGACGACGGCGCCGGGGCGGCCCACCGGCTGCTGCGGACCGTCTTCCCACTCGACTGGCAGGAGCGCACCGCGCTCCCCGCCGAGCGGCTGCACACCCTCGCCCGGCAGTCCTGGGACGGCTCCGGCCTGCCCCGGCTGATGGACGTCCATCTGCGGGACCGGGCGCGGAGCCCCGGCGGGTGGGCGCTCGCCGCGCTGCTGGCCAGGGTCGGCGAGTTCACCGGCCCGCCGACCGCCCCGCCCCTCGCCCCGCCCGACGGTGTCACCGTCCTGGCGCGCCGCCGCGCCCGCCTGGTGCACGCCGCCCGGGACCACTACGCAGGACTGCCCATCGAATGGAGGTGACGCCGTGGTGAGCGATCCCCGAAGCGTCGTCCGGGAACTGCCCCTGATCACCGACCGCATCCTGCTGGAGCTGGCCAACAGCGTGGTGGTGGCCCAGGATCTGACCGTCTACCGGCGCGGACAGTCCCTGACACAGGGCCTGCTCGCCCGGATCACCGGTGGCGAGCGCCAGCGCGAACTGCTCACCGCGCAGGCGCTCATCGACGGACAGGGCGCTCTGATCACCTGGGCCACCGAGCTGTCCGGCCAGGTGCGGGACGCCGATCTCGCGCTGGTCCGGGTCGCCGACTGCCTGCTGGAGACCCGCCGGCGGTTCGAACACTCCGAGGAGCGCGCCTCCGCGCAGGTGGCCCGGCTCGCGGATGTGGTGGCCCGGGTCGCCGAGGTCTGCCAGGAGCGGCTGGTGGAGCTGGCGGACCGGCTGGCGGCGGTGGAGCACCAGCAGGCACTGATCGCCCGTCGGCAGGACGCCGCGGAGAGCTTCCAGTTGTCGGTGGGGCGGTGGGAGGCGGGGCAGACCTACAGCCGGCTGCCGTGGCCCCTCCAGGTGGTGCTGCTGGCGCAGGAGGTCGCCACCGGGCCCGCCGGGGTGCTCATCGGGGACCCCGCGCGCGACACCGTCGGGGAGCGGCTGGTCAACGCGATCCTCGCGCACTCCGCGAAGGACCTCCCCACGGGCGGCTTCACCGTCGCGCGGCTGCTGGACGAGGCGTGCGAGGACACGCCGGAGGGGCAGTTGCGGCTGGTCGCGGAGATCCTCGGCAGCGGGCTGGAACCCGGGCTCGCGGCACCCGCCGGGCCGCTGGTCGCGCTGACCGCCGCCACCGTGGAGCTGTGGGCCCTCCCGGGCGCGGCCCGCCCGGCGCGGCCCGCCGAGACCGCGTACGCGCTGGTGAGCCGCCGCCACGGGATGTGGACCCCGCGCGCCGGCAGCGCGCGCCCCTTCGTGGAGCGGGCCGTCGGCGAACAGCTGGCCGTGGCACGGGCCCTGCGCGGCAGGCTCGCCCCCGGCGCGCCGCCCGGCGCCGCACCCGGGGCGGGGACCGTGGCCGCTCCCGCCGGGCTGCTGCCATGAGCGGGCTGCCGGAACTCGCCGCCGCCGCCCGCGCGGTGGCCGCCGCACCCGGGCCCGGCCGCGCCGTCGAGCCCGCCGGGGAGCGGCCCGCGCCGGCCGGCCGCCCGGGCCGGGTGGGTCTGGTGCTCTCCGGGGGCGGGGCCAAAGGCGCGTACCACGTGGGTGTCGTGGAGTATCTGGCGGAGGCCGGCGCCACCGTCGACGCCATCGCCGGGGCCAGCATCGGCGCCCTCAACGGGGCGGTGCTCGCCTGCGCGGACGATCTGACCGGCGGGGCCGCCGCGCTCGCCGCGATCTGGGACGAGGTCATCGCGCTGAGCCCGGACGAGGTGCCCCCGGCGGCCGGGAAGCTGCCCGAGGAGACCACCTGGGAGCAGCTGCGGCTGCTGCCGCCGCGGCTCGCCGGGCCGGTGGTCCGGGTGTCGACGCTGGAGCGGCTGGTCACCACGCACATCGACGCGGCCCGGCTCGGCGACGGGACCCCGCTGTGGGTGTCCGCGTTCCCCGCGGTGGAGGAGACCGGGCTGCTCGGGGGGTGGAGCTGGGCGGTCGATGTGGTGCGCTCACGGATCGGCGCCCGCTGCGAGTGGCTCCATGTCAACGAGCTGCCCGAGGAGGAGCGCCATCAGGCGGTGCTGGGTAGCTCCGCGCTGCCGGTGATCCTGCCGCCGCGCCGGGTGGGGGAGCGGCTGTACCGGGACGGGGGGCTCGCGGACAACACCCCTGCCGGGGCGCTGGCCCGGCACGCCCGGTGCGATCTGGTGATCGTGGTCCATCTCACCCACGGGGTGCTGTGGGACGCGCATGACCATCCCGACCTGTCGATCATCGAGATCCGCCCGGAGCGCGGGCTGGGCCCCGGGGGGCCGGTGGGCGGGGCGAGCGCGCTGCTCGACTTCTCCCCGGGGAGGCTGCGGGGGCTGCGGGGGCAGGGGTACGAGGACGCGCGGAGGGTGCTGGAGCCGGTGCGGGCGATGTTCGAGGGGGTCGGGGGGATGCTGGCCGCCCGTGAGCTGCTGCGCGAATCGATCGCCCGCCTCCCGGACCAGCCTCCGGGGTTCTCGTGACCCTGCTGGGTGTGCCCCTCCGGGGTGCGGGGTTGTGTTCTCGGGCGCCGGGTGGGCTGGGAGTGTTCGGGCTGCCCGTGGCGCGGGGTCCGTCCTCAATCTCCCTCAGAGCTGCCTCTGGGAGGTGCCCCCGGACGGGCTGGGATACCCCAGCCGTCGGCGACCAGCCCGCCCCGGGGCCTCGCCCGCGCCCCGGAGAACCTGGCTTTGCCGGGGATCTGGGTAACCCCAGTGTTGTCGGCGACCTGGGCAAACCCACCCTTGCCGGTGACCGGGGTAACCCTGGCGTTTGTCGGTGAGGGCAACCCCAGCCTTGTCGGTGACCTGGGAAACCCCAGCCTCGCCGGTGACCTGGGCAACCTCGGCTTCGTCTGCGAGGGCGACTCAGCCTGGTCGGTGACCTGAGCAAACCCAGCCTCGCCGGCGTTTGAGGCGCGGGGGTTCGGGGGCCGGCCCCCGAACGTGGCCCGCAGGGTGCGGGGGGCCCGTGGCGCGGGGGCGGCTATCCGTGCCAGGAGCGCCAGAGCGCCGCATACGCCCCGTCCACCGCCACCAGCTCCTCATGGCTCCCCAGCTCGCTGATCCTTCCCTCCTCCACCACGGCTATCACATCCGCGTCGTGCGCCGTGTGCAGCCGGTGCGCGATCGCCACCACCGTACGGCCGTCCAGCACCCGGGAGAGGGAGCGCTCCAGCTCCCGGGCCGCGCGCGGGTCGAGGAGCGAGGTCGCCTCGTCCAGGACCAGGGTGTGCGGGTCCGCCAGGACCAGCCGGGCCAGGGCGATCTGCTGGGCCTGGGCCGGGGTGAGGGCCGCACCGCCGGAGCCGACCTCGGTGTCCAGCCCCTCCTCCAGCCCACGGGCCCAGCCCTCCGCGTCCACCGCGCCGAGCGCCGCCCACAGCTCGGTGTCGTCCGCCTCGGCGCGGGCCAGCCGCAGATTGTCCCGCAGCGTGCCCACGAAGACATGGTGCTCCTGGTTGACCAGGGCCACATGCTGCCGCACCCGCTCGGCCGTCATCCGGGACAGCTCGGCGTCACCGAGCGCCACCCGCCCCGTGCGCGGGGCGTAGATCCCGGCGAGCAGCCGCCCCAGCGTGGACTTCCCGGCCCCGGACGGGCCGACCAGGGCCAGCCGGGTCCCCGGCTCGACCTCCAGGGAGACCCTGTGGAGCACATCCACGCCCTCGCGGTAGCCGAAGCGCACCTCCTCCGCCCGCACATCGCGGCCCTCGGGCCGCACCCCGCTGTCCCCGGCCTCCGGCTCGATCTCCCGGATGCCCACCAGCCGGGCCATCGAGACATGGGCCACCTGCAACTCGTCGTACCAGCGCAGGATGATGCCCACCGGATCGACCAGCATCTGCGCCAGCAGCGCCCCCGTGGTGAGCTGCCCGATGTCCATCCAGCCCTGGAGGACGAACGAGCCGCCGATCAGCAGCACCGAGAGCAGCACGGTGGTGTGGGTGAGGGTGATCACGGGGAAGAACACCGACCGCAGGTAGAGGGTGTACCGCTCCCACTCGGCCCAGTTCCGCACCCGTTCGTCGGAGAGCGCGACCCGGCGGTCCCCCAGCCGGTGGGACTCCACGGTCCGGCCCGCGTCGACGGTCTCGGCGAGCACGGTGGAGACCGCGGCGAACCCCGCCGCCTCCGAGCGGTAGGCGATCGGCCCCCGCTTGAAGTACCAGCGGCAGACCACGATCAGCAGCGGCAGCGCCACCACCACCGAGAGCGCCAGCGGCGGCGCGGTCACCGCCAGCCCGCCGATCAGCAGCACCGCCCAGACCACACCGATCGTCAGCTGCGGCACCGCCTCCCGCATGGCGCCGGCGAGCCGGTCGATGTCGGTGGTGATACGGGAGAGCAGATCGCCGGTGCCGGCCCGCTCCAGCACGCCCGGGGGCAGCGCCACCGACCGCACGAGGAAGTCCTCGCGGAGATCGGCGAGCACCTCCTCACCCAGCGTCGCGCCGCGCAGATGCATCATCCGCACGAAGACGCTCTGGATGACGACGGCGACCGCGAACACCGCGATCGTGCGCTCCAGGTGCAGCTCCCGGGCCCCGTCCGTGAGCCGTTCCACCAGCGACCCCAGCAGATAGGGGCCGGTCATGGAGGCGATCACGGCGACGGAGTTGAAGACCACCAGCGCCACGAAGGCCCCCCGGTGGCGCCGCAGCATCTCGCGGACGTACGCCTTCACGGTGGTGCGGTCGCCGACGGGCAGGGTCGTCGCGGTCTCCGGCGCCGCCGGGTCGTACGCGGGCGGCGGAACCCGGAACATCGCCATTCCTCTCGGGCGGTTCGTGCGCGTGGTGCGGTCGGTACGGGTGGTGCTGCTGCTCACGCGGTCTCCTCCAGCGTGCCGATCCCGTCGGCGCCCGGCAGAGCGGCGCCCGGCAGAGCCGCCCCGGGCAGGGCCGAGCCGAGCCGTTCGGCGGTCTCCGCCGGGGTCTCCCGGGTGACGACGGCCCGGTAGCGGGCGTCGGTCCGCAGCAGGTCGCGGTGGCTGCCGACGGCCGCCACCTTCTCCCCGTCCACCAGCACCACCTGATCCGCGAGGTCCAGCAGCAGCGGCGACGACGAGAGGACCACCGTGGTGCGCCGCTCGCGCAGCGACCTGATCCCCGCCGCGATCCGCGCCTCGGTGTGCGAGTCGACGGCCGAGGTCGGCTCGTCCAGGATCAGCACCCCGGGGTCGGTGACCAGCGAGCGCGCCAGCGCCAGCCGCTGGCGCTGGCCGCCGGAGAGCGACCGCCCGCGCTCGGTGATCCGGGTCTCCATCGGATCGGCGTGCTCGTCGGCGGAGGCCCGGGCGAGCGCCTGGAGCACATCGCCGCACTGCGCCGCCTCCAGCGCGGCCCGCGCGGAGACCTTCCCGGAGGACGGGATGTCGAGCAGTTCCCGCAGGGTGCCGGAGAGCAGCACGGGGTCCTTGTCCTGGACGAGCACGGCCGTACGGGCCGCCGTGAGCGGTACGTCGTCCAGCGGCACCCCGCCCAGCAGGACGGAGGCCCGGCCCTCGGCGTCGCCCGGGTGCCCGCCGAGGCGCTCGGCCAGCAGCCCCGCCGCGTCCGGGTCGCCGCAGACCACGGCGGTGAAGGTGCCCGAGGGGGCGAGGACACCGGTGACCGGGTCGTACAGATCGCCGGTCAGCTCGCCGTGCGGAGCGCCGGAGCCGGCGGTCCCACGGCGCAGCGACAGCACGCGCGCCGCCCGCTTGGCGGAGGGCTTCGAGTAGGAGTAGGCCATCGCGACCTCCTCGAACGTCCGCATCGGATGGGCGGCGAGCAGCACCGCGCTGTACACGGTGACCAGTTCGCCGACGGTGATCCGGCCGTCGAGCGCGAGGTTCGCGCCGTACACCACCACCGTCACCATCAGCGCGCCGGGCAGCAGCACCTGGATCGCGGTGATCAGCGACCACATGCGCGCGCTGTGCACCGAGGCGCGGCGCATCTCCTGGGAGGCGGCGCGGTAGCGGCGCAGGAACAGTTCCTCGCCGCCGATGCCGCGCAGCACCCGCAGCCCGGCGACGGTGTCGGCGGCCAGCTCGGTGGCGAGACCCGCCTTGTCGCGCTGGATGTCGGCGCGCCGGGTGGCGACGGGGAGCAGCGGCAGCACCGCGAGGGCGAGCAGCGGAATGCCGACGGCGACCACCGCGCCGAGGGCGGGCTGGTAGATCACCAGGCCGACACAGATCACCAGCAGCGCGGTGGCCGCGGCGAGGAAGCGGGAGAACGCCTCGACGAACCAGCCGATCTTCTCCACGTCACCGGTGGAGACCGCGACCACCTCGCCCGCCGCGACCCGCCGGGTCAGCAGGGAGCCCAGCTCGGCGGTGCGCCGGGAGAGCAGCTGCTGCACCCGGGCCGCCGCGGTGATCCAGTTGGTGATGGTGGACCGGTGCAGCATGGTCTCGCCGACCGCGATCACCACCCCGAGCAGCACGATCAGCCCGGCCGCCCAGCCCAGCCGGGTGCCGGAGCCGTCCACCACCGCCTGGACCGCCAGGCCGACGCCGAGCGGCAGGGCGGCCACGCCGAGCTGGTTGACCAGTCCCCAGAAGACGGAGGTGAGCTGGCCTCCCAGCTGATTGCGACCGAGCCAGAGCAGAAAGTGAGGACCGGACCGGACATCCGGGTCACCCGGGTCGGTATACGGAAGGTCGCGAATTTGCATGGCGTCCCAGCACGGTTCGAGGTTGGCGCAAAGAGTGCAAGGCTCGCCGGTTGTGCCCTGTTTTCGCAAACCCTTTCGGGGTGGCAGCGGCAGATCGCGCCAGAACGTACCGGGGGTACCGCTCGGCCCCGGAGCGGAGCGCGGGCGCCCGTACGGGCCCGCGCTCCTTTTCTCACTCCGCAGGTTTGTCCGAATCCATACCCGATCGGGGTGTGCGCCACTCCCCGCGGGTGAAGTTCGGGATCGGCAGCGGCGCGCCCTTGGCGCGGATCGAGGCATGGCTGAGCGGCACGGGCGCGGTCCAGGTGGCGGCGTCGTACACATCGAAGTCGGGCACCAGTCCCAGCCGCATGCACTGCGTCAGCCGGAAGAGCATGATGTAGTCCATCCCGCCGTGGCCGCCCGGCGGGTTGGCGTGCTCCTTCCACAGCCAGTGGTCCCACTCGGCGTACTGCGCGAAGCTCCCCCACTGGTGGCCGGAGTGGTCGGGCTCGATGTAGATCCGCGCCGGGAAGTCCTCGAAGACACCCTTGGTCCCGCCGAGGCTGTTGATCCGGCTGTAGGGGTGCGGGCTTGAAACGTCGTGTTCCAGCCGGATGATCCGCCCCTTCTCCGTCCTGAGCATGCTGAAGGTCCGGTCGCTGCTGATGTACGACTCCTTCCAGCTCGGGTCGCCCGGCGGCAGGTGCGCCTCGCGGTACTCGGCCATGCTCAGCGCCGGAGTGCCGAAGCTGGAGATCGACACCACCCGGTCGCCCCGGTTGATGTCCAGATAGTTGGCGACCGGGCCGAAGGCGTGGTTGGGGTAGAGGTCCCCGCGCAGCCGGGTGTGCCACTGCCGCCGCCAGGGACCCTCGTAGTAGTCCGGGTGGAAGAGCAGCTCCCGCAGATCGTGGTTGTACGCGCCGGCCGTGTGCAGCAGCTCGCCGAACTTCCCGGCGTGCGCCATCCGCAGCACCCGCATCTCGTTCCGGCCGTAGCAGCAGTTCTCCAGCTGCATGCAGTGGCGCCGGGTGCGCTCCGAGAGATCGACCAGCCCCCACAGCTCCTCCAGCCGCATCGCGACCGGACACTCCACCCCGACGTGCTTGCCGTTGAGCATCGCGGACTTCGCCATCGCGAAGTGGGTCTCCCAGGGGGTCGCCACATAGACGAAGTCGAGATCGCCGCGCTCGCAGAGGTTCCGGTAGTCGTCGTCGCCCTTGGTGTAGAGGGCGGGCGCGGGCTGTCCGGCCGCCACCACCTTCGCGGCGGCGCGTTCCGCCTGGGCCCTGACCGGGTCGCAGAGCGCGAGGACCCGCACCCCCGGGAGGGCGAGGAAGATGGGGAGCATACTGCCGCCCCGGTTGCCGAGACCGATGATCCCGACGCGCACGGTGCCGCGCCGCTCGAAGGGGACACCGGCCATGGTCCGGCCCTTGCGGGCGGGTGCCGCCGCCTCGGACCCGGCCTCGTCCCCGGCGGACGCGGCCGGCGCGGCGGACGCGGTGCCCGCGCCGACGGCGCCGAGGGCGAGCCCGGCGGCGCCGGCTCCCGCCGTGGTCCGCAGCACGGAACGGCGGCTCATCGCGCCGTCGTCGTCACTGCCGTGGGTCTGTGGTGCTGCGTCGTTCATCGAGCCTCCACGAGCGCTGATGGTGCGCGGCTGGTTGTCGTCGTCTCAACCTCGTGGAGGACCCTGCTCGCTGGGGCGACAGGTGCGCAAGAGCACCGTTTGGACTCTTGCGCACCAACCCATGGACTCTTCGCCACCGGAAAGCGGTGGCCCGGCCTCAGGAGACGGACGCGGGGGAGCGCTCCGGCCTTCCGGCACCGGACCCGGCCGCCCCTCCCGTCCCGGGCCGGTCGGCCGGTACGGGGGCGGGCGCCGGCGGCCGGTGCGGGAACAGGGCCCGGTGCAGTCGCCGCAACGGCGCCGGGGCCCACCAGTTGGCCGTGCCCAGCAGAGCCATCAGCGCCGGCACCAGCAGGGCCCGTACCACGGTGGCGTCGATCAGCACGGCGAACGCGGCGCCGAGCCCCAGCTCCTGGATGAACACCAGCCGCGACAGTGCCAGCGCGCACACCGGCACACAGAACAGCACGGCCGCCGAGGTCACGATCGACCCGGTGCGGGAGAGGCCGCGGGCCACCGCAGCCCGCTCGTCCAGGCCCTGGGCGCGGGCCTCCTTGATCCGGCTGAGCAGAAAGACGTTGTAGTCCGTCGACAGACCGAACGCGAGCGCGAAGACCAGCAGGGGAGTGGTGGCCTCCAGACCGTTCTGCGCCGGGAAGCCGAGGTGGCCGTCCTGGAAGACCCAGACCAGGAAGCCGAACGCGGCCCCGGTGGAGAGCACATTCATCACCAGCGCCATCAGCGGCAGCACCACCGCGCCGGAGAAGGCGAAGAGCAGCAGCAGGGTCACCCCGGCCAGAATGCCGCCCGCCAGGGGCAGACCGTCGGCGATGGAGTCGCGCTGGGCCAGGAAGTCCGCCGTCGCGCCGGTGTGGGCCGCGGGGTACGGAGCGGCCAGCCTCCGCACGTCCTCCGCGGCCCGCTGCGCGGTGTCACCCAGCGGACTGCCGGCGAGGACCGCGTCGATCTCCCAGTGGCCGTCGTCCAGGGGGAAGGGGGTGCCCACCGACTCCACACCGGGTGTGGAGCCGATCCGCGCGGCGTACCGGGCGAGCCGTTCCGCGTCCGGGGCCCCGCCGGTGGTGAGCACGGTCTGGAGGGGGGCGGTGGACGGGTCCTCGTACTCCCGGTCGAGGGCGGCGGCCACCCGGCCCGCGCTGGTCTCCCGGGGAAGCTGCGACGGGTCGACGCCGGTGAACCGCACCCCCGCCAGAGGGGAGGCGATCAGCAGCAGAATGCCCGTGGCGATCACCGCGAAGACCGCGGGACGGCGCATCACGGCGGACGCCAGCCGGTGCCAGCGGCCCTCGGCCGCCGACGCCCCGGCCGTCCGCTGCCAGCGGCGCGGCGCCAGCGCGTTGATCCGCCGGCCGAGCACGGCCAGCAGCGCGGGCAGCCCCACCAGGGCGAACAGGGCCGCCGACAGGACGGTGGTGACGCCCGCGAGCCCCATGGACCGCAGATACGGATGGGGGAACGCGGTCAGCGCGGCGAGCGCGGCGGCCACCGTGAGCGCGCTGAACAGCACGGTCCGGCCCGCGGTCGCGACCGTGTCGCGCACCGCCGCCGCGCGGTCCCGGCCGCCGGCCAGCTCCTCCCGGAACCGGGAGACCATCAGCAGCCCGAAGTCGATGGAGAGACCGAGGCCCAGGGCGAAGGACAGGCTCATCGCCCCGGCGGAGACGGTCATGAAGTCGGTGGTCAGCCGCAGACCCGCCATCGTCAGCAGCAGCGAGACCACACCGCCCAGCAAGGGGACCAGCGCCGCGACCAGCCCCCGGAACACCAGGAACAGCACGACCAGGACCACGGGGAAGGCGATCAGCTCGGCCGCCGCCACATCCTCGTCGGAGACCTTCGCCACCTGCACATGGCCGGGGGTGGAGCCGCCCAGCAGGGTGCTGTCCCGCAGCAGCGGATCGTCCTCGATGGCCCGCTGCAACTCCTCCTCGGCCGCGACGCTCTCCTTGTCGGAGAGCGCGCGCACCGCGCCCACGACCACACTGCTGCGGCCGTCGCGGGAGATCAGCGCGGCGCCGTCGCCCGAGGAGTGGTCGAAGACCGCTCGCACCTCGGGGCGGGAGCGCAGGAGTTCACCGGCGGCCCGCACCGGGGCGGAGGGGGCGGCGCCCGGGGTGACCGGTCGGTCGGTCCGCACCAGCAGCAGATAGCCCTGCTGGGGGTCGACGCCCGTGGCCCGGGCGATGGTGTCCCGGGCCGCGACGTTGGCGCCGCCCGGGTCGTCGTAGTCGGAGAGCCCGTTGGTGAGTTTCGCGGAGACGCCGCCGCCGTAGACGGTGGCGAGGGCGGTGACGGCGAGCGCCAGCAGGAGGACGGCGAGGCGTCGCCGGTGGAGGGCTGAGCCCAGAGCGGAGAACATGGCTTCTTCCTTTCCGCCGCCCTGTCACCAGGGTGGGGGTGGGGCACCACGGTGGGGCGGCCCCCCAAAGCCGCGCTTGAGCCGCCCGGCGCACCCGGACTGTCCGGCACGCTCAGCCCGTCCGGGGGTTCCTCCCGGAGGCAGCTCTGGGGGAGTTTGAGGACGGACCCTGTGCGACAGGTGCCCGCATGGTGCGGGCCACGGTCGGGGGCCGGCCCCCGAACCCCCGCTCCTCAATCGCCGGAGGGGCTGGGGGGTGCGGCTCCATCGCCGCGGGGCGGGGAGGGGCGGCGCGTTCTCGGGTGGGCGGGGCAGGGGCGCAAGGTGGGCTTTAGGGTCCCGCCCGACCATCGGCCCACCATGACTCCGCCGGAGAGGCAGCAGACGATGACAGCAGAGCTGACCGCACAGGTGTGCGTGGTCGGGGGAGGGCCGGCCGGGCTCACGCTCGCCATGGAGCTGGCCAGACGCTCCGTATCGGTGGTGGTCCTGGAACAGAGCGCCCACTTCAACAGGTCCTTCCGCGGCGAGTCCGTCTCCCCCGACTCCGTGTGGCTGCTCGACCGGCTCGGGCTGCTCGACCGGCTGGCGGGCACCTACGCGCAGATGCACCGCATGGAGCTGACCGACTCCGGCCGCACGGTGCTCCGCGCCGACTTCTCCGGCTTCCGCTATCCGCACCCGTACCCCGTGGAACTGCCGCAGCCCGCCCTCCTCTCCGCCCTCGCCGACGCGGGCCGCGAACACCCCGGCTACACCCTGCGGCAGTCGGCGACCGCCGTGGGACTCCTCCGGGAGCACGGCGACAGCGGGCCGGTGACGGGCGTCCGTGCCCGCACCCCCGACGGCGGGATCACCGTCCGCGCCGCGCTGACCGTCGCGGCGGACGGCCGGTTCAGCAAGGTCCGGGAGATGTCCGGGCTGCCGTACGAGAAACTCCCGCTGGACCGGGACGTGATCTGGCTGCGGCTGCCCTTCCCCGCCGAGTGGGACCGCAACACCTACCGCGTCCGCATCCACGGCGGCGAGCACGGACTCTTCATCCCCACCCACCCCGACAGCGTCCGCGTCGGCCTCAACATCCCCAAGGGCGGGCTGAGACAGCTCCGCGCCCAGGGGCCGGCCGCGCTCCACGAGCGCGTCGACCGGCTCGCCCCCGAACTCTCCGACACCGTGCGCGCCCATGTCACCACCTGGTCGGACACCTCCATGCTGGACATCTTCACCACCGTCGTGCCGCGCTGGTCCATGCCCGGACTCGTCCTCATGGGCGACGCCGCGCACACCCTCACCCCGATCCTGGGCCAGGGCGTCAACCACGCGATCATCGACGCCGTCACCCTGGCACCCCTGGTCGAGGAGGCCTTCGCGGCCGGCGGCGACGGCCGGGCGGCCCTGCTGCGGGCGGGCGAGGAGTTCCAGCGCGCCCGTGAGGAGTCCGTACGCCTCTCCCGGGCCCTGCAACTGCGGCAGGAGCACCTGTTCTCCCTCGACACCCGGCTCGGCGGTCTGCTGCGGCGCGCTCTGTACCGGGTGGTCGACCACAACCGGGCGCTCCAGCGCCGCGTACTGGCCCGTGCGTACTTCCAGGTCCAGCGGCCCGGCCCGGCCGTCGCCCGCCGGATCGCGCACAGCGGAGCCGCGCCGGCCGCCGGCTGAACCCGCCACCGGCACGCCCGGCCGCCCGGGTCCCCGTCGGGGGGCCCGGGCGGTCCGCCGTGCCCTCACCAGGCGACGGGCAGCCGGCTCAGCGCGTGCACCATCATTCCGCTGGTCATCGAGAGCGAGCCGACCTCCTCCGCGAGCCGCAGCCCGGGGAACCGCCGGATCAGCGAGGAGAGCGCGATCTGGAGCTCGGCGCGGGCGAGCGCGGCCCCCAGGCAGAAGTGCGGGCCGTGGCCGAAGGCCAGATGCCCGCCGGCCGACGCCCGCTCGGGGTCGAAGGCCCCGGTCGCCTCCCCGAACCGGGCGGGGTCCTGATTGGCGGAGCAGACCGCCGCGATCACCCCGCTGCCCCGGGGGATGACGGTGTCCGCGATCTCCACATCCTCCAGCGCGACCCGGAACGGGCCCCCGTCGCCGATGGGGTTGAGCCGCAGCAGCTCCTCCACCACGGGCCCGATCGACTCGGGGCGCTCCCGCAGCGCGGCCAGCCTCTCCGGGTGCCGCAGCAGCGTCAGCACACAGGTGCCGATCATGCTCACGGTGGTCTCGTGACCGGCCACCAGGAGGGTGATGCCCATGGTGATCAGCTCCATCTCGCCGAGCCGGCCACCGTCCTCGTCGTGGACGGCGACCAGGGCGCCCATGAGATCGTCGGCCGGCTCCTCGCGCTTGTGCCGCACCAGCTCGCCCAGGTACTTCACCATCGACATCCGCTGCTCCATCACCTCCTCCGGGGTGTGCGAGGTGAGCGAGACAAAGGCGTCGGACCAGCCGCGGAAGCGGTCCCGGTCCTCGAAGGGCACGCCCAGCAGCTCACAGATCACCATCACCGGCAGCGGGAACGCGAACACCGGGTTGAGATCCACCGGCGGCGACAGCCCCTCCATCGAGTCCAGCAGCTCATCGGTCATCCGCTGAATCCGGGGGCGCAGCTCCCGCACCCGGCGGGCGGTGAACGCCCGCGAGACCAGCTTGCGCAGCCTGGTGTGCTCCGGCGGGTCCATGGTGAACAGGCTCCCGCCCATGGGGGGTGCCGCCGTGAGCCGGGGGGCTCCCTCGGCCAGCATCGCCGCCCGGCTGAACCGGGGGTCGGCGAGGACGGTGCGGACATCGTCGTACCGGCTGACCACATACCCCTCGTCCCCGCTGGGCAGCTCCACCCTCGCGACCGGGCACCGGCCGCGCAGCTTCTCGTAGACGGGCGGCACCTCCACCGCCGAGGGGCGGGGGAAGGGGTACCGGAGTCCGGTGCCGGACTCGGCCGGGGGCGGCGGGGCGTTGTCCATCGTGTGGCCTCCAGGGGCTCGGAACCGTCCGGCGGACTCCCCGCGCGGTGCCGCGAGAGTCCCAGCGTCCGCTTGTGCGGCGGTGAAGGGCCGCTGAACAGACGGCCCGGGCCCGGGGACGCGGGCCACGGGTCCCCGCCCACGGCAGGCCAGGCCACAGGCCCGCGTCCCCGGGGCGGGGGCGCGGGCCGGCCGTTCGGCGCGGAGGGGTCAGCGCTGCCAGCCCTCCGGTGTGCGCAGCCCGAACCCCAGCGCGCGCGAGAGCGCGATCGTGGTCAGCCAGGCCATCCCGAAGGTGAACGGGGCCGCGATGTCCTCCGGGGCGTCGCCCAGGAAGCTGAACAGCACCATGATCCCGAACGGGGGGAGGGCCCGGTGCAGCAGATTGAAGAGCGGCACCGCCCGGGCGGGGAGCTGCCCCGGCGCGTGCCGCTCGCCGAGACCGGCCAGCCGGCTCAGCTCCGGCAGGACCGCCCCGGCGGCCGCGGCCGGGATCACCCAGCCCTGGTGTTTCACCACCTCGAAGATGTCCCAGGCCAGCAGGAGCGCGCCCAGCGCCCCCCAGAGGGCCCGCTGCGATCCGGGTGTCGAACTCCTGGTGGCACCCGCGGGTTCAGTCATCACCATGTGTGTCTCCTCGACGGCGAGGCGGCGGACCGGACACCCGGCCGCACGGCACTGGGCGGCCGGGGTACGAATCATCCGTCGGCTCACTGGAGCGCCGCTGGAGCCGGGGCTCACCGCCCCCGGCCGGACGGCTCCCACTCCGGCGCCGCCACCATCTCCAGGACGGCGCAGGTACAGCTGAACCCGGAGCCCCCGCCGACCAGCAGCACCCGGTCGCCGGGGCGCACCTCCCGCCGCTCGACCAGATCGTTGAACCCGGCGATCTGGTCCCCGGCCCCCAGATGCCCCACCCGGCGGGCGAACTCCCAGGTGGACAGCGACACCGGCAGCCCCAGCAGCTGGGGCAGCTGCCACTGGAGCCGGCCGAGCCCGCTGGCCAGGGTCACCACCCGGGCGATGTCGCCCCGGCCGGTGCCCGATTCGGCCAGGACCGTGTCCACCACCGACCGCACCACCGCGCCGACCCGCTCGGTCGCCTCCCGCAGCCCGCCCCGGGAGCGCAGATAGTGCCCGACCCGGCCCCGCAGATCCAGCGGCCCGGACGAGGGCAGCGGGCGCAGCGCGGGGCCCCGTACCACCGCCTCCAGCGAGTTGTCCGCCTCGCTCGCCGTCGACAGCAGCCGGGCGAAACCGCCCCGGGCGCTGAGCAGCAGCGCCGTACCGCCGTCCCCGTACACGAATCCGGGCTCGCTGCTCCAGCGGCTGACCAGCGGGGCGCCGAACCGGTCGGCGGTGGTCACCATCGCCGCTCCCGCGCCCGGCCGCGCGCCCACCTGGCGGGCCGCCACCTCCAGGGCGCCCAGACCGCCGTTGCACTCCTGGTCCAGGCCGAAGGCGGTCACGCCCCGGCCCAGGGCGTGCCCCGCCACATAGGAGGCGGCCGGCCACATCTCGACCCCCTGGAACCAGATACCGCTGTGGATCAGCAGCTCCACCTCGCCCGGGTCCAGCCCCGACCGCTTGAGCGCCGTCGTCGCCGCGTGGACGGCCATGTCCGGGGGAGCCATGGTCTCCGCCGCGACGGAGACCGACAGCAGCTCGTCCGCCGCGTGCTGTTCCGGGTCGTACGCGCCGCGTTCCACGGCGGAGCGGGCGGACTCGGGCCCGCCCAGCCACACTCCGGTCCCCGCGACGTACACGCCTTCCCACCGCATGGGAACTCCTCTCCTGGACCGTCGGTCCGGGTCAGGCCGGGCCGACGGTCTGCCGGCGCAGCGCCGACACCACCCGCCACAGCGCGGCGGGGGTGGCGAAGGTCGCGGTCACCAGTGCGGTGTCGGGTACGGCGATGCCGTACGCCGACTCGACCCGCACCAGCACCTCCACCATGGCGAGCGAGTCGAGCCCCGCCGCCTTGAGACTGCTGTCGGGCAGCAGCGGGCCCTTGGCACGCAGCCGGGGCAGGACCTCGTGGAGCAGGGTCTCGAAGGTTCCGTCCCAGGGCGGTTCCCCGGTGGCGGCGGTCCGCTCCGGTGCGCCGGATGAGGTGTCGGTCATGGCGTTGGTGTCCTCCGTGCTCGTTCCGGTGAGCGGTTCGACCGTGTGGCGCCGCAGCTCCAGCCGGGTGGCGGAGACGGTCGCGCCGCCGTCCACCAGCACCTCGGCCGGCGCCGGGTGGCCGAGGAATCCCAGCAGGCTCGCCGACAGCCCGTAGGCGCCGACATGGGGGAAGACCAGCAGATCCCCGGGGCGCACCCCGGGCAGGTCGGCGGCGCGCGCCAGCACGTCCGCCGGGGTGCACAGGGGGCCGGCGAGGGTCACCGTCGCCGGCTCCCCCGCAGGGTCGGGGCCAGGTTCGGCTCCGGGGCCGGGGGGCAGCGGCCGGGCCGACAGCGGCAGCAGCCGCCCCAGCCCCGACAGCCCGCCGAGGTGGTTGATCCCCGAGTCCAGAACCGCGTAGTCGCTGCCCCGGCTGTGCTTCACATCGGTGACGGTGACCACCAGCCGGCCGCTGTCCCCGACCAGATACCGCCCCGACTCGAAGGCGATGACCGGCTCGCCGTCGCGCCAGCCCGGCAGCCACTCGTCCAGCACCCCGGCCAGCGCCGTCCGCAGCCCCCGGTAGAGGGGCCGTTCGCCCGGCGTCGCGTACGGGGCGGCGAACCCGCCCCCCAGATCGAGCAGATGGAGCGGGATGCCCAGCTCGTCCCGGAGCCGGGCCGCGGTGCGCACGCTCTGCGCCAGCTCGGCCGCGAGCCCCTCCTCGTCGCGGGCGTTGGTCAGCGGGAAGAAGTGCGTCCCGACGATCCGGGTGCCGGGCGCGAGCAGCCGCCCGCGCTCCGCCGCCAGCCCGTCCGGGTCGAAGCCGAACTGCGAGGGCCCGCCGGTCATCCGCAGCCCCGCCTGGCCGGGCGCGCCCGCCGCGTTGATCCGCAGCACACAGTCGGCGGTGACACCCCGCGCCGCCGCCGCGCGGCCGATGCGCTCCAGATCACCGAAGGACTCGGCGGAGAAGGTGCGCATCCCCGCCGCCACCGCCTCGTCCAGCTCGGCCCGCACCTTCCCCGGGCCCGAGTACATCAGCTCCGCCGCCGGATGGCCCGCCTCCAGCGCCGCGGCCAGCTCCCCGCGCGAGGTCACCTCGGCACGGGCGCCGCCCCGGCGCAGCTCGGCGACCAGACCGGGGTGCGGATTGGCCTTGAGCGAGTAGTAGACCCGGCTCGGCTGGGGCAGGGCCGCCCGCAGATCCTCCAGCGCGGTCCGCACCCTGGCCAGGTCGTAGAGGTACAGCGGGGAGCCGTACCGCTCGACCAGCCGCCGTTCGACGGTGGTGGTCCGGTCAGTCGCCATCGCTCTCCTCCTCCACGAGCCGCCTGCGCAGCTCCTTGCGGTCGGTCTTGCCGTTGGGGGTGAGCGGCAGGGCGTCCAGCACCCGGCACTCGTCCGGCACCTTCGCGGCCTCCAGCCGCTCGCCGAGGCGGGCCAGCACCTGTTCGCCGCCGAGCGAACCGCGCTCGCACACGGCGAAGAGCACCATGTCGCGGCCGTCCCCGGGGGCCAGCAGCGCGGCGTCCCGCACCCCGTCGATGTCGAGCGCGGCGGCCTCGATCTCCACACAGCTCATCCGCGAGCCGCGCCGTTTGAACAGATCGTCCCGGCGGCCCTGGAAGTAGACGTGCCCGTCCTCGTCGAGCCGGCCGTAGTCCCCGGTGTGCAGGGTCACCGCCCCGCCGGGCCCCTCGCGCCGGAAGCGCAGCGCCGTCGCCTCGGGCGCGCGCCAGTATCCCGCCATCACATGCGGCCCGCGCACCACCAGCTCGCCGACCGCGTGCGGCGGGAGCGGTTCGCCGTCGTCGCCGAGGACCAGTACCTCGGTGCCCGGCAGCGCGGTGCCGACCGAACCCGGGCGCGCCAGATCGCCGTCGGGCTCCAGGATCGTGATCCGCTTGCACTCGGTGGTGCCGTACATCGGCGCCACGGCCGCGCCCGGGAACGCCTCCCGCAGCGAGGCGATCAGCGGCGCGTTCAGCGCGGCCCCGGTGTTGGTGAGGAGCCGGACCCGGGTGGGCCCCGGGTCGCGGGCGGCGAGCCGCACCAGCAGCTCGCCCAGCGACGGTACGAGCGGGACGACGGTCGCCCGGTGATCGCGGGCGAAGCCCAGCAGCCGGGCGTGGCTGTCCGCGCCCGAGAGCAGCAGCTCCGCCCCCGCCCACGCGGTGAGCAGGATCTGGAAGAGGCCGTAGTCGAAGGAGAGCGGCACGGCGGTGAGCACCACATCGTCCCGGGTGTAGCGCAGCCGGGCCGCGATGGCCCGCGCGGCGAACGCCACCGGCCCGTGCGGACAGGCCACCGCCTTCGGCGCCGAGGTGGAGCCCGAGGTGTAGATCAGCAGGGCCAGCCGGTCGGCGGGCACCTCCCGCTCGGTACGCGACGCGGGGTCGGCCGGGCCCGTCGCGTCCAGCTCCCCGGCGACGACGACCGGCACCCCGGCCGGCCAGAACAGCCCCTCCGTACCCGTCCGTTCCTCCTCGTCGGCCACGAT
The DNA here is from genome assembly GCF_053594535.1 of Streptomyces sp. NPDC001889. Lineage (NCBI taxonomy): Bacteria > Bacillati > Actinomycetota > Actinomycetes > Kitasatosporales > Streptomycetaceae > Streptomyces > Streptomyces sp. NPDC001889. The sequence continues at coordinate 161,209 of NZ_JBSFER010000024.1, forward strand.
CAGCGAGGGCTCGGAGTCGGCCAGCACGGCCGAGAGGTGAAAGGCCTTCATCCCGGGGTTCACCGGCACCAGGACCGCGCCGCGCCGCCAGGTGCCGTACAGCACGGCGGTGAACTCCCGGACGCTGCCGATCCGGGCCAGCACCCGGTCGCCGGGCCGGATGCCGCAGCCGTCGAGCACCCGGGCGAAGGAGTCGGCCGCCGCGTCGAGTTCGGCGTAGGTCCACACTCCCCTGCGGTCCCGGACCGCGGGGGCGCCGGGCCACCGGGCGGCGGCGGCCGTCAGGAACACCTCGGCCGCGTTCGCCACCCGGGGGGCGGTTTCGGTGCCGGCGGCGTTGTCGATCAGTGCCGGCGCGGGGACGGCACTCGCGGCGGTGGCGGTCACGGCCGCTCCTCCCGGTGGTCGTCGGCGGCGGCCGGGAAGCCCCAGGCCGGTGCGGTGGTGATCTCCAGCACCGCACAGCTGGCGGTGCCGGGCCCGGCGGAGAGCACCAGCACCCGGTCGCCCGGGGCCAGCAGCCCCCGCTCGGTCAGATCGTTGAGCGCCGCGAACTGGTCGCCCGCGCCCAGGTGCCCGGTGCGCCGGCCGAACTCCCAGGTGGTGCGCTCCTCGTCGACCCCCAGCAGCTCCTCGGCCTGCCACCGCGTCTTGCTGCGGCCCCCGGTGGGGATCACCACCCGGGCGAGCCGCGAGCGCTCCGTACCGGACTCGGCCAGGGCGTCGTCCACCGCGCCCCCGACCATCGCGACCAGCCGGTCGGTCGCCTCGCGGATATTGCCGTGCGCGCGCAGATAGTGGACGAACCGGGCGGCGTGGTCGTACGGCTCCCCGGTGGGCAGGGGGGTCGGTCCGGAGCCCCGGGCCAGCGCCTCCATCCGGTTGTCGGCGCGGGTCGCCGTCGACAGCAGCCGGGCGAAACCGGTCCGGTTGGAGAGCACCAGCGCGGTGCCGCCGTCCGCGTACACCAGACCGGGCTCCGCGCGCCAGCGGTCGATCAGCGGCGCGCCGAAGCGGTCGGCGGTGGTGAGCACGGCCGCGGCGGCGCCGGACTCGGCGGTCAGATGCCGGGCGGCCAGGTCCACCGACGCGACGGCGGCGTTGCACTCCTGCCTGACCTCGAACGCCGGCACCCCCGAGCGCACCGCGTGATCGGCGATGTACGACGCGACCGGCCACATCGTCTGGCCCTGGAACCAGACGTAGTTGTGCAGCAGCAGCGCCACGGATTCCGGGTCCAGCCCCGACCGCTTGAGCGCGGTGGTGGCCGCCTGGACGGCCATGTCGGGCGGGGAGACGCTCTCCTCGGCGATCCGCACGGACAGCAGGCCGTCGGCCTCGAACTGCTCCGGGTCGTAGTGACCCGCCGCCACGGCGGCGCGGGCGGGATACGGCTCGGGGAGCCAGGCACCCGTTCCCGCCACATAAACGCTTTCCCAGCGCATGGTTCTCCCATCGTCGGTGGGCGCTCCCCGGACGGCGCCGGCGGTACCCGCCGTGCGGCCGTGCCGCGCGTCCGGGGAACGGCCCTCGCGGGGATCGTGGGGGCTGCCGCTTTCGCCCGGCTAAAAGCCGCCGGCGCCCCCGTGCGCGGGCACACCGGGACCGACGATCAGACCGCTCTCGTCGCGCAGGGGGACCTTGCCCCGGGCCGAGCGGCCGAGGGTGCCGTTGTCGATCTCCATCACGGC
>NZ_JBSFER010000025.1:0-100320 GCF_053594535.1 Streptomyces sp. NPDC001889
GGCGTTTGAGGCGCGGGGGTTCGGGGGCTGGCCCCCGACCGTGGCCCGCAGGGTGCGGGGTCCTGTGGCACAGGGTCCGTCCTCAATCGCCGGACAGGCTGAAACTGCTCGGGTTACCTGTGGTGCGGACGTCCGTCCTCACACTCCCCCAGAGCTGCCTCTGGGAGGTGCCCCCAGACGGGCTGAGGGTGTCCGGGCCGGCCGGGGGGCACGGGTCGCCCGTGGGGGCGGGGCACCTCAGGGAGCGGCCCCGGCGCGCGGCGGGCCCGGGCTGGGGCTAGGGGGACGGTTTGGCGAAGAGCCTGCCCAGATGGTGCGCCCAGGTCCGACGGTCCGCCAGGCGCAACCCCTCCCACACCGTCACCTGATTCGCCGTGAGCACCGGCTTCCCCACCCCCTCCTCCAGCTCCCCCAGCCACCCCACCGTGTGCAGCACCGCATCCGGCACCACCACCACCTCCGCCGACGGAACATCCCCCGCCCGCGCCAGCTCCAGCACCTCCTCGAACCCCCACCCCACCGCCTCCTCCATCGGCACCTCGCCCCCGCGCGCGGCCACCACGTCCAGGCCGCCCGACGCGAGGAACTCGGTGAAGTGCGCGGTGATGTCCTCCGGGTAGGTCGCGGAGGCCACGGCGACCCGGGTCGCCCCCAGCTTCCGCGCCGCGTGCACAAAGGCGAACGACGTGCTCGACGCGGGCAGCCCGGCCGTCCGGGCGAGCGCCCGGATCTGCTGGTGCGCCCCCTCCCACCCGTACACGAAGCTCCCGCTGGCGCACGCCCACACCACCGACTCCGCCCCCGCGAGCCTCAGCTCCTCGACCCCGGCCGCGAGCCGGTCCGCGGCGCCCATGGACAGCAGCGCGCCCACCCGCTGGACGTCCTCACCGGCACCGGTGTGGACGATGGCGAGCCGGATGTCGCTGTCGAGCAGTACCTCCATGCGGGGGAAGTCGTCCTCGGCGGAGTGTCCGGGGTGGAGAAGTCCGACCGTGGTCATGTGCAGCCTTCCTGTTCGTCGGGCACCTCGGGGACCAGGTACCACGCAGGGCCGCCGCCCAAGCATCCCGGACGCGTCCCGGGGCCGCCCGGGACGGGCACCCGGCCGACCGGCCGGATTCCCCTTCCCGCAGGTGGCCGGCGGGAAACGTGGGTACGTCCCCCTGCATGACTGCACCGCTGACTGAGCCGACCGAATCGACCGCCCGCCAACTGCTCTCCGGCTACCGCTCGGGGAACCTCTCGCCGCTCGACGCGACCCGTGCCGCGCTGGAGCGGATCGAGAGGGTGCAGCCGCTGGTCAACGCGTTTGTCCGGGTCTACGCCGAGGAGGCGCTCGCCCGGGCGGAGGAGTCGGCCGCGCGGTGGCGCCGGGGCGAGCCCGATGGGCTGCTCGACGGGGTGCCGGTGACCTTGAAGGATCTGCTGATACAGCGCGGGGTGCCGGCCCTGTGCGGGTCCCTGACCACGGGCGAGGGGGTGCCCGCCGCCGAGGACGCCCCGTCGGTGGGGCGGCTGCGCGCGCACGGCGCGATCCTCATCGGGCGGACCACGACCCCGGAGTTCGGCTGGAAGGGGGTGACGGACTCGCCCCGGCACGGGGTGACCCGCAACCCCCACGACCCCTCCCGCACGGCGGGCGGCTCCAGCGGGGGCAGCGCCGCGGCGCTGGCGCTGGGCGCGGGTGCCCTGTCGCTGGGGACGGACGGCGGCGGCTCGATCCGTATCCCGGCCTCCTTCTGCGGCGTCTTCGGCCTCAAACCCACGTACGGCCGTGTCCCGCTCCACCCCGGGAGCGCCTTCGGGACGCTCTCGCACATCGGCCCGATGGCCCGGGACGCGGCGGACGCGGCGCTGCTGCTCGATGTGGTCAGCGGCCCGGACTGGCGGGACTGGTCGCATCTGGCCGCCGCCGAACCGGTGCGGCAGCGGCTCTCGGACGGCGTCCGGGGGCTGCGGATCGGCTACTCGGCGTCGTTCGGCGGCCAGGTCGCGGTGGCCCCGGCGGTCGCCTCGGCGGTACGGGGAGCGGTGACGGCGCTCGCCGGGCTCGGGGCGTATGTGGAGGAGGCCGATCCGGACATCACCGACCCGGTGGAGACCTTCCGGACCCTGTGGTCGTCGGGGGCGGCCCGGCTGGTCCAGCGGCTGGGGGCGGGGCAGCGGAAGGCCCTCGACCCCGGGCTGCGGGAGCTGGCGGCGGCCGGGGCGCGGATCAGCGCGGTGCGCCATCTGGCGGCGGTGGACGCGCGGGCGGAGCTGGGGCGGCGGATGGGCCGCTTCCACACCTCGTACGATCTGCTGGTCACCCCCACCCTGCCGATCACCGCGTTCGAGGCGGGGGCGCAGGCCCCGGCCCGGTCGGGGCGCGGGCGCTGGTCCGGATGGACCCCCTTCACGTACCCCTTCAACCTGACCCACCAGCCCGCCGCGACCGTGCCGTGCGGGGTGGACGGGGACGGGCTGCCGATCGGGGTCCAGATCGTCGGGGCGCGGCACGCGGACGCGCTGGTGCTGCGGGCGGCGCACGCGCTGTACGAGTCGGGGGCGGCGGCGATCCCCGCGCCCCGGCTGCCCTGAGCGCCCGCCGGCGCTGAGATCCGGCCCCCGGCCCCCCGAGGGGCCGGATTTCATCCGCATACCCGGCGCGCTTCGGGGTAGCCGCGCCGTCATGGCTCGACCACGGCAGAGAACAGGACAGGCCGGCGGACCGGCCCTGCGGCGGCGTTCGCTGCTCGCCGGGGCCGCGGCGCTGGGCACGCTCGGCACGGCCGGGGCGCTCAGCGGCTGCAGCCGGGTGGCGACGGCCGACGCCGGAGACGGCGGCCGGCTGCTGGAGCAGTTGCGCGCGCAGGGCACCGTACGGCTGGGGCTGGCGGGTGAGCAGCCCTACAGCTATATCGGCAAGGACGGAGAAATGACCGGCTCCGCGCCGGCCATCGCCCGGCGGATCTTCCGGGAGCTGGGCGTCGAGAGCGTCGAGCCGTTCCCCACCGAGTTCGGCTCGCTGATCACCGGGCTCAACTCGCTCCAGTTCGATGTGGTGGCGGCCGGGATGTACATCAACCCCGCCCGCTGCGAACAGGTCATCTTCGCGGACCCCGAGTACCAGATGCTCGACGCCTTCATCGTGCCGAAGGGCAATCCGAAGAACCTCCGCACCTACAAGGACATCGCCGAGTCCGGGGCGAGCATGGCGACCGGTGTCGGCTTCGCCGAGATCGAGTACGCCAAGGAGGCCGGGGTCGGGAAGGTCAGCACCCTCCCCGACCAGCTCGCGGGGCTGCTCGCCGTGGAGCAGGGCCGGGTCGACGTCTTCGTCGGCACCGCCGTCACCGTGCGCAATGTCGTGCGGGAGAGCGACAGCGAGCGGGTCGAGGCGACCGACGAGGTGACTCCGTACGTCGACGGAAAACCCGTCATCGACGTCGGCGGATTCGCCTTCCGCACCCCGGAGACCGATCTCCGGGACGCGTTCAACCGCGAGCTGCACAAGCTGAAGAAGAGCGGTGAGCTGCTGGACATCATGCGGCCCTTCGGTTTCACGAAGGACCAGATGACCACCATCACCGCCGAGGAGAAGTGCCGGCCATGAGCGAAATCAGCCCGGGTTTGTGGGAACTCCTCCTGAAAGGTGTCTGGATCACCGTCCAGCTCACCGTCTACAGCGCCGCGCTCGCCGCGGCCGTCTCCCTGGTCATCGGGCTGGCACGCGCCCACCGGCTCTGGATCGTGCGCTTCCTCGCGGGGACCTACTTCGAGATCTTCCGGGGCACGTCGGCGCTGATCCTGATGTTCTGGATCTTCTTCGTGCTGCCGCTGGGCTTCGGCTGGCAGCTGGTGCCGATGTGGGCCGCCGTGCTGTCGCTGGGTCTCACCTACGGCGCGTACGGCTCCGAGGTGGTGCGGGGAGCGGTGGCCGCCGTGTCGGCGGGGCAGCGGGAGGCGGGGATCGCGCTGAGCTTCACCCCCTCCCAGCAGCTGCGGAAAATCGTTCTTCCGCAGGCGTGGCCGGAGATGATCCCGCCGTTCAACAATCTGCTGGTCGAGCTGCTCAAGGGCACCGCGCTGGTCTCCATCATGGGGGTCGCCGATATCGCCTTCGGCGCCTCGCTGGTGCGCAACGCCACCGGCCAGAGCGCTCCCGTGTACACGGTGATCCTGGTGATGTACTTCGTCCTCGCCTTTGTGCTGACGCGCGGGATGCGGGTGCTGGAGCGCCAGGCGAAGGCCGGGATCGGGCAGCGGCCGGTGAAACGGGAACCCTCGCTGCGCGAGCGGGTGCGGTCCGCCGCCGCGCCGAAGAGCGCGAAGACCCCGGTCGCCGCGGGAGGTGAGCGCTGATGCGGTGGGACTGGTCGGCGGTCGACGCCTTCATGCCGCGTTTCTGGGACGGTCTGCTGGTCACCGTGCAGGCGCTGGTGCTGGGCGCGCTCCTCGCGTTCGCCCTCGGTCTGGTGTGGGCGGTGGCGCAGCGCTCGGGCCCGGCGGTGGTGCGCTGGCCGGTGGCGGTGGTCACCGAGTTCATCCGCAACACGCCGCTGCTGGTGCAGCTCTTCTTCCTCTACTACGTCCTGCCGGAGTGGGGGATCACCCTCTCGGCGATGGTGACCGGTGTCGTGGGGCTCGGTCTGCACTACTCGACGTACACCTCCGAGGTCTACCGCGCGGGTATCGACGGCGTTCCCCGGGGCCAGTGGGAGGCCGCGACCGCGCTGAGCCTGCCGCGGCGGCGCACCTGGGGCGCGGTGATCCTGCCCCAGGCGGTCCGCCGGGTCGCGCCGGCGCTCGGGAACTATGTCATCGCGATGCTGAAGGACACTCCGATGATCTTCGTCATCGGTGTGATGGACATGCTCGGCGAGGCCCGGCAGTTCGCCTCCGAGACCTTCCTGACGGTCGAGGCGTTCACCGTCGTGGGTGTCGCCTTCATCCTCATCTCCTATCCGGCATCCCTTCTCATGCGAGCACTGGAGCGTCGTCTTGTCCGCTGACACCAACGCCAACCCGGCCGCCGCCCCCGCCGCGGCGCCCGCCCCCGCCACCGATCAGGGGCTGATCCGCTTCGACAACGTCACCAAGAGGTTCGGCTCCAACACCGTCCTCGACTCGCTGGACTTCACGGTCTATCCGCGCAAGCACGTGACGCTCATCGGGCCCTCCGGGTCCGGCAAGACCACGATTCTGCGGCTGCTGATGACCCTGCTGAAGCCGGACGAGGGAACCATCACGGTCGACGGCGAACTGCTGTGCCATGAGCGCCGGGACGGAAAGCTCGTACCGGCGGGCGAGAAACACATCCGGGAGGTGCGCAAGAACATCGGGATGGTGTTCCAGCAGTTCAATCTCTTCCCCAATATGAAGGTACTCAGGAATATCACCGAGGCTCCCGTGCACGTGCTGGGCCTCTCCCGGGACGAGGCCGACGAGCGGGCCCGTGAACTGCTGGACCTGGTGGGGCTCGGGGACCGCTGCGACGCCTATCCGAGCCAGCTCTCGGGCGGTCAGCAGCAGCGGGTCGCGATCGCGCGGGCGCTGGCGATGCGGCCGAAGGTGCTGCTCCTGGACGAGGTCACATCGGCGCTCGACCCGGAGCTGGTGGTCGGGGTGCTGGATCTGCTCCGGGACATCGCGCACACCACCGACATCACCATGCTCTGTGTCACGCACGAGATGAACTTCGCCCGGGACGTCTCCGACTGCGTGATGATGTTCGACGAGGGCAAGGTGATTGAATTCGGTCACCCGGAGAAGATGTTCAACGATCCGGAGAAGCAGCGGACCCGGGAGTTTCTCAGCGCGGTGCTCTGAGAACCACCGGGGCACCCCTCCTTGTCATTGGCATATGTCCGCGCGGTGGATCGCGGGATACGGAGGGGGCTGCCCCGTATTCTCGCCAACCACGGTCCATCCGGATGCTCTTGGCGGCTATCGTGGTACGGATGGTGTGCGGCGACGACCTGTGAAGGGGGAGACCGTGACGCTGAACCCGGGGCCGACCGCGCCGTTCCACTCGGTGCAGTACGTGCTGCGCGTCCTGGAGACGGTCTCCCGGCACTCCGGCGGTGTCAGCGACGAGCAGATCGGCCGCGAGGCCGGACTGCCGGCCGGCCATCTCGCTCCCCTGCTGGCGATGCTGCTGCGCGAGGGGTATGTCGAGCGGCTCAGCGGCGGCGCGTACGCCATCGGCGACTCGCTGGTGCTGCTGGGCTCCGGGGCCAGCCGCGAGCAGGCGCTGGAGGCGAAGCTCCAGGACACCCTGGCGGAGATCCGCGACTCGGTCGGCGCCGCCGTCTACCTCAGCCGCTATGTCGACGGCGAGGTCCGGATCACGCAGTACGCGGACGGACCGCGCACCCCGAAGGTCAACGAGTACGTGGACTTCCGCTTCGCCGCGCACGCCAGCGCGCTCGGGAAGTGTCTGCTGACCCAGCTCGACCGGGACGGCCGCCGGGACCATCTGGCGCGGCACCGGATCACCCGGTTCACCTCGCGGACGATCACCAGCGAGAAGCTGCTCTTCTCCAAGCTGGACAGCCAGCCGCCGACCGTCCCGGTCCTCGATCTCCAGGAGTACGCGGTGGGCACCGTCTGCGCGGCGGTCCCGCTGACCGCGGGGGCCGCGGTGGGGTGCCTGGCGCTCTCGCTGCCGATCGAGCACGCCCACCGGCTGCGCGCGGCGGCGGAGAAGCTGAACCGCAAGGCGGCGCCGGTGGTCCTCTCGCTGGCCCTCTGAGCCCCCGGCACCCCGTCTGAGCTGGGAAAACACCTCGGGCGTTCCGGTGAACCGGAACGCCCGAGACGATCAGTGTGCGCCGCCAGGGACTCGAACCCCGGACCCGCTGATTAAGAGTCAGCTGCTCTAACCAACTGAGCTAGCGGCGCTTGACGACATAAATAGTACCCGGTCCCACGGGGTGCTCCCGACACACCCGTCCCGGGGGTCCACCGGGGAGCGGCCGGAAGTAATCCACCGGGGAGCGGCCCGCCGCCGCGAGCCGTCCCCCGGAGCAGATCAGCGGCCGGCGCGGTGATGCCCCGGCCGGCTCCGGCCCGCGACGGCGGCCCCGGCCAGGGCCGCCGTGCCGAGCCACAGCGGAGAACACGGGGTGCTGTGGGACAGCACCCCGGTATGCGGCTCCGCTCCCCGCGGCGGAAGATCCACGAGGAGCGCAGCCCGTACGGCCGGCGCCGGAGGTCACCCGGTGGTGGCTGAGGACCCGGCTCCGGTCCCTCAGCCCCACCCGGTGGTCACCTCAGTGGCGCCGCACGGGTTCCGCGGTCATGGGTGTGTCCGCGCTTCCCGTGCCGCCGCACGGTCACCTGCTGACCGTCAGAACTTGACGTCCGAGCACGCGTAGAACGCGTTCGGGGTGTCGTGCACGGTCCACACCGCGAGGATGAGGTGCTTGCCCGTGCGGTTGGGCAGCTTGCCCGCGTGCGAGAGCGTCTGCGGGGGCTGCTTGCCACCGTAGGGCACCGTCAGGAACGGCTGCGGCTCAAGCGACGCCCTGGTCAGCGGGTCACTGGGGTTCCAGCCCTGCTTGGTGATGTAGTACTTGAAATCGGTGGTGGCGTGCCTGGCCGTGAAGCGCCAGGAGAAGGTGTGGTTCGCACCCGAGCTGAGCTGGGTGGCGGGCCACTGTCCACCGCGCGGGTTGTCCAGCGGGGCGAATCCGCCGTTGCCGCCGGCGCAGATCTGGCCGTCAGCGGGTCCCGCGGCCGGGAAGCCCTTCAGGCCCTCGACGCTCTGGGGCTCCCACTGGATGGAGCCACAGTTCGACACGGTGCCATTGGCACAGAGCTTCTGACGGCTGATCGGGGACTCGGTGTAGCCATGGCTGTTGGCACTGCCGGTGGCGAGCACGGTCGCGCCCGTCACCAGAAGGCCGACTGCGGCGGCGGTCATCTTCTTGCGCATGCTTCGCTCCAGGGAACGTGGGGGAGTTCAGTGAGCCGTACTGCACGCGTGCGTGGGGGTGAATCAATGCGGATATGGGAACGCTCCTTCTCGCGTCCCGTCAGGTCTAGACCAAGGACCAATGTATTGACCGAAGTTCACCATGTCCAGACCAATTGCCAACCTCGGCGCCATGCGGCGGTGGCTTCCCCTTAACCTCGGTGATCAATCATCCAAACCGCCGTACGTTGGCTGTGGCTTGCCCTTGTGCGCTCCGAGGGGTCGCGCCGGCCGTCCTCCGCTTACCCGGAAGGCACGCTTCCGTCCGCCCGGAACCAGCCGAACCCCAACAAGCCGGTAACGGCCTCCCGGCGGTCGCGGAAGCCGCCTGGACCCGTGCGCCTCACTCCTCCCGGGGCGCCGACCGGCTCGCGTAGAACGCCACCGTCAGATCCTTGACCAGGGCCTTGCGCTCGTAGTCGTCCAGCTCCACCAGGCCCCGGGCGGTCAGCCGGGTCACCGTGTCGTCGACCGCGTCCACCACCGAGGTGAGCACCCGGTCCCGGTGCCGGGCGTCGATCGCCGCGATCTGGGTGCGCTGCATCGCCGCCGCCACCTCCGGGGCGTACTCGATGCCCACCGGCTGCGCCGAGAAGACCTCGATCCCGACCGGCGCGCACTCCGCCGACAGCATCCGGGTGAGCGCGCCGCCGACCGCCTCCGCGTCCCGCAGCGTCGGTGTCTCCTCGTGGAGCAGACCGCCCGCGCCGGACACCGAGGGCGCGTCCAGGGGCAGTTGCGAGAGGACCCGCGCCATCGCCGACTCCACCTGCTCGCTCAGATACTCCTCGTGGTCCTCCACGCCGAGCACCGCCCGTGCCGTGTCGCGCACCCGCCACACCACCAGGACCACGACCCGCAGCGCGGTGCCGTCCGCGTCCACGGCGGGCATCGGGTCGCTGCGCCAGTGCCGCAGCCGCACATCGACCCGGCGGCGCAGCAGCAGCGGGCTCATCCAGAGCAGCCCCGTGCGGCGCACGCTTCCCCGGTACTCGCCGAACTGCGTCAGCACCCAGACATGGCCGACCGTGCCGCGCCCGATCCCCCCGAGGGTGAAGAGCACCAGCACCACCCCGAGCGCGAGCAGACACCACAGGCCGAGCCCGATGCCGTGGAAGGGGTACGGGGTGAGCCCGAGGAGCCTGGTCACCATCGCCGGGGCGGCCCCGGCGCCCCACAGCACGGTGCCGGTTCCGGCGAGCGCGCAGGCGCCCGCCACCAGCCCGGTCCAGCCGGGCAGCACCGCTCCGGGCCGCTCCGCCAGCCCCGGGTCGGCGGGCGGGGCGGCCCGCCGGGCGGGGGCGGGGGCGAGGGCCGCCGGGGGGCCGGCCGCCGGTCCGCGGGCGACCCTGGGCTGCTCCCCCGTGCCCTGGCGGCGGCCCACCACGGCGGTGCGCAGCGCCACCGGCGGGGAGTCGGTGTCGCGGAAGAGCAGATGCACCGGGATCTCGGTGGTGGCCTCCTGGGCGATGACCGGGGTGTGTCTCGACGGGGCGGCCGGGGACCGGCCGCCGCCCTCCGGCCCCGGCGCGGGCCCCGATGTCGTGGTGCTCATGACTGCTCTCCCGTTTCCCCTGTCGGTGTCCCCTGCGTGTCCGGCCTCCGGGCGGCGGCGGCCTCCCGGGCGAGGTGCCCGGCGCGGGCGCCCCGGGTCGGCCCGGGGCCGCTGCCGGCGGTGTCGGCGGTGTCGGCGGTGTCGGCGGTGTCGGCGGTGTCGGCGGCGAAGAGCCGGCGCCAGGTCTCCGGCCCGGGGTAGCCGTCGGCCGCCGGGCCGCTCCACCCCTGGGCCCGCTGGAAGGACTCCACATTCCGCCGGTCGGCCTCGCTCCAGCGCGGCCCGGGGCCCTCGGTGTAGTGCCTGCCGTGCCCCAGCTCGACCAGCCGCCGCCCGAGCCGGGTGACATGGTCGCTGCCGGCCCCGGGCCGGAAGTACCCCGGCCCGGGGTACGCCGGCACCCCTGCGGCGACCCCACCGGACCCGCGCGCGGGAGCCGGGATCGCGCCGCCGGACGCGGGCGGCGTGCCCGCACCACTGGGCGGAGGCGCCGCACCACCGGCCGGGGGCGCCGGGGCCGGCGCGGGCAACGGAACCGTCCCCGTACCGCCCGGGGCGGACACCGGTGGCGATGGCGCCGGAGTCGCGGTGCCGGACGCGGGGGCCGTTCCCGCACCACTGGGCGCGGGCGCCGCACCACCGGCCGGGGGTGCCGGGGCCGGCGCGGGCGGCGGAACCGTGCCCGCACCGCCCGGGGCCGGGGCCGGGGGGATGTCCCGGCCCGTGCCGGTCACCAGGAGCCGCCAGGTCTCGGGGCCGGGGAGTCCGTCCGCCTCCGCGCCCCGCCACCCCTGCGCGAGCTGGAACGCCTCCGTCGCCCGGCGGTCGGCCTCGCCCCACTCGGGGCCGGGGCCCTCGGTGTAGAAGCGCTTGCCGCCGCGCGCGATCAGCAGCTCGCCGAGCCGGGTGACATGCGCGTTGACCGCGCCGGGCCCGAACGCGGAGGCGCCCGGGTAGGAGTCGGCCGACTCGCCGCCCGCCGCGGCCGTGCCGGCGGGCGCCGCCTCGCCGGTCACCCCGTTGTAGCGGTAGGCCACATAGCGGTCCGAGTTGGACCAGTACGCCATGGGGGTGGACCGCTTGAGGGTGTGCGGCTTGGTCTGCTCATAGGCCACATAGGTCTTGCGGGTGGCGTCGGTCCAGCCGCCGAAGATCGTGACGTGCGAGCCGGTGGTGGGGCTGGCCGGGTTGTGGAAGAGCAGGATGTCCCCGGGCTGGAGGTCCTCCCGGGCGATGCGGGTGCCGTACTGCGCGAGAGTGCCCGTCCACTCGTTGCCCGCCAGGTTCCAGGCCATGGAGACATAGCCCGAGCAGTCCTGCCGGTATCCGTCGGTCCAGTAGGCCTGCATGCTGTACGGGACCTTGGCGTCGACCCACCCCCGGGCGCGGGCGATGATCTCGGCCCGGGTGGTCTCGCGCGGCGCGGCGGGGGCCGGTTCGCCGGAGGGCCCGGGGAGCGGGCGCCCGTGCAGCGGCCCCCGGCCCCCCTGCTCGTGCCCCGGCTCGGCCCCGACGCCCCCCTCGTCGGCCCGCGCCCCGGCGGCGGCGCCGATTCCGGGAACCGGCGCGGCACCGGAGACCGTACCGCCCGGGGACGCCGCACCGGCCCCCGGGACGGGCACGGCGGCCGGCACCGGCACCGGGGCCGCACCGGGGCCCGCTCCCACCACGGGTGCGGCACCCCGGCCCCGGCCCACCGGGTCGGCCGCGCGGTCCGCGTGCGCCTGCCCGGCTCCCCCGCCGCCCAGCACCACCCCCGCCGCCGTGAACAGCACCAGCGCCCGCCGGCAGCCGTGGGCCGCCGGATGCCCCCCGGCCGCGAGCACCCGGCGCTGCTGGACGCACCCGGGGCAGTCGCAGTCGGAAGCGGGTTCGTACTCCTCGAAGACCGGCACTGTCATACGTGTCCCCTCCGCGCTACGGAAGTTCTCTCGGGCCCATCACCATGAACCCCTCTTGTCATGATTTCTCCCATTTTGCGGGATCGAGGGTAAAAACCGACCATCCGACAGGCCGGGTGCGGCCGGTTGGTCCGGAGCACCCCGCGCGGTCCGGTAGAGTTCTCCAGGTCAGCAGGCGCCGCTAGCTCAGTTGGTTAGAGCAGCTGACTCTTAATCAGCGGGTCCGGGGTTCGAGTCCCTGGCGGCGCACGCGCAACGGAGACCTCCTCGCCATCGGCGAGGAGGTCTCCGTCGTATCCGCCCCCGGCCCACCGCCGGCCCCCACCCCCCACCGACGCGACCACCCGTTCATTCGGTAGCCGATTTCCAGCCATCCACATATGGCGGCGGCATTTTCACAGCCTCCTTGTGAATCGTACAAATGACCGATTCCGCGTCATTTGACCCTTGCGATCATGAAGGCGGTCGGAGACTCTATCCTGAATCCATCGCCCTCGGCCGAGCATGCGTTCAGCGCAGTTGAGGGCGCCTGGAACGCATGATTCCGCTGTGTGTGCACGGGGTGGGGGCCCCGTGCGCGGCTCCCTCGGGCACCAGGCATCATGCAACCGGCGAGCGACTGTTCTCCGTCTGTGCCGACAGCCGCCCGCCACCCACCAGTTCAGGTCAACAGGTCGAGGGGTCCTGTGGCCGGAACTCAACGACCACCACCACAGCACACGCAGCTTCCTGCGTGCGGGGGGATGACCAATGACGTCGACGCCCAAGGACGCCGGGGGGTCCGGCGACCCTGCCCGGACGGCCCAGCTCAGAGTGCCCGCGGACCTCCGCACCGGCGGCCGGGGCCCGCGGACCCGCAAAGCGCCGCCCCGGTACGACTACGAGCACTACAGCCGGCTGGCCGGACCCCTCACCCAGATACCCGCGGACCAGCCCTACACCGTCCAGTACCGCTCGCTCCTCTCCCAGGAACCGCACCGGATACGGGCGGCCCTGCTGCTGGGCTCGGCCCCCCTGGTCTCCCTCGGGCTCTTCCTCTGGCTGATGCAGCCGTCGCACTGGACCGAGCGCGACCCCAACCTGAAGAACGACACCCTGCTCGTCCTCGACATCGTCATGCTGGTCTCGATCGGTCTGATCGAGCTGTTCCGCACGATGAACGTGCTCTCCAACGCCCACGCCACGCTGGTGGCGCGCGACCCCGTCCCGGTGGTCCCCGAGAGCGGCACCAGGGTCGCCTTCCTCACCTCCTTCGTGCCGGGCAAGGAGCCCCTGGAGATGGTGACGAAGACCCTGGAGGCGGCGGTGCGCATCCGCCACCGGGGCGTCATGCACGTCTGGCTGCTGGACGAGGGCGACGACCCCGAGGTCAAGGAGGTCTGCGCCCGGCTCGGCGTCCACCACTTCTCCCGCAAGGGCGTCGAGAAGTGGAACCAGCCCAAGGGCCCGCACCGCGCCAAGACCAAGCACGGCAACTACAACGCCTGGCTCCAGGCGCACGGCGGCGACTACGACTTCTTCGCCTCCGTCGACACCGACCACATCCCGCTCCCCAACTACCTGGAGCGGATGCTCGGCTACTTCCGCGACCCGGATGTCGGCTTCGTCATCGGCCCCCAGGTGTACGGCAACTACGACACCTTCGTCACCAAGGCCGCCGAGTCCCAGCAGTTCCTCTTCCACGCCCTGATCCAGCGCGCGGGCAACCGCTACGGCGCGCCCATGTTCGTCGGCACCTCCAACGCGGTGCGCATATCGGCGCTGAAGCAGATCGGCGGGCTGTACGACTCGATCACCGAGGACATGGCGACCGGCTTCGAGATGCACCGGGCGAAGAACCCGGCCTCCGGCAACCGGTGGCGCTCGGTCTACACCCCGGACGTGCTGGCCGTCGGCGAGGGCCCCACCGCCTGGACCGACTTCTTCACCCAGCAGCTGCGCTGGTCCCGCGGCACGTACGAGACGATCCTCAAGCAGTACTGGAGGGGGTACGGCTCACTGCCGGCCGGCAAGCTCTTCAACTACACCATGATGATCATCTTCTATCCGATGTCGGCCCTCAACTGGATTCTGGCGGCGCTGAGCTGCGCGCTCTTCCTGGGCATGGGCGCGTCGGGTGTGCAGATCGACCCGGTCATCTGGATGATGCTGTACGGCAACGCCTCGGCGCTCCAGATCGGCCTCTACATCTGGAACCGGCGCCACAACGTGTCGCCGCACGAGCCCGAGGGCTCCGGCGGCCTCGCGGGCATGATGATGTCGGCGCTCTCCGCCCCCGTCTACGCCCGCTCGCTGATGGACGCCGTACTGCGCCGCAAGAGCTCCTTCGTCGTCACCCCGAAGGGCGACTCCTCCAGCCCGGACACCCTCTTCGGCACCTTCCGCATCCATCTCTTCTTCATCGCGGTCTTCGGCCTCTCCCTCGGAGCCTCCTTCGTCTTCGGGCACGACCACCCGGCGATGATCACCTGGGCGACGCTGGCGATGCTGATCACGGCCGCGCCGATCCTGATCTGGCGCCACACGCTGCGCGAGGAGAAGAAGAAGCGGAGCCGCCGCAGGAAGCGCGGGTCCGGCGGCCGGGCGCGCGCCGCAGGGCCGGCCCCGGGAGCAGCCCCGGCACCGGCACCGGCACCGGCACCGCCGGCGGCCGTGCCGCCGCAGGCCGGGCCCGCGCCCGGTGGGACCGGCCCGGCCCATGACGCGGAACAGACCATGCAGATCGCCCTTGGGGGACGTAAGAAATGAGCAGGCGCGCCGTCCGGACCAACCACCGCAAGAGGCGCGCCCGTCGCATAGCGATAGGCGCGGCGGTGGCCTGCGCGGTGGCCGGCATGAACGGGCCGGCGCTCTGGCGCTTCGGCACCGAGAAATACCACGACTACAAGATCAACCAGCCGGAGTACAAGGCCGCCAACGGCAAGTGGGACTTCCTGGAGATCCCCTCCGAGTACCGGGTGAACGCCATCCACGCGGCGCTGCTGCACACCGGCAAGGTGCTGCTGATCGCCGGCTCCGGCAACAACCAGAAGAACTTCGACGCGAAGAAGTTCGAGACCGTGCTGTGGGACCCGAAGGAGAACTCCTTCAAGAAGATCCCCACCCCGGCCGACATGTTCTGCGCCGGACACACCCAGCTCCCCGACGGCAAGCTCCTGGTGGCGGGCGGAACCAAGCGGTACGAGAAGCTCCAGGGCGATGTCACCAAGGCGGGCGGTCTGATGATCGTCCACAACGAGGACCCCGACGCGCCCAAGACCATCCCCGCCGGGACCAGGTTCACGGGCAAGGAGAACGGCAAGACCTTCGTCTCCAAGGACCCGGTCCTGGTGGAGAAGGCGAAGAAGGTCTTCGACAAGGCGACCGGGCGGTTCCTGCGGACCGAGGCCGGGCTCGGCCGGATCTATGTCGAGGCGGAGAAGACCGGCAAGGAGCACGAGACCGGCACCGAGGACAACTACCGGGTGCACGGCCTCAAGGGGCCGGACACCCGCAATGTCTACGGCATCGCCCAGAAGCTCGCGCTCGACAAGAAGGACTTCCAGGGCATCAAGGACTCCTACGAGTTCGACCCGGTGGCCGAGAAGTACATCCCCGTCGACCCGATGAACGAGGCCCGCTGGTACCCGACGCTGACGACGCTCGACGACGGCAAGGTGCTCGCGCTCTCCGGCCTCGACGAGATCGGCGCCATCGTGCCCGGCAAGGACGAGGTCTACGACCCGGAGACCAGGAAGTGGGAGTACACCGGGAAGATCCGGAAGTTCCCCACCTATCCGGCGATCTTCCTGATGGACAACGGCAAGCTCTTCTACTCCGGCTCCAACGCCGGTTACGGGCCCGCCGATGTCGGCCGCGACCCGGGCGTCTGGGATCTGGACACCAATGAGTTCGACAAGATCCCCGGCCTGAGCGACCCGGACCAGATGGAGACCTCGGCGACGGTGATGCTGCCGCCCGCCCAGGACCAGCGGTTCATGGTCATCGGCGGCGGCGGGGTCGGCGAGTCCGAGAACTCCAGCGAGAAGTCCCGGCTGGTGGACCTCAAGGAGGACGAGCCGCGCTTCAGGGACGGCGCGTCCCTGGACAAGGGCACCCGCTACCCCAGCGCGTCCCTGCTCCCCGACGACACCGTCCTGGTCACCGGCGGCTCCGAGGACTACCGGGGCCGCGGCGGCTCCAATGTGCTGGAGGCCCGGACGTACGACCCGAAGACCGGGACGTACCAGCGCGTCGCCGACCCCCGGGTGGGCCGCAACTACCACTCGGGCTCGCTGCTGCTGCCGGACGGCCGAGTGATGATCTTCGGCTCGGACTCGCTCTACGCGGACAAGGCCAACACCAAGCCGGGCGTCTTCGAACAGCGGATCGAGATCTACACCCCGCCCTACCTCCACCGGGACTCCCGGCCCGAGCTGGGCGAGGGGCCGAAGACCATCGAGCGCGGCGGCAAGGGCACCTTCAAGGCCGGCGGGGAGCGCCCGCTGGCGTCGGCGAAGCTGATGAAGCCCAGCGCGGTCACCCATGTCACCGATGTGGACCAGCGCACCATCGCCCTGGAGATGACGAGGACGGCGGACGGCGTCGAGGTGACCGTGCCCGGGAACCGGGCGCTGGTGCCGTCGGGCCGGTACATGCTGTTCGTGACGGACGACCGGGGGACCCCGTCGGAGGCGGTCTGGGTGGAGGTCCCGTAGGCCACGGGCGCGATCCCGCAGAGCACGGGCGCGACCCCGCTGACCACGGGTGCGGTCCCGCTGACCACGGGTGCGGGGGCTCCGGGCCGGGGCCCCCGCACGGCCGGCGGGCGGCGCGCCTCAGGCGCTGTTGCGGGCCAGGCCCAGGGCGTACTCGGGCCACCAGTCGCCCGCCTTCGGGCCGCCCTTGCAGTCCCCGTCCGACTCACCCGGACGCTTGATCCACAGATAGGCGTCCACCAGCGGGTCCGCCGTCTTCGTGGTCGGCACCTCACCGAGCCCCCGGCCCGGCGGGTTGCACCACTTCTCCTTGGGGTCGCCACCGGTGTACGAGCCCCTGCCGTTGCGGCTGGTGTCGATGACGAACGGTTTGCCGCCGACCTTCTCCGAGAGCCTCTTGCCGAACTCGGTGCTCGCCGCCGTCGGATAGAAGTTGGACACATTGACGGCGAATCCGTCCGCCTTGTCGATACCGGCCCGGCGCAGCGGCTCCTGGAGCGCCTCGGGCTGGGACCAGCCGGCGTTGCCCGCGTCCAGGTAGACCTTGGTGTTCGGCTGCTTCTTCAACCGGTCGACCGCTCCCCACAGCAGGTGGTAGCGCTCCTCGTGGAACTCCCGGGGAGTGCAGCTGTCCACCAGGTGCAGCACCGCGTCGGGTTCCAGGATCACCGTGGCCCGCCGGTCGCCGATGCCCCTGGCCGCCTGGTCGACGAAGTCGCGGTAGGCGGCCGCGTCGGCGGCGCCGCCCTTGGAGAACTGTCCGCAGTCGCGGTGCGGGATGTTGTAGAGCACCAGCAGCGCGTCCCGGTCGACCCCGGTGGCCGCCTCGGTGATCCGCCGGGTCTCGGCCTCGACGTTCTCCGTGCCGATCCACTCGGCGACCGGCTGGGTGGCTATGCGCTCGATCAGCCCGGCCTTCTCGTCGTCCCCGTCCTCGCGGTACGCGACGACCTGCCGGGCCGCGTTCCCCTCCGGGTTGACCCAGTACGGGTCGGTCTCCCGGGGCTGCTGACTCACCTTCAGCGCCGGGCTCCCGCCCTTGTCCGACGAGCACCCGGAGAGCAGCAGCGCCGCCGCCCCCGCCGCGCCCGCCATGGCGCGCCCGGTCCGACTCCCGTACATCCGCTCCCCCTCGGCCGTGCTGATCCGGGGCCTCGACGAAGCCTCCCGCCCCGGTCGGAACCGGTCGATTCCATCCTGACACACCAGGTCAGCGGGGTACGAGGCCCGTCTCCCCACGGTCTTGCCCCCGTTGCCGCACGGTCGGGCCGGTGTGGGGCGGGCGTTACCGGCGGACCCCGGTGAGATAGGCGGAGACCACGACATTGGCCGTATAGCCGCCCGTCGCCCGGTCGAAGGTGCCGCCACAGGTGATCAGCCGCAGCTCCGCCCGGCCGGAGTGGCGCGGGCCGTACGCCTTCCGGGCGTCGAACCGCTCCCGGCCGAAGACCTGGACGTCGTCGACGGTGAACCGCGCCACCGAGCCGTCCGCCCGGGTCACCCGCACCTCGGCGCCGGGCCGGGCGGTGCTCAGGCTGTAGAAGACGGCCGGCTCCGTCTCGGTGTCCACATGGCCGACCAGCAGGGACGCTCCCCGCGCGCCCGGTTGCGTACCGGCGCCGTACCAGCCCACCGTCTGCGCCCGGGCGTACGGCGGCGGGTCGATCGCGCCCGCGGCGTCGAGGCCGCGCGGCACCACGGGGGCGCTGATGCCCAGCGACGGAATCTCCACCCGCTGGGGCCTGGCCGGCGCGACCGGCTCGTGGGCGGGGGGCAGCGGGACCCCGAGAGGGCGTCCGACCGCGGCGACATCGCCCGTGGTGGGGGCGGAGCTGGTGCCGGGGCCGTCGGCGGCCTCCCGGCCCCAGAGACAGAGCCCGAGCAGCAGTACCGCCCAGGCCACCCCGGTGAACAGCCGGCCGGAGCCCGGCGGGCGTTCGGCGGCGGGCAACTCAGCCGCCGGTCTGGCGGCGGCGCGAGGAGCGGAGGGCGACGGCGAGCGCGGCGGCGCCCGCGAGGACCAGTCCGACGACGGTGTGCGGGGTGCCGGGGCCGGCGCCCTCGGTCTCCTCCGCGCGCCGCTGCTCGGCCGCGGCCAGTGTCGCGGTGCCGCCGCCACCGGCGCGGACCGGGGCGGTGGGCGAGGGCTCGCCCGGGCGGGCGTGGTCGCGGACGACCCGGAGGGTGCCGGAGGCGTGGTGGACGCGTCCGTCGCAGTGGACGGTGATGTGGTGGGCTCCGGGGCTCAGCCGGGACTTGACGCCGGTGGTCCCGGAGAGGGTGTGGGAGCCGTGCCCGCCCTCGCGCCGGGTGCCGGATTCGTCATCCCGCCCGGAGCCGGTGCCGGATTCGTCGCCCCGCCCGGAGCCGGTGCCGGATTCGTCGTCCCGTCCCGCGCCCGGCTCGTCCGGGCGCTGTTCGTCCGGGCGCTGTTCGTTCGCGCGGGTGCCTCCGTGGAGCCGTGCCTCGCCGTCGAAGGCCCCGGAGCGGGCGGTCCCGGTGGTGCCCGCGCACCCCTGCACCCGGATCTCGACCTCACCCCCGGGCCGGACCTCGGCCGGATACGCGGTGACGGTGACGGAGTCCTGGGCGTACGCGCCGACCGCCGCGGGTGCCATGACGAGCACCGCCGCCACCCCTGCGGTACGGAACGCTATCGAACGTGAGCGCATCGTGAACCTCCTGGTACCGCAAGATTCACGCGTCCGGCGCGCTTTCGCATCCGCAGCGGCCGCCCTCCCTCCCGTACCCCCCGCTGAGCTGCGCCGATACGGAGAGGCAGGAGTGAACGGCGACCGCCGGGAGGGGGGCTAAACGCGCTCGACGAGGTCGGCGATGGAGTCCACGACCGTGGACGGGCGGAAGGGGTAGCGGTCGATGTCGGGCGGGGTGGTGACCCCGGTCAGGACGAGGAAGGTCTCCATGCCCGCCTCCAGACCGGCCAGTACGTCGGTGTCCATCCGGTCGCCGATCATCGCGCTGGTCTCGGAGTGCGCGCCGATCGCGTTGAGCCCGGTGCGCATCATCAGCGGGTTCGGCTTGCCCGCGAAGTACGGGTCCTTGCCGGTCGCCTTGGTGATCAGCGCGGCCACCGACCCGGCGGCGGGCAGCGGACCCTCGGTGGAGGGGCCGGTCTCGTCGGGGTTGGTGCAGATGAACCTGGCGCCGCCGTTGATGAGCCGGATCGCCTTGGTGAGGGCCTCGAAGCTGTACGTCCGGGTCTCGCCGAGCACCACGTAGTCGGGGGCGTGGTCGGTGAGGACATAGCCGATGTCGTGCAGCGCGGTGGTGAGACCGGCCTCGCCGATCACATACGCGGTGCCGTTCGGCCGCTGGTCGTCCAGGAACCGAGCGGTGGCGAGCGCGGAGGTCCAGATGTTCTCCACCGGCACGTCCAGGCCCATCCGGGCGAGCCGGGCGTGCAGATCGCGCGCGGTGTAGATGGAGTTGTTGGTCAGTACGAGGAAGGGCTTGCCGGTCTCCCGGAGCTTCCGGAGAAAGGTGTCGGCGCCCGGGATCGGCACACCTTCGTGGATCAGGACACCGTCCATGTCGGTGAGCCAGGATTCGATCGGCTTGCGCTCTGCCATCAACGGGACTCCTGCTCGTGCGCTGCATACGGGATGCGAGGTGCTGGGACGCCGGAGGCACGGCCCTGTGTCACCCCGACACCAACAGCCTAATCGGCTCGATCACCTGCCGGGTGAGCGCAGCCGCCGGGAGACCAGGGCCAGCGCGCCGCCGCCGAGGAGCACCGCGCCGAGGGCGGCGGCGAGGCGCAGCAGGGAGCCGGAGCCGGTGGTGGCGAGTTCGTCGCGGGTGACGGTGGCGCCGTAGCCGTTGTCGTCGAGCACGGCGAAGCGGTGGTCGCCGGACTGGCCGAGCCACTCGCCGTCGTCGCCCCTGCGCTGGACGACGGCGGCGTTGACGGTGACCTGGTTGGGCGGGGTGTCGGCGGTGAGCGCGAGCCGGACGGGCACGGTGACGGAGGCCCGCGCCGGCACGGTGAAGCCCTCGGCGCCGTCCCGGTCGAGCACGGCCACGATCTCGTCCTCGCCGGTGGTCTCCAGGTCGGCGGGGAGCCAGCGGGGCACGGCACCGGCGCCGCCGCCGGTCCCCTGCTGGAATTCGAGCATCAGCCGGGCGGGGGTGAGTCCCCGGTCGCGGGCGGCGAAGACGAGGACGGGGTGGATGTTGCGGCAGGTCGCGCCGGTGGTGTTGGTCAGCTCCACGGACCACCGCTCGAAGCCGCCGCCGGGGTGGTGGACGGAGGGGCCCGCGTGGATACGGGTGTCGATGGGGAAGTCCTTGACGGACGCGGCGCCGCAGCGGGGCAGCCGGGTGTCGGCGAAGGGCACGGGGCCGGGGGCGGGGGCGGGGCCCGGGGCGGCTTCCCTCGGGAGGGGGGCGGGGGCCCGGGGCACGGAGGCGGGCGCGGGCGCGAGGGCCCGGAGGACCGGGAGGGTGCCGGCCTCCCGGGCGGCGGGGGCGGGCCGGGCCTGGAGCGCCGCCGCCGGGGCCGGTGCCACGGCCGCGGGGAGGGCGGCAGCGGTTGCGAGGGCGCCGACGGCGAGGGCAGTGCGCAGTCGCATGGGTGTGGGGTGACCTTTGCTGATCGTGCTGCGGGTCGGGCCGCTGAGCCCGCTCCCGAGCCCCCTTCCCCGGGGCGGGCCACGCCGTGCGGCTACCGGCCCGTACGGCCCCGAACAGCCGCGCAACTCCGCCCTATCAGCGTATTTCCCGCCCGAGGACGGGCACGGGAACGCGCTGCCCCGCCCCTCGGGCGACCACCGGCCGGAGGGGTGAGCCCGGCCTCGCGGCCGGCTCCGGCCGGCCGGCGCACTCCGGGCCCGCGGCTCGCGGCACACCGCACGCGGCCCACCGCCCACCGCGGGGCCGCGCATCGCCCACCACACGCCGCAGGCCACACGCCGCCGCTTGAGCACCGGCGCCGCGCGGTGAGGCCGCCCGGCCCGGTGGGACGCACGTCCCGGGGCTTCCGTCACCCGCGCCGCCAGGGCCCGCCCGCCCCCTCTCCGCGCCGCTTGCACCAGGGCGACAGCGTTGCTTGAGTGGGCCCCATGACTGACTCCGGTACCGGCACCGGCACCGCCCTCCGCGTCGGACTCATCGGTTACGGCCTCGCGGGCTCCGTCTTCCACGCCCCGCTGATCGCCGCCACCCCGGGCCTGACCCTGGACACGGTCGTCACCTCCCACCCGGAACGGCGCGCACAGGCCCGTACCGCCTTCCCCGGCGTACGCCTCGCCGCCGCGCCCGAGGAGCTGTGGGGCCGGGCGGGCGAGCTGGACCTGGTGGTGATCGCCTCCCCCAACAAGACCCATGTCCCCCTGGCGGAGGCCGCCCTCACCACCGGTCTCGCGGCGGTCGTGGACAAACCGCTCGCCGCCACCGCCGCCGAGGCGCGGGAGCTGGCCGCGCTCGCCGCCCGGCGGGGACTGCTGCTCTCGGTCTTCCAGAACCGGCGCTGGGACAATGACTTCCTCACCCTCACCCGCGTCATCGAGGACGGCGAACTCGGCGACGTACAGCGCTTCGAATCCCGCTTCGAACGGTGGCGGCCCCAGCTCAAGGGCGGCTGGCGGGAGTCGGGGGACCCCGAGGAGATCGGCGGACTGCTGTACGACCTGGGCAGCCATGTCGTCGACCAGGCGCTGACGCTCTTCGGCCCGGCCGCGCTGGTCTACGCCGAGTCGGAGGTGCGCCGCCCGGGAGCGGCGGCCGACGATGACACCTTCATCGCGCTGACCCACGCCAACGGGGTCCGCTCCCATCTGTACATGAGCGCCACGGCGGCGCAGCTGGGTCCGCGCTTCCGGGTGCTCGGCAGCGCGGCGGGCTTCGTGACGTACGGACTGGACCCCCAGGAGGCCGCCCTCCGCGCCGGCGTCCGGCCGGGGGACGGCACGGGCTGGGGCACGGAGGGCGAGTCGTCCTGGGGGCGGATCGGCGCCGGGGAGTCACCGCTGACGGGCGGGGGCCGCCCGGTCGAGACGGTGCCGGGCGACTACCCGGCGTACTACGCGGCCGTCGAGCGGGCCCTGCGCGACGGCACCGGACCACCGGTGACGGCGACGGAGGCCGCCGCGGCGCTCGATGTGCTGGAGGCGGCCCGCCGCTCGGCCCGGGAGGGCGTCACCGTCTCCCTGTGATCCCCTCTCCTCACAGAGGGCTCGCCATGGCCCCCGCGACCGGCATGTCCCGGTAAAGGAAGACGCGTTCGACGGCCGCCCAGGTGGTGCTGGTGACGACATAGAGCGCGGCGGCGAGCGGCACCACGGCCACGGTGATCAGGGTGGCGAAGGAGAGCAGCGGCATGACCTTCGTCATCGCTCCCATGCCCGGGAGCACATCGCCCGGTGCCGGGGCCGGGGCCGCGGCGAGCTGGCGCCTGGTGCGCCGGTAGTTGAAGACGGCGACGGCGGTGACGACGGCGAAGAGCCCGAGGTAGACCAGACCGGCGTCCCCGAGGACCCCGCCGCTCGCCAGGGCGTCCGTCCAGCGGTCGCCGAGCGGGGCGGCGAGGAGCCGGTGGGAGAGGAGGGCGTTGGGCTCGCCGCCGATGCTGCCACTGGAGAAGAGGTGGTAGAGGAGGAAGAACGCCGGGACCTGGAGCAGGCTCGGCAGACAGCCGGAGAGCGGGGACGCCTCCTCCTTGGCGTACAGCTCCATGAGCGCCTGCTTCTGCCGCTCCGGGTTGTCGCGGTGCTTTCTGCGCAGGGCCGCGACCTGCGGCGCGAGCCGGGCGTTGGCCTTCTGGCCACGGGCGGCGGCGCGGGAGAGGGGGTGGACCGCGAGCCGTACGAACGCGGTGAAGAGCACGATCGCGGCGGCGGTGGCCGAGGTGAGGAAGAGCGGCTGGAGCAGGTCGGCGAGCTGCTCGACCAGACGGGCGAAGACGGACATGGGTGAGCCCTCCGGGGGTCTCGTCGTGCCGGGGTGTGGAGACAGGCGGCATGACGGTCCCGCGTGGAGGTGCTGTGGGGTCCCCTACGCGGCGGCCGTCAGGAGGGCACGGCCGGGGGCGCGGGGGCGGGTGCGGCCCCGGGCGTCGGGGTCGCGCTGCGGAAGGAACGCGGTGCGTTTCTCGCGGTCGCGGATGGCGGTGCGGACCCGGGTGCGGGGCACGGCGGGGGCACAGCGGGCGCTGATGACAGCGCAGACGACCAGGGCGGACGCGGCGGAAGCGGTCGCCGTGGCGGCGAGCGCGAGGGCGGCGGAGAGACCGCCGCCGTCGAGGAGCAGGATCTCGGCGAGGAGGAGGAACGCGAGGACGGCGGGGCGGAGGGCGCGCGTTCGTGCGCGAAGCTCCATGTCCCCTCCCCGGTCTCCGGTGGTGCGTTGGTCCGCTGGTCCGCTGGTCCGTTGATCCCGTTATACACGATCGGGTGGCGGGGCGGCCGGGGGGCGGAGGCGGTCGCGGGGGCGGCGGGGTCCGGGGTGATCCCCGGGGGCTCCCCGGCGCTCCCTCCGGGCGCTCCCCCGGGAGAGTTCGCCCCTCCCGCCACTTCTCTTTCACGCGTACACGGGCCGAGGTGACCGGTGCCATACGGCCGCCCTTTCGGCCGTATGGCCGCAGTACCGTGTCCACCATGCGCCCCGACACGCCTGCCGATCACATTGCCGAAGCCGAGCGCCTGCTGCGGACCGCGACGCGGTACCCGGAGGACGACGAGCCCCTCCTCCTCCGGGCCGCGGCCCACCTCGAACTGGCCGGCGAACGCGAACGCGCCTCCACCCTGTACGACCGGCTCGTCACCTCGGGGCCCGAGCGCCCCCTGCTGGTGAAGGCCCTCCAGGCGGCGAACCTCTGGGAGTACGGCCATGAGGCCGAGGCCCGTGCGCTGATCGCGGGCATCCGCACGGCCGCCCCGGCGGACGCGGCCCCGTGGGAGATCATCGCCGAGGCCCTGGAGTCCCATGACGAGCTGGAGGCCTCCCACGACTGCTTCACTGCGGCGATCACCCTGCTGCTCACCCCGGGCGACGACGAGATCCCCTACGACACCCAGTCCCTGCTGACCGGCCGCCACCGCGTCCGCCGGCTGCTCGGCCGCCCCCACGACGAGTGGGACGCCCTGGCCGACAAGGGCCACACCGCCCGGGCCGCGATCTCCCTGGACGAACTCCACGACCCGAAGCGCCTGTGGACCCTCGGCTCCGAGAACCCGGCGGAACTCCGCGCCGAGATCGCCCGTCTCCGCTCGGAACTGGGCTCCTACCGCTCGGCCCTCTCCCGCCCCTTCCCGGTGGCGGTCCTCCACTGGACCGAACCCGAGCTCTCCGAACTCCTCGCGTCCTACCCCGAGCTGGAATCGGAATACCCGACCCACGCGGCCCACCTCACCGACATCGAGGCCTCCCTCCGCGACCTCGCCTCCACCGGCACCGCCAACCTGGGCACGGTCCCGGCGACGGTCCCCTCCTACGAGGCCTTCGCCGCCTCCGAACAGTCCTCCCCGGCCAACGCGGACCTCCTCCCCCAGTACGCCACAACCCTGGCGGCCCGTGGGCGGGCGACGGCCTGGCCACCGGCGAAGGGGGCGCGGTGCTGGTGTGGGGCGGGCGGGGTGTACCGGGACTGTCACGGCAGCGCCGCCCTCTGACAGCCAGCCCCCGACTCCCGCTGAGGTAACCAGTGTTCACCCCAGATATATCCGCGGCCAAGAACACTTCTTCGCTGGCGACGGCCCTCGATACGGATACCGGCCTTGATGAGGTTTTGGCCTGGTTCTCAGCGCAGCCTGACCTTGAAGAAAGATTTGGCAGCGTTCTCCGGCAATCGATTGACGAAGTACTGGACGGCCAGCGCACTGGGCGGTTCGACCTGAACGAGCTCGCCAAAACAGAGAAGACCTACCTGGGAACAAAGGTCGAGATCGTCGCCCGCGCCGCTTTCGGCCTAGGGACCGGACAGCACATGGACTACTTGATCGCGGGCCATGAGGTGGACGCGAAGTTCACTATGCTGAAAAACTGGACCATTCCCGGAGAGGCAGATGAACATATCTGCCTTCTCATCAAAGCTGATGACGAAGCCTCCACGTTCCAGGTGGGTTTGATACGCATTCAGGATGGACTGATGAACTCCGGGAGGAACCGGGACGGCAAGCGCACACTCTCACGGGTGGGCAGATCCGCCATCAGATGGATCATCCCAGCCGGCAGGCTGCCTGCGAATATTCTCATGAGCCTTTCCCAGGCAGACCGGCTGGCGATCTTCAACCCACCCGGCTCAAGCAGGAGAGGGAATGGCGGGCAGCAGCGTGTCAACGAACTTTTCCGGAGGGCTTCAGAACGCCGGGTGGACCGCAATACGGTACTGACCGTGGCGAGCCAGGATGACGGCCCCAAGCGAGTGCGCGATTCAAGGAAACATCTGAGCGGGGAGGGTATCCTTATTCTTGGCCATCAGAATCAGCACCCGCACATCGCCCGCTCCCTAGGCGTGCCCATTCCCGATAAAGGATCATGGGTATCCGTCAGAGTGACCGACCTGGGGGCATCCGCAGACAGCGATCGGCCCACCGCGCAGATCGCCGGTTCCCATTACGCGGTCTGGGCCGAAGGTGATCCGGTTACCCCTGCACCGGCGAGTTACTGAGGCTGGCACAGAGATGACTGCCGAGCGAGAAACAGAAGCCGAGTGGGTGGCGCCGCCTGGCTCATGGGCGTCTTCGGCCGCACGACGCCGGAACATGCAGGCAATCCGCAGCCGTGACACCAAGCCGGAGCAGTTGGTCCGCCGGCTTGTCCACGCGCAGGGGCTGCGCTACCGGGTGTCAGCCAAACCGCTTCCCGGCCTTCGCCGCACGGCCGACATGGTCTTCCGTCCGGCAAAGGTCGCGGTATTCATCGATGGCTGCTACTGGCATGGCTGCCCTGAGCACTATGTCGCACCCCGGACAAATTCCGGCTACTGGTCAGGAAAGGTCGCAGGAAATGTCACCCGAGACCGGGACACTGACCAGCGCCTGGTGAACGCGGGGTGGACTGTTCTGCGCTTCTGGGAGCACGAGTCACCCGAGGACTGCGCAAGCACTGTCCTCCGTGTCGTGCTCGACCGCCGGAAGGAAATCCTGAACAGGAAACTCAGAGGCGACAAGTGAGGGATCATCCTCGGGCTCAAAGTCCGGGGAGGGATCGTCGTGCAGTGGCCCAGTCCGCGAGAGGGCTTCCTTGATCGCCTCTCCTACCGCTGCCGCCACGGGCGGCGGGAAAGCATTGCCCACCTGTCGATAGCGGGCTGTCTTCCCTCCAGTGAACTTCCATTCGGGAGGAAAACCCTGAATGATAGCCGCCTGAGCAACCGTAAGTTTAGGCCCCCGCTCTAGATTGCCGAGATCGCGGTCGGGATCGACCATTTCCTTCTCGTCATTAGCCACCCCCATGCCGTCCACCCCCAGCGATGCCCACGCTTTCTTTGCACGTGTTGGCCCAAGATCCGCACCGCCATGCTTCTTTGACCCGCCGACCAGGGTAGGGGCCACGCCCTGGCTGGCTTTCTTAAACCATTCCCTGTAAAGCGGAGAGTCTTTTCCGCCAAGGCGTCGCAGCATGGATTTTTTAAGTGCCTCAGCTACAGTATTCACCTTATCCTGGGGCTTCGGCCAGTCGAATCCCCGGTATTCATCCTCGCGGATAGCTACCAAAATCGCCCTGGGCCGCAACTGAGGAACCCCGAAATCCTGTGCCTCCAGAACCTGCCAGCCGCAGATGACATAGCCAGCCTTGCGCAAACGGTTCTTAATATGGTTGCGGTAATAGCGGAACTTGCGCTCGGGCTCAACAATTCCGCGCACATTCTCAATCATCACTGCACGGGGTTGCAGCTCTTCAACAAGATCAAGCATTCTAGGGAAGAGATCCCGCTCGTCCTCACGCCCCAGCTGCTTTCCAGCAGCAGAGAATGGCGGGCAGGGGACTCCGCCCGCAAGCAAGTCAAGCTGGCCCGGCTTCAGCCGGTGCGGCTCGGCTTCAGCAGACTTTCCCTTTCTGTCCACACGAGGGTCTGGGATTTCATCCAGCGGATGGAAGTTCTTTACATCCACATTCCGGATGAGGCAGTGATCCCTCTCCCAGCGCCACTTGGGGTTGGTCCTCATGTTCTCTTCAAGGGTTTTCGCCGCATACTTGTCGATCTCAACGAGCGCCAGATGCCGGAAGCCAGCCTGGTGGAGCCCCACGGCTTGGCCGCCGGCACCCGCGCAGATCTCAACCGACGTAAGCGGCTCGTCGCCGGGCGTGGACATGGCTCCTCCTGAGGCGGTGATGACAGACACGCAAGTGTCGCATCCCCCACCGACAGGAACCACGGAACCGGCCGCGGGCCACATCAGGCAATCGATGGCCCTGGAGTGGTCTCGCGCACCACGCCGCCCCAAGCGCGCCGCCCTGGGCTGCCCGGCCCGGCCTCAGGAGCGCCGGCCCGCCTGGAGATGGCCCAGCAGAGCCCGGACATCGCCCATGTCCATACCCGCCGCCAGGGAGGGTTCCTCCTCAAGGTCCGCTAGCTGCCGCACGGCCGGATCATCGAGAATCTGCCCCATGAACTCCAGCTTCTCCTCAAGCCGGTGCGCGACGACTTCGTCAATCGTCTGTTCCACGGCGAGCACCGTGACCCTGGTCTCCGCATCCGGGGCGAGACCCAGCCGGTGAATCCGGTCGAGACTCTGGAGGAAGCGCCCCGCCATAAAGTCCCGGTCCACGTAGACAGCGTCATGGCAGACATGGTGCAGGCTGATGCCCTCACCAAGCGTGGCTGGATTGGAAAGGAGCACAAGGCAGTCCGGATCATCACGGAACCGCCTGATCTGTTCCTCACGGTCGACCGTTCCGCCATATACCACCGCCGGCTGATATGCCTCAAACAACCGTTCCATGGTGGTCAGACTGCGTACAAAAGTCGTCCAGACCAGTGTCTTCCGGCCCAGTGCGGCATTTTCCGCGACAATACTCAAGGCCTCCTTGTATTTAGGTGACAGCTCATAGTCCGGAAGATTCTTCATCAGGGAGTACAAGGAGTCCGTCTCCGGTACGGCGAGCGGCGGGACCTGATAGACGAGCGGTGCGTACCGGCTCTCCCCTTCAAGGAGGAGCGCTGGGCTGGTCGCCGCCATCAGCAATCGCAGCATGGCCTTGCCCAGTGCGTCGAAGTCCGACCGTGATGCCTCGGCGCGGGCCGTATAGCGCCCGGCGAGAGCGTCGTATACCTCCCGGTGCAGTGGGTCCATGCTCACATAGCGGATACGGGTCTCAAATGGCGGAAGTCCCAGCTCGCCCTTGGTAGTGCGGGAGAACAGAGGGCGGAGCACACTGCTGGCGTACGCGAGGTCCCCGCCGGCCACAGCCTCCGTGACCACTCGGCGCCCATGACCGGGCCAGACGAAGGAGAGCAGATTCTCCAGGTCCCGCGCTCCATTCGGAGCCGGGGTGCCCGTGAGAATGAGACGCCTGCGGGCCAGCGGGCCGAGCGCCATGCAGGCGCTGCCGTAGATACCCCGGGCCCCCAGCTTCATCCGGTGGGCCTCATCGAGGACGAGCATGGCCGGCGCGGACCGGAGCCACGAGGCCAGAGCGGCCAGAGACCGGTCCAGACGCTCGTAGTTGACGATCAGGATCTCAGTACCGGGATCAGGGCTGCCTTCCATCACCCGGGCTACAGGCGGCTCGGCGAAGCACCCCTCGGCCTCGCTGAGCCATGACTCGTACGCCGACTTGGGGCTGATGACCAGGAGCCGGCGGACCTCACCGCGAGCGCGCATCGCCGCGAACAGGGCCAGTCCGACCCGGGTCTTGCCCGCGCCGGGGACCGAGAAATTGGCGCCGTGCTGCATCGAGAGCAGCTCTGCGATGTCCCGGCGCTGAAAGCCCGTGAGGTCCGCCCGCCAGCCGGGACCGAGCTGCCCGGCGACATCGTCCAGAGAGACCGGGGCCGTCGACCCGGGGTCCCGAAGCCGCCGCTCAGCCGCCGCGGCGTCATCGAGGACACTGCCGACCAGCGCGGCGAGCTGCTCCTCCCACTCGACCGTCCCGGGATACGGCCAGCTGCCCAGAGCGTCCAGGCCCGAGAGAAGGTCGTCCAGCTCCACTTCCACAGAGAGCGGTGTCCGCTGGGTCCCAGACAGAAAGCGGCCGCCGAGCCTCCCGAAGTCGGCTTCCAGCCCCGTACCCGCGCGCAGGACGGCACGGGTACGAGTGGCATCGAAGCCGATACGCAGGGACGGCACGGCATCGCCAGTCACGCGTCCTCCTGCCGTACAGCCTCAAGCAGCCATGAGACGCCTTCTCCGGGCGCGCTGATGCTGCGGGCGGACTCATGGGCGAGCCGGCCCAGAAGGCCGCGGAGCTTGGTGACAGCCTCATCGAACGCCTCCTCATCGAGGCTCCGGGACGCCCGGGAGAGAACGAGATCAGTAACGCACTGTTCAAGGTCCTGGCAGGCGTCGTTGATCCGGTCCGGTGCAGCCTGCTTCCGCTTGCGAATCCGGGCGTCCTTGCCCGCCGGCTCCAGAGCGTCCTCGACGGCGTCCCGTGCCTTCTTGAGAATTTCGGAGGCCGTTCTGCTGCGGTCCGAGAGGTCGTCCTCCACCGCCTCCACCGCCTTTGCCCTGAGGATGGCGTCGGTCAGCGCCTTGGCTTCCGCCACCCCGGGTGCCGCGGCGGGGATCGTGCGGTTGAGCCCGGGAATGACGACCGCTGAGGCGGCCGGCGTCTCTGGCTTGAGGTCCCCGGGAAGGTGCCTGTCCAGATAGCGGGACCTGAAGTCGGGTTCAATCAGACGGACATCCGTCTTGGAGAAGTTCAGCACGATGGCGAGAAGCCGTGATTCCTTGAGGACCTCGGCTTTATCCCGGCTGGACGCCGATTCCTTGGCATACCGGCGGTACAGCTCCCTCAATTTTTCCTGCTGATTCTCAAAGTCGAGCAGCCGGAGCCGTGCTCCGCCGTCCTCCGACCTGTCGATAAGATCGTTCAGGCAGTCAAGAATCCAGAGTTCCTGCTCGCAGGTCGCCTTGTGGATGCGGAAGTCCCGCGCGATGTCCTCAACGGGCCGCCCCTGCTTGTGCTGCTCCGCGATCGCGAGCAGACGGTTGATATAGGAGTACTCACGGCGGCGGTCCGGGCGGAGCTGGAGGGACAGTTCAACGGCGTTGATGTCATCCCAGGTGCATGACTCAGGGAGCACACCCACCCGCATGTTGGGGACACCCATTTCCTTGAGGGCGGCCCGGCGGGTGTTGCCGTTGACGAGGATGCCGTCATAGGTGATCAGCCCTGGCTCGTTCTGCTTGAAGTCGCGCAGACTCTCCCTGAGCGCGTCGAACTCGGGATCGAGCTTCGTAGGGTCCGACGGCTGAGCCTTGAGAAGGCTGTCGAGGTAGGCCTGGCTCTCCGGCCGCCAGCTGTCGCCTTCGAGCCGCTCGTTCTGCTCCGGATCGTAGCTCCGCTGCGCCCTGATCCGGTGGGTCTGCGGGTTGTAGTAGAGGGATTCCACGGGCATGTCGATGACTTCAACGCTGAGTGGCTTGGTCCGCCACTCGATCGTCAGCGTCTCGCGCACTCCACTGCCGTTGGCAGCCTCCTCCAGCCGCTGCTTGACGAGGGCGCGGTTCTTCTCTGCCAGCGGCGGCCGGCCGTAATCCTTGCTCACGAGGGGCACTCCTGTTGGATATGACGGATTGGTCCCGCCACGGAGGCCGGCGCCCGGCCGGCCTCCGCACTCGGGGTATCGGGCTGCGAGCCTCAGCCAGCGGGCGGTGCCAGCACCTTACGCACCTGCGCCCTCGATTCCTCCGGCAGCATCCGGTAGTCGGCCCACAGCCGCTCCACGGTGCTGAATGCGCGCTTGTCGTCGGCGACCCACCCAGTGAGCATCTTCCGCTCCAGGCTGCCGAGAGCCGCGATGCCCTCGATCACCGCGTTCAGATCCGTGGACTTGCCCCGCCCCCCGACGCGGCAGCGGTTGCACTCGGCTACGAGCTCGGTCTGCTCGCTGCCGTCCGGCTGCTTCACAGCACGGCGCGCGATATCCAGCTGGGCCGACTCAAAAGTGCCGGCGAAAGTCTCGCCGGGCGCGATCCCGCAGGAACGGCAGAAGTGACCGTCCCGTGCCAGCACTTCACGGCGCCGGGTCTGGCTGATCGAGGTGCCGGGAACTGATGCCCTGCCCGGTTCCCAAACGGGCTTGCCCTGCTTGACGAACCGCTGCTCGTGCTGGCCCAGGCTGATGTCCTCACGGTGGGTGTCGATCTGCCAGCCATGGTCCCTCAGGTCCCGGACCCGGCGGTCTGCCTGACTGATCCCCGGGAACGCCTCCTTCAGATCCGCCTTGGTAAAGACATTCCCCTCACCCACCACCGTCAGGAGCCACAGGGCGGCCCGCTTCATGGTGCCGAGCTTCGTATTCGTCCACGAGGGCGACTCCGTCACTGCTTCTCCTCTGACCAGTTATCTGACAGACCACCCCGGCCGACCGTGAAACCCACCGGCTGCCTCGGGTGTTCCTCAACCATTGCCGCTGGCACGCGAGGAATCCAGTCGTGAAGGCATATCCGCGGCGGTGCGTAGTACGCGGCAACGCGTAGATCACACCACCGGAAACCGCTTCCGAAAGCGTCCGGGGCCGCGCAGAATTGGGCTTCTTTACCGTTGGGTTCAGGCGCGGAGGGCTGACGATGACTGACACATCCGAGCGGGAACAGGGAGGCCGGAGACTGGGTTCCAGTCACGCCCAGTTCCGGCGCGCGCTGAAGCACGTGGTGAAGAGCTGCGGCCTGACGCAGGAGCGGATCGCCTCCAGGGCCGGTGTACCGGCCACGACTTTCTCCGGCTATCTCACCGGCTACCGGCTTCCGAAGGAGGCAGCCTCCCTCACCTGTGTGTACGCCGTGATGGAGGAGCACGCGGCGAAGTCCCACCACGTGCTGCCCTGGTCGCTTGAGGACCTGGAGAGGCTGAGGAGCCAGGCCTTGCTTGAGCGCTGCGGTGCCCATTCCGGTGACGGTGCTCCTCGTGTCGGCGAAGCACCTGGTAAACCGCAGTCACCCGTGGCTGAGCTGCCGGCTCCGCTGCGCCGTGCCCGGACGCGCCTGATGCGCCAGCGCGTGCGTCTGTACGGACGTCGGCGCATCGTCAGACCACGCGAGGTTCCGGTGAAGGTGCCGGTCCCCCCCCAGCAGGGGGACCGGCATGTCTCCTTCGGCGCCCAGGGTGACGGCTGGGTCCCGGAGACTGAAGAGGTCCTCGGCCATTTCGCCGCCGGGCGCGACTGGGACGCCTACATGGTGCTCCGGAACACGGCCAGCACAGCGTCCGCGCACGAGATCCCCGAGATTGTCAGCGCTTGCCGGAGCGCTGGCATGGAGGACGCGGTGGAGATTGTTCTGCGGGCCGCCGCCCAGCGCGATACCCGCGCCGTACTGAACATCACCGCCGCCCTGCACGAACGGCGGCAGTTCGACGATGCCGGCGTCGTGCTGGCGGCGGCCCGGTCCCACTGACGCGCGCCTGGCCCAAGTGCCGCACCGCCCCTGACTCATACATGCGATGAGCTCCGGAGCCCGCACCGCATTCCCGGTAACCCCCCGCCGCGGGGGATGAGGCGGCCGGCTACCGGGAATGGGGCAGGACCGCAGCGGCCGGAGGGACAGTTCCAGCCGTCGCGGGGTCGGGGTTGGCGGTGGGGTCGTGTGAGGTCGAGCGGGTGGGGTGGCGGGGAGCCTCGGTGGGGGCGTCGGGTGGTCTGTTCAGTGGAACGCGGCCAACTGACCGTTGGTTCAAGCCGATTGGCGGATCATTCCCGGGCGGCCGGCCCGTCGGCTCGTACGCTCGGACCACCGGCGCAGACCCGTCGGATCAAGGGAGGACCCACCGCGATGCAGAGGCGATTCATATCCGTGGCGGCGAGCGCCATCGTGTTCGGCACGGCGGGGGCCGTCCCCGCCGCCGCCCACGGGGGAAGCCATGACCGTGGCACCACCTCCGCGTACTCCGTCACACTCTCCGGCGCCAACGAGGTGCCGGTCCCCGGTGGGCCCGCCGTCAACGACCCCGACGGGAAGGCGGTCGCGCTGATCAAGGTCCGGGGCGACCGGGTCACCTTCGCGGTGAAGTGGCAGGGGCTCGTGCCCAGCCTCGGGCACATCCACCAGGGCGGCGCCGGGCAGAACGGTGCGCTCAGGGTGGCGCTGTGGGGCAGTTCCATGCCCGACAGCGTCAGCGCGGCGGCCGGCCGGGTGACCGTCACCGATGCCGCGCTGGCCGGACAGATCCGCGAGAACCCCGCCGGGTTCTATGTGAACCTGCACAGCGCCGAGTTCCCCGGCGGAGCCGTGCGCGGACAGCTCCAGCGGTTCACGGGGGACGTCGACCCGCTCGGCATCGTCCGCGGCGGCACTCTGCGGGCGCTCTCCGACGGCGCGCAGGAGGTCCCGAAGGACGACGCCTCCAAGGTCGGGGACCCCGACGGGCGCGCGCTCACCCTGCTGAATCCCCGGGGGAGCACCGTCGACTACGCGCTGGCCTGGCGCGGCATCCAGAGCCCCTCCCTGGGCCATGTCCACCAGGGCGCGTTCGGCAAGAACGGGAGTGTCGTCCTCGACTTCTTCAACCGGCCCGTGCCCGGCGGGGTCCTCGCCGTCGCCGGGAGGCTCACCGGCCAGGACCGCGACGCCGTCCAGCGCGTCCGGGCCAACCCCGGGGACCACTACTCCAACATCCACACCGCCGAGTTCCCCGACGGAGCCGTGCGCGGACAGCTCTTCGGCCGGCGGGGGTGAGTGGCCGACCCGGCAGACGCGAGGGTGGTGCGGCGCCCCCGCACCACCCGGGCCATCTCCACCACCCGCGGGGCGCCCCCCCTCCGCTCAGCCCCCCAGCGCGTGCGCCACCGTGTAGATCAGCAGGCCGGCCAGGGCGCCGACGACCGTGCCGTTGATGCGGATGAACTGGAGGTCCCGGCCGATGTGGGCCTCGATCTTGCGTGAGGTGTGCTCGGCGTCCCAGCCCGCCACGGTGTCCGAGATCAGCGAGGTGATCTCTCCGCGATACGTGGTCACGACATAGACCGCCGCGTCCTCCACCCAGCCGTCCACCTTGGACTGGAGCCGTTCGTCGGACGCCAGCCGCGCGCCCAGCGAGAGCAGCGAGGCGCGGGCCCGCAGCCTCAGTTCGCTGCGGTCGTCCTCCGCCGCCGAGAGGATCATCGCGCGCACGGAGGACCACGCCGAGGCGATCACATCCTGCACCTCCGTGCGCGAGACCAGCTCCGACTTGAGGCGCTCCACCCGTGCCCGGGTCTCGGTGTCCGACTGGAGGTCGGCGGCGAAGTCCGTGAGGAAGCGGTCGATCGCCCCGCGCGCCGGGTGGTCGGGGGCGTCGCGCATCTCGGTGACGAAGCGCAGCAGCTCCCGGTAGACCCGCTCCCCCACCTTGCGGTCCACGAAGCGCGGGGTCCACCCGGGTGCCCCGCCCTCGACCGCGTCCATCACCGACGCGGCATGGGTGACCAGCCAGTCGTGGGCGCGGGCGCAGACCAGGTCCACGGCGCGGTGGTGCGCGCCGTCGCCGACCACCTTCTCCAGGGTCTTGCCGATACCGGGGGCGATCTCGGCGCTGTTGGCCCGCCGGGTGATCGCCTCGCCGACCACGGCCTGGACGTCCGAGTCGCGCAGCACGGTGAGCGCGCCGCGCAGGGCGGTGGAGAGCTCGGAGGTGACCCGGTCGGCGTGGGCGGGCTCGGCGAGCCACGCCCCGAGCCGGGCGCCGATGCCCACGGAGCGCAGCCGGGACCGCACCACGTCCTCGGAGAGGAAGTTCTCCCCGACGAAGGAGCCGAGCGAGGCTCCCAGCTGGTCCTTCTTGTTCGGGATGATCGCGGTGTGCGGAATCGGGATGCCCAGCGGGTGGCGGAAGAGCGCGGTCACCGCGAACCAGTCGGCGAGCGCGCCGACCATGCCGGCCTCGGCCGCCGCGGCGACATATCCGGCCCAGGGGCCCGCTCCCGCGTTCTTCGCCCAGGTGGCGAGCGCGAAGATCACCGCGACCAGGACCAGCAGTCCGGTCGCGAAGAGCTTCATCCGGCGGACGCCGCGCTGTTTCTCCGCGTCCGCCTCGGTGAAGGTGAAGGAGG
This sequence comes from Streptomyces sp. NPDC001889, assembly GCF_053594535.1. Taxonomy (NCBI): domain Bacteria; kingdom Bacillati; phylum Actinomycetota; class Actinomycetes; order Kitasatosporales; family Streptomycetaceae; genus Streptomyces; species Streptomyces sp. NPDC001889. The sequence goes on from NZ_JBSFER010000025.1 coordinate 35,267, forward strand.
GGAGCCCGCCGCGGCGCGGCCCGCGGCCGGCGCCGGGTGCGCCGCCCGGCGACCCGGCGCCCGTCCCACCCGGCGAACCACCCGACGTCCCGTCCGGCGACCCGCTCCCCTGTTCCTCATGTGCTGTGCGATTCATCCGCTCCACCCGTTCACGCGCGTTCCCCCCGCATTGTCCCTGCCTCAGGTACTCCCAGGGTGCACCCTGAGTTCCCGGGAGGGCCGGGCGGCGGCTCCCGCGCCGGGCCGCGCGGTCAGTCCAGCTCCTTGCGGGGGCCGCCCCCGCCCTTCTCCAGCCGCTTCCGTTCGCGCTCCAGCTCCCGCTCCCGTTCCCGCTCGGCCTTCAGCCGCTGCTTCTCGGCCCTGGTGCGCCGGTGCTTCACATCCACCCCGCCCATCAGCGCGAATCCGGTGACGCGCACTCTCGGGGACGAGGGGTCCGGCGCCGTGTCCGCGCCGTGGTCCGCGAACTCGCCCATGAAGGCGGCGCCGGTGACATCGACGTTCAGCCCGGGCGGCGCGATGACGTCGATCCCGCCCATGATCGCGAAGCAGCGGATCTCGACCACGCGGTCCTCGAAGCGGGCCTCGCGCAGATCCAGATCGCCGCCGGCCATCATCGCGAAGGCGGTGAACCGGCGGGGCACCGTCCAGCGGCCCTTGCGGCTGAAGCCGCCCCAGAAGGCGAAGGCGTTGCGCGAGGTCGCCGGGCCGCCGATGCGCTCGGCCCAGCGGGACCGGCTCCCGGCCTCCTCCGCCGGGGCGAAGGCCCCGGGCGCCGGGGTGGCCGCCGGCTCCGGGAGGTCCTGGACCAGCGGCTCCAACTCGCCTCGCGTGCGGGCCCGGAGGGCGGTGTCGAGGCGCTCCTCGAACTCCTCCATCGTGAGCCGGCCCTCCGCCGCCGCGTCGCGCAGCCGCTCGGCGATCCGCTCACGTTCCGTGTCCGAGGCCCGCATCTCTGGGAGTTCGCTCATACGTGCCAGGATAGACAGCGCGAGGGGTCATCACCGGGGGACGCCCGCGGGGGCGGAGCCCTCCGCGTACATCCTCGCGATCACCGCCTCGATGTCCGGCTCGCGGACGGACAGATCCATCACCGGATATCTCTCGGCCAGCTCGGCCACCAGCGGCGCCGCCGACCGGGACGCCGGGAAGGCCAGCCACTGCCGGGGGCCCTCCACCCGCACCGTACGGGCGAACTCCGTCACCACCGGCGGAAGCTCCCGCTCCAGGTCGACCACCAGGGTCCGTTCGCTCCCGCCCGCCGCGTGCAGCCCGGCGAGCGAGCCGTCGTACATCAGCCGCCCGTGGTCGATGACCATCACCCGCCGGCAGAGCTGTTCGATGTCCGTCAGATCGTGGGTGGTGAGCAGCACGGTCGTCCCGCTGCCCGCGTTCAGCTCGCGCAGGAACTCCCGCACCTTGGCCTTGGAGATCACATCGAGGCCGATCGTCGGCTCGTCCAGATAGAGCACCTCGGGGTCGTGCAGCAGCGCCGCCGCGATGTCGCCGCGCATCCGCTGGCCGAGTGAGAGCTGCCGTACGGGCACCTCCAGCAGCTCCGCCAGATCCAGGAGTTCGACGCAGCGGTCCAGGTTCTCCCGGAACCGCCGGTCCGGGATGCGGTACATCCGGTGCATCAGCCGGTACGAGTCCTTCAGCGGCAGATCCCACCACAGGGTGGTGCGCTGGCCGAAGACGACACCGATCCGCTGGGCCAGCCGGGTGCGCTCGCGCGCCGGGTCGATGCCGGCGACCCTCAGCCGGCCGGCGCTGGGGGTGAGGATGCCGGTGAGCATCTTGATGGTGGTGGACTTCCCGGCGCCGTTCGGGCCGATGTAACCCACCATCTCGCCGCGCGCCACCCGGAAGCCGATCCCGTCCACGGCGCGCACCTGGTGCTTCTCCCGGCGCAGCAGGCCGGCCCGGCGGCGTACGTCGAAGACCTTCTCGACCCCGTCCAGTTCGATCACGTCCATGGTCAATCCGGTCAACTCCCGGTACTGCGGTAGGAACGGAGCCCGACCCGCCAGGCCAGCGAGGCGAGCCAGCAGCAGCCGACGGCGATCAGGGGCGGCAGAAAGGCGAACCACTGCGGCACATCGAGCGGGTAGGGCCGCTCCAGGATGTGGAGCGCGGGGAGCCAGCTCACAAAGGCGAGCGGGACGACGAAGGTGACCCCGCGCACCAGGTCCTGGGCGAAGACGGACGGCGGGTACTGGAGCATGGTGCTGCCGCCGTAGGTGAAGGAGTTCTGCACCTCGGCCGCGTCCTGCGCCCAGAACTGGAAGGCCGCGCCGCCCACGAACACGGCCGCGAAGATCCCCGCCCCGCTCAGCACCATCATCGGCACCATGAGCACCTTCAGAAGGGTCCAGTCCACGTCCACCGCGTACAGACCGTACGCCAGCACCAGGGTGCCCTGGAGGACCCGGCCGAGCCGGCGCAGGGCGAAGCGGTCGGCGGCGATCTGGGCGAGGACCGGAGCGGGGCGTACGAGAAGGGTGTCCAGGGTGCCGTCGCGGACCCGGCGCCCGAGCCGGTCGACCGTGCCGAGGGCGAGGTCGGTGAGGCCGAAGGAGGTGCTGACCGCCCCGTACAGAAAGGCGATCTCGGCGAGGGTGAAGCCGCCGAGCACATCGATGTGCGAGAACATCAGCAGGATCGCGAGGAAGTCGAAGCCGGTCACCGCGAAGCTGGCGAGGGTGGCCATGACGAAGGACGCGCGGTAGGCCAGGGTGGAGCGAATCCACATCGCGGCGATGAGGGCGAAGGCCCGCAGCCCGTCCCGGACGACCGGCGGGGCGGGACCGAAGGCCGGCGCGCCGCCGGACCAACCGGCGGGACCGGCGGGACCGGAAGGGCCGGAAGGACCGGAAGGTCCCGAGGGGCCGGGGATGCCCGGGGGGCCCGCGGAGCCGGGGGCGCCCGAGGGGCCATCCCCCGGAGCCGTGCCCCCGGCCGGCGCCGTCGTCTCAGCCACCCTGCACCACCACCCTGCGCGTCGCCACCGTCTGGAGCACCCGCCCGGTGGCGAGCAGCGCCGCCGCCCACCCCGCCTGGAACGCGAACGCCCCCATCAGACCCCACCCCGTGTGCTTGCCCAGCAGCACATCCGCCGGCACCTGGAGCATCGACGACCAGGGCAGCGCCCGCGCCACCTCGCCCAGCGCCCCCGGGAAGATGTTCAGCGGCAGCAGCATCCCCGAGAAGAACAGCCCCGCCAGCCAGCTGATCTGCGCCACCCCCGCGCCGTCCAGCAGCCAGAACGCCGAGAGCGCCACCACGAAGCGGATCGCGAAGCTCACCACCACCCCGAGCACCACCGCCAGCAGAAACGCGGCCCAGGTGACCACCGACCCCGGCAGCGCCAGCTCGAAGGCGAGCGCCCCGAACGCCATGGGCGCCACCCCCCGTCCCAGCAGATGGAAGGCGGCCCGGCCCAGGTCGCCCGCCAGCCAGAAGAGCTGGAGGTCGGCCGGGCGGTAGAGGTCGACGGCGATGTCGCCGGTGCGGATGCGCTCGACCAGCTCCTCCTCGAAGCCGCCGCCCATCATGGCGCAGGTCATCAGCAGCGCCTGGCCCAGCCACACATAGGTGACCGCCTGGGAGACGTCATAGCCGCCGAGGCCGGGGCGCTCGTCCCACAGGGCCACATAGGTGTAGGCCATGATGAAGCCGAAGACGGTGTTGGTGAAGACCCCGGCCACCGTCGCCACCCGGTAGGTCGCGAAGCGCCGGAACCCTCCGGCCGCCACCAGCGCGTACAGCCTCACTCGCCCGCTCCCGCCCGATAGCCCGGGTGCCCGCTTCGGAGAACAGCCGCGGAGAACCGCCGCGGAGACCGCCACGGAGAACCGCCTCAGAGCACCAAAGCGCCCGAGCCTAGTCCCGGCGGCGAGCGGTCCGCGACGTATTTATGGGTGACGGGGCGACGGTACGGGGGATATCCAGGGGAAAAGTGCAGTATGGGGCCATGAGTGAGGAGCCACAGCGACCGGGCTGGTCCGCCAGGGACGCGACCGCGCCCGGGCCGGGACCGGGACCGGAGCCGGAACGGAAACGGTCCCGCGCCCGCCGGCCCCGGCGCACCGGATGGCGCCGGCTGGTCCCCACCTGGCGCATGGCGCTCGGCGGGGTCCTGCTGCTCGCACTGCTGCTGATCGGCGGCTTCGCCGCGGGGTACGCGCTGGTCCACATCCCGTCCGCCAACGCCGCGGCCACCGCCCAGTCCAATGTCTATCTGTACGAGGACGGCAGCCAGATCGCGCGCGACGGCGAGATCAACCGGGAGAACGTCGACCTGGCGCGGGTGCCCCTGACCGTCCAGCGGGCCGTGCTCGCCGCCGAGGACCGCGACTTCCACTCCGAACGGGCCGTGGACCCCCAGGCCATGGTCCGCGCCGCCTGGAACACCCTCACCGGCAAGGGCAAACAGTCCGGCTCCACCATCACCCAGCAGTACGTCAAGAACTACTACCTGGGCCAGGAGCAGACCATCTCCCGGAAGTGGAAGGAGTTCTTCATCTCGATCAAGCTCAGCCGGGAGCAGAGCAAGAGCGAGATCCTCCAGGGCTACCTCAACACCAGCTACTTCGGCCGGAACGCCTATGGCATCCAGGCCGCGTCCCAGGCGTACTACGGCAAGGACGTCGCCGAGACCGACACCGCCGAGGGCGCCTATCTCGCCACCCTGCTCAACGCGCCCAACGCGTACGACACCGCCACCCACCCCGAGAACCGCTCCGCAGCCGTCGCCCGCTGGAACTACACGCTCGACGGCATGGTGAAACAGAAGTGGCTCACCCCCGCCGAACGGGCGAATCTGGTCTTCCCCGAGCCCCGGCGGGCCAAGCCCGCGAACGGGCTCTCCGGGCAGCGCGGCTATGTCGTCCAGGCCGTCGAGGAGTACCTCACCGCCCACCGCGTGCTGGACGAGAACACCCTCGCCGCCGGCGGCTACCGCATCACCACCACCCTGGAGCGCGCCAAGCAGGACGCCTTCGTCCGCGCGGTGGACGACCAGGTGATGGACCAGGTGGACGGCGAGGCCCGCCCCGCGGACCGCAATGTGCGGGTCGGCGGCGTCTCGATCGACCCCGCGACCGGGGAGGTCGTCGCCATGTACGGCGGCGTCGACTACACCCGGCAGTACGTCAACAACGCGACCCGCCGGGACTACCAGGTCGGCTCCACCTTCAAGCCGTTCGTCCTCGCCGCCGCGATCGAGCACGGCTCCCGCACCCAGGACGGCCGGCCCATCACCCCGTACACCGTCTACGACGGCACCGACAAGCGTCCGGTCCAGGGGTGGAGCGGGAAGCGGTACGCCCCCGAGAACGAGGACGGGACCTCCTACGGGCCGATCACCGTCACCGAGGCCACCGACAAGTCCGTGAACGCGGTGTACGCCCAGATGGCGATGGACGTGGGCCCGGCGCGGGTGCGGCAGACCGCGATCGGTCTCGGGCTGCCCGCGAGCACCCCCGACCTCACCGCTTCGCCGTCCATCGCGCTCGGCCCGGCCACCGCGAGCGTGCTGGACATGGCGGAGGCGTACGCCACCCTCGCCAACCACGGCCGGCACGGCACGTACACGATGGTCGCCGAGGTCACCAAGGACGGACAGCCCGTGCCGCTGCCCGAGCGCCGGACCCGGCAGGCGATCAGCCGGGAGGCCGCCGACACGACCACGGCGGTCCTCCAGAGCGTGGTGGCGGGCGGCACCGGCACGGCCGCCCAGTCGGCGGGCCGCCCGGCCGCGGGCAAGACGGGGACGGCGGAGGAGGACCGGGCCGCGTGGTTCGCGGGCTACACCCCGCGACTCGCGACCGTGGTCGCGGTGATGGGGCAGGACCCGGACACCGGTGCGCAGAAGCCGCTGTACGGGGCGCTGGGGCTGCCGAGGATCAACGGCGGCGGGGCACCGGCGCGGATCTGGGGGCAGTACACCGGAACGGCCCTGGCCGGCAGCGAGATCGTGGAGTTCGAGCTGCCGGCCCCGGCGGGGGTGCCGGAGCCGATGGCCTCGCCGGGGCCGGCGAGCCCGGGGGGCACGGCCCCGGTGCCGGGCTCCGGCCGGCCGCTGCCGGCGATGACCCTCCCGGCACCGCAGCGGACACCGGGCGAGAGCCCCGGGGTGCCCGGGGAGCCGGGCGCGGGTCCTCCGGTGCCGGGCCCCGGGGGGCCGGGCGCGGCGATCGGCGGGCTCGGTGACATCGCCGGAGTGGACGGGATCGGCGGCGCCGAGGGGACCGAGGGCGCGGACGCGCTGGGCGACGCGGTGCTCAACGGGCTGCCCGAGCCGGGCGACGGGGGCGCGCCCGGCGCGCCGCGGGAGGAGCCGGGGCCGGCGGGTCCCGAGGGATCGCCGCAGGCCACCGGCCCGCAGTGACCGGCGACCGCTGGTGACCGGTGCGGGTCACCAGCGGGCCGGGGAGGGACCCGGCCGCCACAGGGGGGGAAGCGGGGCGGCCGGGAGCTGGGGGTGGGCGCGGGTACGGGGGCGGGGTCAGTGGCCGGAGGTCGCCTTGAGGCCGACCACCGCGACCAGCAGCAGTGAGACGAAGAAGATCCGGGCCGCGGTCACCGGCTCGTTCAGCGCCACCATGCCGACGATCGCCGCACCGGCGGCGCCGATGCCGACCCAGACGCCGTACGCGGTACCGATCGGCAGCGTCTTGGCGGCCTGCGCCAGCAGGACCATGCTGGTGACGATCCCCGCGCCGGTGAACACACTCGGCCAGAACTTGGTGAAGCCCTCGGTGAACTTCATCCCGATCGCCCAGCCGACTTCGAGGAGACCGGCGACGATCAGGAGAACCCAGGCCATGACACACCTCCGACGACGGGGACTTCCACGGGGTGCGTCGTCTTTACGGGGCCCGGTACGGCGCGTCTCGTCGGGGTGTGCCCACCGTAACAAAAACGGGGCCCGGGGGCCGGTGAGTTGGATCACCAGCCCCGGCGGGCCCCGACAGCGCCCGGGGCGTCTCTTTCGGATCGTGCCGGGGCTCGCGAGCCCCGGCACCGGACCCCGCTCACCGATCCGGCCCGACCCGACCCGAGGGAAACTCCCTAGAGGTAGAGGCCGGTGGAGTCCTCGGAGCCCTGGAAGCGGTCGGCCGCGACGGCGTGCAGATCGCGCTCCCGCATCAGGACGTACGCGACCCCCCGCACCTCCACCTCGGCACGGTCCTCGGGGTCGTACAGCACCCGGTCGCCCGGCTCCACGGTCCGCACGCTCTGTCCCACCGCCACCACCCCGGCCCAGGCGAGCCGGCGGCCGACGGCGGCGGTCGCGGGGATCACGATGCCCCCGCTGGAACGCCGCTCCCCCTCCGGGATGTCGGTCCGCACCAGCACCCGGTCGTGCAGCATCCGGATGGGGAGCTTGTCGTGCTGGGAGCCGTGCTCCTGGGTGCTGTGTTCATGACTGTTGGCGCTCACGCTCCGAACCTACCCGCCCCACGGGGCCGCGGTGCCCGCACGGCCGCCGGCAACGCGGGCCCCGCTCACCTCCGGTCCTTGCGGGAGGAGACGGCGAGCAGCCCCACCACCCCCACGACCAGCAGCGCCACCGGGACCACCCGCTCCAGCCGGGGCGCGCCGTCCTCGGAGACGAACTTCGAGCGCACGTCCGAGACCGTGCGGTTCAGCACCGCGAAGGCGCGCCCGGTGGTGCGGTCCACCTTCTCGCTGACCTTCGCCCTGGCGTCGCCGATGACGGTGCTCGGGTGCACCCGCACCCCGATCTCATCGAGCGTCCCGGCAAGCTGCTCGCGCCGGCGGACGATGTCCGCCTCGATCTGCGCAGGGGTCCTCGCGTCCGACACCGCGCTGCCTCCGTGGTCGTGATCCGTTACCTATGCCATCGACAGTCTGTCAGCTCAGCCGCGCCCACACCCCACGGCACCCCTATTACGCTCGACGCCGTACACCCGCGTACACCCGCACGGCGCGGCATCCGCCGCCGTGCGCGGCCCGGTCCGACGAGGAGAACCATGAGCGAGCGACTCCAGCCCGGCGACACCGCCCCCGCCTTCACCCTGCCCGACGCGGACGGCAACGAGGTCTCACTCGCGTCCCACCGGGGCCGGAAGGTCATCGTCTACTTCTACCCCGCCGCCCTCACCCCCGGCTGCACCAAGCAGGCCTGCGACTTCACGGACAATCTGGAACTGCTGGCGGACGCGGGCTACGACGTCATCGGCGTCTCCCCGGACAAGCCGGAGAAGCTCGCGAAGTTCCGCGAGAAGGAGGCGCTGAAGGTGACCCTGGTCGGCGACCCGTCGAAGGAGACGCTGGCCGCGTACGGCGCGTTCGGCGAGAAGAAGCTGTACGGGAAGACCGTGACCGGGGTGATCCGCTCCACGGTGGTCGTGGACGAGGAGGGCCGGGTGGAGCACGCGTTCTACAACGTGAAGGCCACCGGGCATGTCGCCAAGATCATCAAGGATCTGGGGATCTGAGGGGGCCGGGGCCGGGGGCCGGGGGGCCGGGGGGTCCGGGAGGGCCGCCCCGGCTGCCGGGCGGTCACCGGCACCTGGCTCCGGGGGGAAATCGCCGCACGTGGAGCGGCCTCCCCCCTGCCCACCGCTGCCGCCCGCCCGCTAACATGGCAGGCGGCCGGCGGCCGTTGCTGAACTGGTATAAGCGAAGGTTTTAGGTGCCTTTGGACGCAAGTCCATGTGGGTTCGAATCCCATCGGCCGCACGCACCGGTGAATCGAAGGCCCGACCCCCGCTCTCCGGGAGCCGGGCCTTCGGTCTGTCCCGCCCCCGGAGGGTCAGCCCAGCAGCTCCGCGATCACCGGGACCAGGGCGCGGAAGGCCTTGCCGCGGTGGCTGATCGCGTTCTTCTCGTCCGGGGTCAGCTCCGCCGCCGTGCGGGTCCCGCCGTCGGGCTGGAGGATCGGGTCGTAGCCGAAGCCGCCCGCGCCGGCGGGGGCGGTGCGCAGGGTTCCGGGCATCCGTCCCTCGGTGACGCGTTCGGTGCCGTCGGGGAGGGCCAGGGCCGCCGCGCAGGCGAAGTGGGCGGCGCGGTGGGGCGGGGCGATGTCGGAGAGCTGGGCGAGGAGGAGATCCAGGTTCGCGGTGTCGTCGCCGTGGGTGCCCGCCCAGCGGGCGGAGAAGATTCCGGGGGCGCCGCCGAGGACGTCCACACAGAGGCCGGAGTCGTCGGCGACGGCGGGCAGTCCGGTGGCGCGGGCCAGGGCGTGGGCCTTGAGGAGGGCGTTCTCGGCGAAGGTGACGCCGGTCTCCCTGACGTCGGGGACCTCGGGATAGGCGTCGGTGCCGACGAGTTCGTACGGCAGACCGGCGTCCGCGAGGATGGCCCGCAGTTCGGTGATCTTCCCGGGGTTGCGGGTGGCGAGGACGATGCGTGTCATACGCCGATTATCCGGGCCCGCGGATCGGCGGGGATCCGGGGCCCGGGTCGGTGGGCGGACGTACGGACGGGCGGGCGTCGGGGCCGGCCGGAGACCGGGTCCGACGCCCGCCCGCCGGCGGTCGTCAGGGGCTGCAGACCTTGGTCATCTCGGAGGCCGCGTCGGTGACCGGGCTGATGTCGGGGGTGGCGTCGCCGCCCTCGATCGACTTGCGGACGTTGTCGACAGCGGTGTTGAGGTCGTCGGCGGCCTTCTTCACATCGGCGTTGTCGGACTTGTCGCTCAGCTCCGACAGCTCCTTGTCGATGGAGTCGAGGGCTTCGCGGGCCTGGGTCGGGTCCTCGGCCGCGCTTCCCACGGCCTGGGTGAGCTTCTCGACGCTGCTGGTCACGGCCTTTGCCGTGTCGACGCAGTCCAGAGCCTTGTCGATGGCGCCACAGCCGACTGCGGCCGGCAGGACGAGAGCTGCGGTGACAAGAGTGAGTGCGATACGGCGGCGCGCGGCCATGGAACGTGTCCCTCCCGGACGATCTGGCCGGGCACACGGTTGAGCCCGTGTGCCCGTGCCACTAACGACGCCCATAGGGGCGTTCTTGGTTGCTTCTTTACCCGGCTTTACCCGGCGGGGTGGTCAGCCGGCTTCCCCGGTGCCGGCGAGGGCGTCGCGCTGGAGCGCGGCGAGGTCGGCGCAGCCGCCGGCGGCGAGGTCGAGCAGGGCGTTGAGCTCCGCGCGGTCGAAGGGCTCGGCCTCGGCGGTGCCCTGGACCTCGACGAAGCGGCCGTCGCCGGTGCAGACGACGTTCATGTCGGTGTCGGCGCGCACATCCTCCTCGTAGCAGAGGTCGAGGAGCGGGGCGCCGTCCACGATGCCGACGGAGACGGCGGCGACGGTCCCGGTCAGCGGCTTGCGTCCGGCGCGGACCAGCTTGCGGCCCTGGGCCCAGGTCACGGCGTCGGCGAGGGCGACATAGGCGCCGGTGATCGCGGCGGTGCGGGTGCCTCCGTCGGCCTGGAGCACATCGCAGTCGAGGACGATGGTGTTCTCGCCGAGGGCCTTGAAGTCGACGACGGCGCGCAGGGAGCGGCCGATGAGACGGCTGATCTCATGGGTGCGTCCGCCGATCCGGCCGCGCACGGATTCGCGGTCGCCGCGGGTGTTGGTGGAGCGCGGCAGCATCGAGTACTCGGCGGTGACCCACCCCTCCCCGCTGCCCTTGCGCCAGCGGGGCACGCCCTCGGTGACGGAGGCGGTGCAGAAGACCTTGGTGTCGCCGAAGGAGATGAGGACGGAGCCCTCGGCGTGCTTGCTCCATCCGCGCTGGATGGTGACCGGGCGGAGCTGTTCGGGGGTGCGGCCGTCGATTCGAGACATGGCGTTGAGCCTATCGGCTGTAAGGAAGGGCCCCGCTCGCCGTGGAGCGGGGCCCTTCCGCGGGTCAGCGGCCGCCGGTCACATCATGTCCTCGATCTCGGCGGCGATGGGGTCGGCGTCGGTGCCGATGACGACCTGGATCGCGGTGCCCATCTTGACGACTCCATGGGCGCCCGCGGCCTTGAGCGCGGCCTCGTCGACGAGGCCGGGGTCGGCGACTTCGGTGCGGAGCCGGGTGATGCAGCCCTCGATCTCCTCGATGTTGTCGACTCCGCCGAGCCCGGCGACGATCTTCTCTGCCTTGCTGGCCATGCTCTTCTCCCTGCGTGTCAAGCGGCGCCCGCACCGGGCGCTTCGCGCTGCTTCGGCCCACCAGCGGTCCGGTTTGCCACGGTAACGCACGGTTGGCCCATCTTCACGGGCGGGTAACCGCCGCGTACCGAATGATGACGATCACCGGCGCCCGCACCCGGCGGCGTACCACAACTGGTCTACACCAGTTCGCAAGGACTGCCAAACCAGGCCCTTTCGGGAGGATGCCGATGAGCGCAGGGAGCGCCACCGCACCGCAGCCGTCCGTGTGGAGCAGGCTCTTCCAGGGCTTGCAGAAGATGGGGCGCAGCCTTCAGCTCCCCATCGCCGTCCTGCCGGCGGCGGGCATCCTCAACCGGCTCGGCCAGGACGATGTCTTCGGCACGGACGGCCTGGGCTGGAACGACGTCGCCAAGGTGATGGCGGGCGCGGGCGGGGCGCTGCTGGACGCCAATATCGGGCTGCCGCTGCTCTTCTGTGTCGGCGTCGCGATCGGGATGGCGAAGAAGTCGGACGGCTCGACCGCGCTGGCGGCGGTCGCGGGCTTCCTCGTCTACTACAACGTGCTGCTCCAGTTCCCCAAGGACTGCGAGGTCGGGGGCCAGGTGGTGGTCGCCGGCTGCCAGGGCGCGGACGGCACCGTCACCCCCTTCACCTATCAGAACCCCGGTGTCTTCGGCGGCATCGTGATGGGGCTGCTGGCGGCGTACTTCTGGCAGCGCTACCACCGGACGAGGCTGGTGGACTGGCTGGGCTTCTTCAACGGCCGCCGGCTCGTCCCGATCATCATGTCCTTTGTGGCGATCGTCTTCGCCGCGCTCTGCCTGTGGGTCTGGCCGCCGATCGGGAGCGCGCTGGAGAGCTTCAGCGACTGGCTGGTGAGCCTGGGCGCGTGGGGTTCGGGGATCTTCGGGGTCACCAACCGGGCGCTGCTGGTCATCGGGCTGCACCAGTTCCTGAATGTGCCGATCTGGTTCCAGCTCGGCAGCTACACCGAGCCGGACGGCACGGTGGTGCACGGCGACATCACGATGTTCCTGGCGGGCGACCCGAACGCGGGCCAGTTCACCACCGGTTTCTTCCCGATCATGATGTTCGCGCTGCCGGCGGCGGCGCTGGCGATCACCCACTGCGCGCATCCGCACCGCCGCAAGGAGGTGGGCGGGCTGATGCTCTCGGTCGGACTCACCTCCTTTGTGACGGGTATCACCGAGCCGATCGAGTACTCATTCCTCTTCGTCGCCCCGGCGCTGTACGCGATCCACGCGGTGCTCACCGGTGTTTCCATGGCGGTGACCTGGGCTCTCGGCGTCAAGGACGGATTCAGTTTCTCGGCCGGGCTGATCGACTATGTGATCAACTGGAGTCTGGCGACCAAGCCGTGGCTGATCATTCCCATCGGACTCGGTTTCGCGGTGGTGTATTACGTGCTCTTCCGATTCGCGATCACCAAATTCGATCTTCCGGTGCCGGGGCGGGAGCCCGAGGACATCGGGGAGCAGCTGGAGCGCGACAATGTGAAGTAGCCGCTCCGGCGGGGGTGTTGTACGGCCGAAGGGGTTCGGCGGGACCGCGACCGGGTCCCGCCGGACCCCTTTCGCGCGGCGCCTTGACGGGGCCGGCGGGGCCTGCGGGATTCCGGGTGCCCGGTGACGTACCGATCAATTCGCAGGGGTCCTGATTAATCGACCCCTTTTCGCAGGTTCCTTATCCAACCCTCACGTGTTACAAAGGTCTACACCACTGAGTGGTGTAGACCACGCGGGGGCGTGCCACGGCCCCCTGAGCACAAAGGACACGCCCATGACCACGGCCGGCGCCGCCCCCGCGGCTCAGAAGAAGAGAGGCGCGGCTGCGATGGCTGTCATGCAGCGCATCGGCCGCAGCCTGATGCTGCCGGTGGCGGTGCTGCCCGCCGCGGCGCTCCTGGTCCGCCTCGGCAATGACGACATGCTGGGCCGGGATTCCTTCCCGGACTTCGTGACCTCGTTCGCCGGATACATGCACGCGGGCGGCAATGCGCTGCTCGACAATATGCCGCTGCTCTTCGCCGTCGGCATCGCGATCGGCTTCGCGAAGAAGTCGGACGGCTCGACGGCGCTGGCCGCCGTCACCGGATATCTGGTCTTCAAGAACGTGCTGGCCACCTTCACGGACAAGAACCTCCCGAAGGTCGCCGAGGTCGTCGACGGCAAGATCGTGATGCAGGAAGCCCCGGTGGACGCCAAGGTCCTCGGCGGTGTGGTGATGGGCCTGGTGGTCGCCCTGCTCTACCAGCGCTTCTACCGCACCAAGCTGCCCGACTGGGCCGGCTTCTTCGGCGGCCGGCGGCTCGTCCCGATCCTCTCCGCCTTCGCGGGTCTCCTCATCGGCATACTCTTCGGCTTCATCTGGCCCGTCCTCGGCACCGGGCTGCACAACTTCGGGGAGTGGCTGGTCGGCTCCGGCGCGGTGGGCGCGGGTATCTTCGGCGTCGCCAACCGGGCGCTGATCCCGGTCGGCATGCACCATCTGCTGAACTCGTTCCCCTGGTTCCAGGCCGGTTCGTACGAGGGCAAGAACGGCGACATCGCGCGCTTCCTCGCCGGCGACCCGACCGCCGGACAGTTCATGACCGGCTTCTTCCCGATCATGATGTTCGCGCTGCCCGCCGCCTGTCTGGCGATCGTGCACTGCGCCCGCCCGGAGCGCCGCAAGGTCGTCGGCGGGATGATGCTCTCGCTCGCGCTGACCTCGTTCGTCACCGGAGTGACCGAGCCGATCGAGTTCACCTTTATGTTCATCGCACCGGTGCTGTACGCGATCCACGCGGTGCTCACCGGTGTCTCCCTGGCGCTGACCTGGGCACTCGGCATGAAGGACGGCTTCGGCTTCTCGGCCGGAGCGGTGGACTTCCTGCTGAACCTGGGGATCGCGTCCAACCCGTGGGGGCTGGCGCTGGTGGGGCTCTGCTTCGCGGCCGTGTACTACGTGGTCTTCCGGTTCGCGATCACCCGGTTCAATCTGCCGACACCGGGCCGCGAGTCGGACGAGGAGCTGGCCGAGCTGCTGAAGGCCGAGGGGAAGTAGCCCCCTCCCCCGTACGACGAGGGCGCCCCGGTTCCGCGGACACCACCGCGGAGCCGGGGCGCCGCCGTCCGTGGACGGTGCGGGCCGCCGCCGCTAAACGGTGTAGACCGTGCCCGCGGTGGCCAGCTCGGCGGGCCCCCGGTAGACGGCGCGGGCGTCCGCGAGGTTCCGCTGCCCGTCGGTCCACGGCGGGACATGCGTCAGCACCAGCCGGCCCGCGCGGGCCCGCGCGGCGTGGGCGCCGGCCTCTCGGCCATTGAGGTGAAGACCGGGGACATCCTCCTTGCCGTAGGTGAAGGACGCCTCGCACAGAAAGAGGTCCGCGCCGTCGGCCAGCTCGTGCAGCGGCTCGCAGACCCCGGTGTCCCCGGAGTACGCCAGCGTCCGGCCGCCGTGCTCCAGCCGGATGCCGTACGCCTCGACGGGGTGGGCCACGCGCTCCGTGCGGACGGAGAACGGGCCGATGTCGAAGCTGCCGGGCTTGAGGGTGTGGAAGTCGAAGACCTCGCGCATGGAGGAGGGCGAGGGGGTGTCGGCGTAGGCGGTGGTGAGGCGCTGTTCCGTGCCCTCGGGGCCGTAGACCGGGATGGCGTCGCAGCGTCCGCCGTCGTGGCGGTAGTAGCGGGCGACGAAGTACCCGCACATGTCGATGCAGTGGTCGGCGTGGAGGTGGCTGAGGAAGATGGCATCGAGGTCGTACAGACCGATGTGACGCTGCAGCTCGCCGAGGGCTCCATTGCCCATGTCGAGGAGCAGCCGGAAGCCGTCGGCCTCTACGAGGTAGCTCGAACAGGCCGATTCCGCGGACGGGAACGACCCCGAGCAGCCGACGACGGTGAGCTTCATGGAGCTTGGACCTCCGTTGACGGGGAGGAGGGCTGGGGGTGGGTCTGGGTCGTGCGGTCCGTTGAGCGTAAAGCGCAAAAGGGAGTGCCGCTCCTTCGGGGAGGGGCGTTGTGGGCGAACTCACCTGCGCTGTCACCGATTCGGAGGGCGCGCGGGGGGAGCGTTCGGGGGGCGGCGGAAGCGGGGACGGAAGCGGCGGCGGAACGGGGCCGCCGGCGCGGGGGCCCGGGGCACGGAAGAGGGGCCCCGGGGGCCGGGCCCCCGGAGCCCCCGGCTCCTTGTGCGTGGTCGGGCGGTCAGGCCCAGAGCTGGCCCTGGAGCAGCTCGATGGCCTCTTCCGTCGTGGGCGCGGTGTAGACGCCGGTGGAGAGGTACTTCCACCCTCCGTCGGCGACCAGGAAGACGATGTCCGCGTCCTGTCCGGCCCTGACCGCCTTCTGGCCGACGCCGATGGCCGCGTGCAGGGCGGCGCCGGTGGAGACCCCGGCGAAGATGCCCTCCTCCTGGAGCAGCTCCCGGGTGCGGCGCACCGCGTCGGCCGAGCCCACCGAGAAGCGGGTGGTCAGCACCGACGCGTCGTACAGCTCGGGCACGAAGCCCTCGTCCAGGTTCCGCAGTCCGTAGACCAGGTCGTCGTAGCGCGGCTCGGCGGCGACGACGGCGATGTCCGGGACGTGCTCCCGCAGGAAGCGGCCGACGCCCATGAGGGTGCCGGTGGTGCCGAGGCCGGCCACGAAATGGGTGACGGAGGGCAGGTCGGCGAGGATCTCCGGGCCGGTGGTGGCGTAGTGGGCACCCGCGTTGTCGGGGTTGCCGTACTGGTAGAGCATCACCCAGGACGGGTTCTCGGCGGCGAGTTCCTTGGCGACGCGGACGGCGGTGTTGGAGCCGCCCGCGGCCGGGGAGGGGATGATCCGCGCGCCCCACATCGCCAGTAGCTGCCTGCGCTCCTCGCTGGTGTTCTCCGGCATCACGCACACCATGCGGTAGCCCTTGAGCCGGGCCGCCATCGCCAGGGAGATGCCGGTGTTGCCGGAGGTCGGCTCCAGGATGGTGCAGCCGGGGGTGAGCCGGCCGTCCTTCTCCGCCTGTTCGATCATATGGAGCGCCGGGCGGTCCTTGACCGAGCCGGTGGGGTTGCGGTCCTCCAGCTTGGCCCAGATGCGGACGTCGTCCGAGGGGGAGAGCCGGGGGAGGCGGACCAGCGGGGTGTTGCCGACGGCCGCGAGCGGGGAGTCGTAACGCATCGGATCAGTACATTCCGCCGGCGACCGCCGGAAGGATGGTGATGGTGTCGCCGTCGCTGAGCTTGGTGGCGATGCCGTCCAGGAAGCGGACGTCCTCGTCGTTGAGGTAGACGTTCACGAAGCGGCGGAGCTGGTCCCCGTCCACGATGCGCTCCCGGATGCCGCTGTGCCGGGTCTCCAGGTCGGTGAGGAGGTCGGCGATGGTCTCGCCGCTGCCCTGGACGGCCTTTTCGCCGCCGGTGTAGGTGCGGAGGATGGTCGGAATGCGGACGTCGATGGCCATGGCGTGGACTCCAGTCGGAAGCACTTGAGGGCGTAAGGGCGGCAGTCGAGAGGCTCGGCGGACTCTGACGGTCTGTCTGCGCGGCTGCGTGGCCCCCGCGCGGTGGGGCGGGTACGTCGGGTGAGCTTTCCCTGCTCGGGGGAGCTCAGGGACACATCGCGCTGGCGAGGCGGCAGAGGTCGACATGGAGCCGCGCGACGAGCAGCACGGTGCCGCCTGGCGTCTTGTCGCTCATGTCGTGGAGAACCATGCGGTCATCGTATCGATTCCCGGTCCGGGTTCTGGAATGTGATCTCGCATCGCGGACGGAGTCCGCTCACCATGCGGGCGGGACGTAGGTGATGGAGGGGGCTCCGGTCACCGGGTGGACCGCGATCTCGGCGCGGACCTGATAGACGTCGGCGAGGAGTTCGGCGGTCAGCACCTCCTTCGGGGTGCCGGAAACGACCAGCTCTCCGTCGAGCAGCACATGGAGCCGGTCGCAGTAGTGCGCGGCGAGGTTGAGGTCGTGCAGCGCCAGCAGGCTGGTGGTGCCCAGGGTGCGGATGAGGCCGAGGATCTCCAGCTGGTGGCGGATGTCGAGATGGTTGGTGGGCTCGTCCAGGATCAGCAGCGCGGGCCGCTGGACCAGGGCCCGCGCGACCAGGGCGCGCTGGCGCTCCCCGCCGGAGAGGGAGGGGAAGGCCCGGTGGGCGAGGCCGGTCATGGAGAGCCGGGCCAGGGCGTCGTCGACCGCGTCGGTGTCGGCGGAGGTGTCGGGTTCCCAGAAACGTTTGTGCGGGGCGCGGCCCATGGTGACGATCTCGCGGACGGTCAGCTCGAACTCCCCCGGGCTGTCCTGGGGCACGCTCGCCACCCGCCGGGCGCGCGCCTTGGGGCCGAGCGCGGTCAGATCGTCCCCGTCGAGCAGGATGCGCCCGGCGGCCGGGGTCAGCGCTCCGTACACACACCGCAGCAGGGTGGTCTTGCCGCTGCCGTTCGGCCCGACCAGGCCGACGGTCTCGCCGGGGCGGGCGGTGAGGTCGACACCCCGGAGCAGGGTGCGGCCCCCGGTCTCGTAGGTGACTCCGGTCAGGGTGAGGTCGGCGCTCACAGAGGGGCTCCCGGTGTCCGGTGCGATTCCCGGTGCGATTCCGGGTGGGGGCTCTCCGGCGCGGCGGTCGGCGGCGCGGCGGTCACAGGGCGGCTCCCCGGTCGGTGCGGGAGCCCATCAGCCAGAGGAAGAGCGGGCCGCCGATGAGGGCGGTGAGCACTCCGACCGGGATGTCCTGCGGGGAGGCGACGGTGCGGGCGGCGAGGTCGGCGACGACCAGGGCGACCGCGCCGCCGAGCGCGGCGACCGGGAGGAGCGCCCGGTGGGTGGCGCCGACCAGCAGCCGGGCGGCGTGCGGCACCATCAGCCCGATGAAGCCCACCGCGCCGCTCGCGGAGACCAGGACGGCGGTCACCAGGGAGACCAGGATGAAGACGGCGGCCCGGAAGCGGGAGACGTCCAGTCCGAGAACGGTGGCGCTCTCCTCCCCCACCAGCAGCAGATCCAGCGGCCTGGCCAGCGAGAACAGCAGCGGGAGCGCGAGACAGAGCACCGCCCCCGGCAGCCAGACGCTCTCCCAGCGGGCGCTGCCGAGGCCGCCGAGCGACCAGTACAGGGCCTCGCGGAAGTGCTCGGGGCGGGCGGAGGCGACCAGGACCAGGGTGGTGAGGGCGGTGAGGATGTACGAGACGGTGACACCGGCCAGCACCAGCCGGGCGCCGGTCATGGTGCCGCCGCGGCGGGCGAGGCCGTAGACCAGGATCAGCGCGCCGAGCGCGCCGGCGAAGGCGCCCGCAGGCATGGCGACGGCGGTGGTGGCGCCGATGCCGAGGGTGAGGACGACGACGGCACCGGTGGACGCGCCGGAGGAGATCCCGAGGAGGAAGGGATCGGCGAGCCGGTTGCGCACCAGCGCCTGGAGCACGGTCCCGCAGACGGCGAGCCCGGCGCCGACGGTGATGCCGAGCAGCACGCGCGGCAGCCGCACGTCGATGACGATGGTGCGGAAGGGGCTGGGGGCGGCGCCGGGGAGCAGGGCCTCGACGACCCGCGCGGGCGGGATGGCGACGGAGCCGATGCCCAGGCCCGCGATCACCGCGGCGGCCAGGGCGACGAGCAGCCCCGCGATGACGGCTCCGTACCGCAGCCGCCCGGCGAGAGGGGACGACCCGGGCGCCGGGTCCCCGCCGGGCGCGGGCGGCCCGGGCGGGGCGGCTGCCGTGAGCGCGGGCGGAGGCACCGGCGAGGACGGAGGCACCGGCGAGGGCGGAGGGACCGGCGCGCCGGGCCGCCGGCCTTCCGGCCGGGGCCCGGGGCGCCGCGTGCCGGGTTCCACGGAGGAGGTCACCGGGCGAGCTGCGGGGCCAGCTTGGCGATGGCGTCGGGCGCGCGCACCCCGAGGACCGCGTCGGAGAGCGGCAGCACCGCGAACTTCTTGTTCCGCACCGCCGGCACATCGCGCAGGGCGGGGTCCTTGAGCAGGCGCTGCTTCTTCTGCTCGACGCCGGTGGCGCCGTAGTCGAGGATGACGATGACCTCGGGCTTGCGGGCCACGACCTGCTCCCAGGTGGCGTCGCCGAAGGACTTGTCGATGTCGGCGAAGACATTCCGGCCGCCGGCCCGGTTGATCAGCTCGTTGCCGATGCCCTTGCCGCCCACCGTGAACGCGGTCTTGTCGCCGCTGTCGTAGACGAAGACGGGCAGCGGCTCGCTCCCCTTCAGCTCCTTCTCGGTCCTCTTCACGGTGGCGCGCGCGCCGGCCACCCACTGCCCGGCGCGCTCGCCGACGCCGAAGGTGCGGCCGATCTCGTCGATCTCGCGGTAGACGTCGTCCATGGAGGTCCGGCCCTTGGTGCAGTACTCCAGGTTGAGCCGGGACTCGATGCCGGACTTCTTCAGCTCTTCGCGGGTGCGGCCGTCCTTGGACTCGAAGGCGCTGGCGTACCCGCCGTAGACGAAGTCGGGGTTGGCGGCGAGGAGCTTCTCCTTGGAGGGGTACTCCTTGGCGAGCACGGGTATCGCGCCGTACGCCTTCGCGTACTCCGGCAGCACCTTGTCGTCGAGGTAGGCGGTGCCGACGAGCGACTTCTCCAGGCCGAGTTCCAGCATGATCTCGGTGACGTGCTGGTTCATGGTGACGACCCGGCGGGGCGCCTGCTCGAAGGTGGTCCGCACCCCGCAGTTGTCGACGGTGTACGGGAAGGAGGAGCCCGGCCGGGCCGCCTTCTCCTCGCCGTCGCCGGCGGCCGGGGAATCGCCGCCCGCGCCGCAGGCGGCGAGCGGCAGCAGCAGGGCGGCGGTGAGCAGGGCGGTCAGGGGTGCGGAACGGCGCCTGGACATGACGGGGTACGGCCTCCTCCGGGGATTTCCACGTCCCCTGGGTGATGGGAGAAGGGCGGCGGGTCAGTTCCTGGCTGCCAGGCCGTGGCCTGGTCACAGTGGCGGGACCGCGCCGGACTCGCACCGGCTTCCTGGGTCCCACCGCCCCTTTTCAGTCACGGCCGGAGTGGAGCTCCGGCCAGGGATCAGTATGCATCCACCACCTTGATGTCCTCTTCGGTGACCTCTCCGTCGACGATGCGGAAGGAGCGGAACTGGAAGGGTCCCGCGGCGTCGGTGTCGGCCGTGGAGACCAGGACGTAGTGCGCGCCGGGCTCGTTGGCGTAGGTGATGTCCGTGCGGGAGGGGTAGGCCTCGGTCGCGGTGTGCGAGTGGTAGATGATGACCGGCTCTTCGTCGTTGTCGTCCAGCTCGCGGTAGAGCCTGAGCAGGTCCGCCGAGTCGAACTCGTAGAACGTGGGAGAGCGGGCGGCGTTGAGCATGGGGATGAAGCGCTCGGGACGGCCGCTGCCCTCAGGGCCCGCGACCATGCCGCATGCCTCGTCGGGGTGGTCGGCGCGGGCGTGCGCCACGATCCGGTCGAAGAGATCCTGTGTGAGGGTCAGCATGCCGATCAGGATAAACAGACGAACGGCGGCGGGCGGGCGCGTACCGGAGTCCGGTACGCGCCCGCCCGCCGCGGGTGCCGGGGCGTGTCGCGGGTCAGCGCTTCACGAACGCCGCTCCCCGCGGGTTGCGCTTCTTCAGCACCAGATACGACACGCCGAGGATCAGGGCCCAGACGGGCGCGCAGTACAGCGAGATCCTGGCGTCCTTGTCGATGCCCATCAGCACGACCACCATGCCGATGAACAGGAGCGCGAACCAGCTGGTGTACGGCGCGCCGGGGGCCTTGAAGGTGGACTGGGGAAGCTCGCCCCGGTCGGCCTTGGCGCGGTAGCGGATCTGGCTGACGAGGATCATCACCCAGGCCCACATGCCGGAGATGGTGGCGAAGGAGACGATCTTGTTGAAGGCCTCACCGGGCCACTGGTAGTTGATCCAGACACCGATCAGCATCAGGCCGGCCGAGAAGGTGGTGCCGAGCAGCGGGATGCCGTTCCTGGTGAGCCTGGTGAAGAACTTCGGGCCCTGGCTGTTGAGCGCGAGGTCGCGCAGCATCCGGCCGGTGGAGTACATGCCCGAGTTGCAGGAGGACAGCGCGGCGGTGAGGACGACGAAGTTCACGATGGCCGCGCCGGTCTGGAGGCCCATCTCGTCGAAGGCGGCGACGAAGGGCGAGACACCGGGCTGGAAGTTGGTCCAGGAGACCACCGACAGAATCATGATCAGCGCGCCGATGTAGAAGACGGCGATCCGCACGGGCACGGTGTTGATGGCCTTCGGGAGGTTCTTCTCGGGGTCCTTGGACTCACCGGCCGTGACACCGACCAGCTCGACCGCGAGGAAGGCGAACATCACGATCTGGAGGGTCATCAGCGTGCCGCCGATGCCCTTGGGGAAGAAGCCGCCGTCGTCCCAGAGCAGGCTGACGGAGGCGGTGTCGCCGGCGTCGGAGAAGCCGAGGGTGAGGATGCCGAGACAGATGAGGATCATGCCGATGATCGCGGTGACCTTGACCATCGAGAACCAGAACTCCAGCTCGCCGAAGAGCTTCACGGAGATCAGGTTCGCGCCGTAGAGGATGATCGTGAAGGCCAGCGCGGAGATCCACTGGGGGACGTCGAACCAGTACGTCATATAGCTGGCGGCAGCGGTGACCTCGGTCATCCCGGTGACGACCCAGAAGAGCCAGTAGGTCCAGCCGGTGACGAAGCCGGCGAAGGGGCCGATGAACTCCCGCGCGTACTCGGAGAACGAGCCGGCGACCGGGCGGTACATGAGCAGCTCGCCGAGGGCGCGCATGATGAAGAAGATGACCACGCCCGCGATGGCGTAGGCCAGGATGAGGCTGGGTCCGGCCTTGGAGATGCCCTTGCCCGCGCCGAGGAAGAGACCGGTGCCGATCGCTCCGCCGATCGCGATCATCTGGATCTGCCGGGCGTTGAGCGCCCGGTGGTAACCCTGGTCCTCCGGCGGACCTCCGGCGGTGCCGGTGGTCGTGTCGACGGGCCCCGCGACACCCTTGCCGTCGTGCCCGTCATCCTTGCCGACCTGCACTGAGGTCATGGTGGTGCGCCCTTTCTCCATGCGGACCCGCGCCCGCTGCGGCTGGCGCGCGGATGCGGATCAGGTCCTGATCCCCCCGGATACGGATGGAGTGCCACCGGCGATCCGCCGGCTCAAGCGCCCCCAGGGGCATGGGTGGCGCCCCTGGCGGTCGTGAAGATTTATCACGGTGACCACGGAGATCATCGGGCAATAGTGTGGCGTGCACCACAAAGATAAGCGGACAAATAACGCACGGCACGACAGAGCGTCCAAGCGTGGTGACGTGATCGTTATCCGGATTTGAGCGTCCGCTGAGCGTCCGCCGGAGCCCTCCACACGAGCCCCACAGGATGTCCATACAGGTCCGAAAGGGCGGGAAAGCCCACCGGAGACCCATCGGAAGCCCCACCCGGCGGACCGGGCGGGGCGGAGGGAAGGGGGCGGGCCACCCAGGGGCCGCTCGGGGGCCGTTCAGGGCCCGCTCGGGGGTCCGTCGGGGGTCCGTCGGGGGCCGTTCAGGGCATGAGGGTCTCGACCAGGGTCTCCTGGAGCACCCCGAGCCAGAGATAGGCCATCACCATCGGCTTGCGCGGATCGGTGTCCGGCAGCCGGTAGAGCGTGTCGGCCTCGTCCTCGTCGCCGACCTCCAGCCGGGTGCCGATGGTCAGCCGGAGGTCGTTGAGCGCCCGGAGCCAGTGGGCGCTGTCGTCGGCGGTCAGCCGCAGCACCGCGCCGCCCTCGCCGTCCACCGTGAGGCCGTCGAGGCCGCGCACCACCGCCACCGCGTCGTCGCGCTTGTGGGCCCGGAGGTCGTTCTCGGTGAAGCGCCGGAACTCGGAGGACGCGGCCCGCTGCTCCTCGTCGGGCCTCTCCGTGCCGGGGCCGGAGTACGCGTCCGGGAAGAGGCGGGCGAGCGCGGGGTCGGAGGGCGCCTCGCTGGGCCCCTCGGCGAAGAGGGCGGCGAGCGGATCCTCGCCCTCCGCGGGCGTCTCGCCCGGTCCGATCAGTTCGAGGAGCTGGACGGCGAGCGAGCGCAGGATGGAGATCTCGACCTCGTCGAGCGCGATGGCCGCGCCGCCGCCGGGGACCGGCTCGAAGTGTCCCGGCATCAGGTGCGGTCCTGCGACAGGGTCGCCCACAGCCCGTAGCCGTGCATCGCCTGCACGTCGCGCTCCATCTCCTCGCGGCTGCCGCTGGAGACCACGGCCCGTCCCTTGTGGTGGACGTCGAGCATCAGTTTGCGCGCCTTGTCCTTGGAGTAACCGAAATACGCCTGGAAGACGTAGGTCACATAGCTCATCAGATTCACGGGATCGTTGTGGACGAGCGTCACCCACGGCACGTCGGGCTCGGGAACGGCGAAGGTCTCCTCGGCCGATTCGGGACGTTCGATCTCTGTGGGAGCAACACTCACCTGATCCATGCTGCCACTCGGGGAGCCCCCGCGCATAAACGGTCACCCCATCTCGTCACTCTGACGAAATGTGGGGTAGCATCCTGGCCATGGCTGGATCGCCCGGGTTCTCCGGGCACCCGACGCGAAAGTGCGAGGCTGAGTGCCGTGAACACCGCTGACCTGGGACTGCCGGTGGACGTCCCGTCCACCGCCCTCTTCACCGACCAGTACGAGTTCACGATGGTCCAGGCGGCCCTGCGCGCCGGCACCGCCGGGCGCCGTTCCGTCTTCGAGGTCTTCACCCGGCGGCTGCCCGAGGGGCGGCGGTACGGGGTCGTCGCGGGCACCGGGCGGGTACTCGACGCGGTGGAGAACTTCCGCTTCGACGCCGGCGTGCTGGGGTTCCTGCGCGAGCGGGGGATCGTGGACGAGCCGACGCTGGAGTGGCTCGCCTCCTACCGCTTCCGCGGGGACATCCAGGGGTACCCGGAGGGCGAGGTCTACTTCCCCGGCTCCCCGCTGCTGCGGGTCGAGGGCACCTTCGCGGAGTGCGTGCTGCTGGAGACCGTGATCCTCTCCATCCTCAACCACGACTCGGCGATCGCCGCGGCGGCCTCCCGGATGTCCGCCGCGGCGGGCGGGCGCCGGCTGATCGAGATGGGCGCCCGGCGCACCCATGAGCTGGCCGCGGTCGCCTCGGCCCGCGCCGCCTACGTCGGCGGCTTCGACTCCACCTCCGACCTCGCGGCCGGGTTCCGCTACTCGATCCCGACCGTCGGCACCAGCGCCCACGCCTTCACCCTGCTGCACGACAGCGAGCGCGACGCCTTCCGGGCCCAGGTGGACTCCCTCGGCCGCTCCACCACCCTGCTGGTGGACACCTACGACGTGGCCGAGGCCGTCCGTACCGCCGTGGAGATCGCGGGCCCGGGGCTCGGCGCCGTACGGATCGACTCGGGCGATCTCCTCCTCGTCGCCCACCGGGTGCGGCAGCAGCTCGACGAGCTGGGCGCGCGCGACACCAGGATCACCGTCACCTCCGATCTGGACGAGTACGCCATCGCCTCGCTGGCCGCCGCTCCGGTGGACGCGTACGGGGTGGGCACCCAGCTGGTGACCGGCAGCGGGCACCCCACCTGCTCGATGGTCTACAAGCTGGTCGCCCGGGCCCGCTCGGGCGAGCCCGGGGCGCCGCTGGAGCCGGTGGCGAAGAAGTCCCTGGGCGCGAAGTCCTCCCTCGGGGGCCGCAAGTGGGCCGCCCGGCGGCTGGACGCGGACGGGGTCGCGGAGGCCGAGATCGTGGGCCTCGGGGCCGTACCGCCGGAGCTGGCCGGCCGGCAGCTCCTGGTGGAGCTGGTCAGGGGCGGGGAGATCGTGGGGCGGGAGCCGCTGGACGCGGCCCGGCAGCGGCACATCGAGGCACGGGCGGGGCTGCCGATGTCCGCCATTCAGCTCTCCCGGGGGGAGCCGGTGCTGCCCACCGAGTATGTGTGAAGCGGCTGTGCGCGGTAAGGCTCACCCGTGCGCCGCCCTCGCGCCCCGCGCCGCCCGGGGAGGCCCTCCCGTGCGGCGGCGGGAGTCTCTAGGCTCGGTACACACCAAGGGCCCCGCACCCGTCGCCCCGCTCTACGAAGGACAGCCGCCATGCACCGCGCCTTGATCGTCGTCGACGTTCAGAACGACTTCTGCGAAGGCGGCAGCCTCGCGGTCTCGGGAGGTGCCGAGGTCGCCGCCGCCATCACCGACCTGATCGGCCAGACCGTGCCCGCGGGCTACCGCCATGTGATCGCCACCCGCGACCACCACATCGACCCCGGCGACCACTTCTCCGACACCCCGGACTACGAGACCAGCTGGCCGCGCCACTGCGTCGCGGGGACGGAGGGGGTGGGGTTCCACCCGAACTTCGCACCGGCGGTGGCGTCGGGGGCGATCGACGCGGTGTTCGACAAGGGGGAGTACGAGGCCGCCTACAGCGGGTTCGAGGGCACGGACGAGAACGGGGTGACGCTGGCGCGGTGGCTGCGGGACCACGAGGTGACCGAGGTGGATGTGGTGGGCATCGCCACGGACCACTGCGTCCGCGCGACGGCGCTGGACGCGGTGCGGGAGGGGTTCGCCACGCAGGTGCTGCTGGATCTGACGGCGGCGGTGTCGGGGGAGCGGGCGGAGCGGGTGGTGGAGGAGCTGCGCTCGGCGGGCGTGACCATCTCGGGCAAGCCCCTCACCTGACGCCCCCCGCGCCGCGGTGCGCACCGCACCGTGCGGGGACCTGTGGCACAGGGTCCGTCCTCAAACGCCGGACAGGCTGGATTTGCCGGACCGGCCGGAATCGCTCAGGGCGCCCGTGGCCGAGGGTCCGTCCTCAAGCGCCGGACGGGCTGGGATTCGCGGGGCGGCCGGGGGAGGCGGGCTAGTCGGGTAAGGAGGCCTCGCGGAGGAGGGCCCTGATCGGGTGCCACAGCTCCGCCCCGATCTGCGGATTCGCCCGCCACAACAACCCATCCGGATGATGCAGCACCGCCGTGATCTCATCCGGCGTCGGCGGCTCCGCGTTCCCCCGCAGATACACCGCCCGCAACCCCAGATTCCGCAGCCTCGTCAGCGCCCGCGCCCGATTCGCCGCGTGCACCAGAAACCGCGCCGGCCGCCCGTCCCCCAGCGGGCTGGGCAGACTGAGCGCGACGACCACACTGCCGTTCGGCAGCTTGCTGAAACCTCCGCCGGGCATACTGCTCCACTCCCCCGTGAGATGACGTGTCAATAACGGTCCACCACCTCGCACCTAAACACGATCGGCCGCCGCCCGCTAGAGGGCGACGGCCGATCATGCTTTGACCTGCTGTTATGCCAATTACTTCGTCGAGGGCCCAACCCTCACCGTGATCGTTTCGCCGCTCCGCGGCTCCTTCACAATCGCGATCCGAGTATTGGTGTCAGTTACACGCACACTCCCCGTCGGGTTCTCGGCGGTCCAGTAGACGCCCTTGCGGTCGTCGAAGACCCCCCGCCCCGGCTTCGCCTTGATCTTCGTCGGCACGCCCGCCCTGTGCAGGGTGAACCCGTCGTACGGCCGGGTGCTGAAGGTCGCGTCGAAGGACTGGATGCGGTTGCGCATCACCGTGCCGTCCGCCCACTTCAGCGGCTCGGGGTTGGCGTCGATCGGCAGGATCTGCCCCTGGCCCGGGTGGACCATGGTGTTGTTGTCCTGCTGGAAGGTGTCCCAGAGCCAGATCAGCAGCCCGTTCTGGTTGGCGTAGTGCTCGACCCACTTGTTCCTCGGGGCGGTGAACCCGAAGTTGTACGGGCCGACCTCCAGGGTCTTGTCGTACGAGACGTACTGCCGGTTCTCGGCGATGTAGTACTGCTCGTAGTCCTTGGTGAAGGACTCACCGATGCGCGAGAAGCCCTTCGCGGTCCAGCCCGCGTCGTCCCCCTCCGCGTTGTCGGTGAAGAGCGGCGCGCCGTCCGCGCGCAGGGTGATCGCGTCGGCCGCGAAGCCCTTCTCCGCCGTGGCGCCGTCCGTCCGGTAGTGGAACCGGACATCCACCTTCTTGCCCGCGTAGGCGTCCAGCCCGTAGACCAGCCGCTGGTACCCGCCGGAGCGTCCGGTCAGCGCCGGGGTGCCGGCCGAGTCACGGGTGATCTGCTTGCCGTTCGCGGTGCCGTCGAGGGCGGTCCAGTTGGTCCCGCCGTCCGTGGAGACCTCGGTGTAGACATAGTCGTACCCGCGCTCGGCCTGCCACCAGCCGGACAGCTCCAGCGACGCCGTGGACCTGCCCGTGAGGTCGACCGGCCTGGTCAGGGTGTTCCGCAGATTGTCGCCCATGTCGCTCCACCACTGCCTGGAGCCCTCGGCGGGCTTCACGACCGGGGTGGTGCCGGGCTTCTTCGGGAGTTCGACGACGAGCGCCTGGGGCCGCTTGGTGTTGTACGCGGAGACACCGAGCGTGTGGGTCGACGCCGTCCCGGCCTTCGCCTTGGTGTAGTTGAGCCACCCCAGCTGGAGCTTGTCCCAGGAGGTCATGTCGCCCGGCAGATCGCCGATGGCGTTCCTGCCCGTGCCGAGCCAGGAGCCCGAGGACATCAGGCTCCAGAAGCCGGTGGAGTTCTCACCGCCCAGGCCGGAGTAGTCGTACAGGTCCGGAAGGCCCAGGTCGTGGCCGTACTCATGGGCGAAGACACCGAGGCCGCCGTTCTCGGGCTGCACGGTGTAGTCGCCGACCCAGATGCCGGTGTCACCGATCTGGGTACCGCCGGCCTTGTTCCCGCCCGGGCCGGTGCGGCCCGCGTCGGTGCCGTACGCGTACCAGCGGTGCGCCCAGATGGCGTCCGTGCCCTGGGCTCCGCCGCCCGCCGACTCGTCCTCACCGGCGTGGACGAACTGGAAGTGGTCGATATAGCCGTCGGACTCGTTGAAGTCGCCGTCGTTGTCGAAGTCGTAGCGGTCCCAGAGGTCGTACTGGGCCAGGTCGGCCTTGATCTGGGCGTCCGTGCGGCCCTGCGCCTTCTGGTCCCTGACCCAGGCGTTGACACCGTCGCGGACCGCGTCCCAGGTGTTGACGCAGTTGCTCTCGCCGCAGTAGTTGGAGCCGTAACGGGCCTCGTTGTACTCGACCTTCACCCAGTCGGAGACCGCGCCCTCGACCGAGTAGCGCCCCGATGACGCCTTCTCGAAGTAGGTCTTCACGGACTGCTTCTGCCGGCCGGCCGCGTCCTTGCCGGTGCCGAAGTAGAGGTCCTCGAAGTGCTCGCGGTTGTAGTCCGCGCGCCAGTCCGTGGAGTTGTTGACCGCGCGGTCCGGCTCGGCGATCTCGTTGTGGGCGGGGCCGGGCGTACCGCCGTACTTCTTGATCGGCGGCTGGGGTCCCTCCGGCCCGTCCGGGTCGTGCGTCGTGGTGTCGTCGACCTTGGTGCCGAACTCCAGCAGGATGGTGAAGATCTTGTCGGTCTTCTCCCGGCCCAGCTCGACGTACTTGCCCTTGTCGAGCCTGACCACATTGGACCCGCCGCGCCGCTGCACGGTCGCGTCCCCGGATATGACCTTCTCCAGCGCCGACTCGCGCTGCTGCGCCTGCTGCTTGCTGAAGGGGCCGTCGAGGTCGTGGTCGACGTGGTCCTTGCCCCCGGGCGCCGGGTCCTGGCGGTCGACGGCGCTGCTCACCGGGGCGGGGGACGCCTGATCCCCGGCCCGGGCGGTACTGAACGCCGAGACCGCCGCGGTGGTCGCGGCGAGCGCGACGATCACGGCGGACGCTCTGGTCGTCCGTCTCTTCGTGGTCATGTGTCGGAGTCCTCCCCTGCGGCCTCGCGGCGGACCGCAGTGGGGTCGTCCGGGCGAGGTTCGCGCGCGTCACAAGTGACGGCATTCGACCGCAGCCGGAGAAGAAAAGACAACCCTTGACGCAGACATTCCAACTGCACTATGCAGAAGCCATGTTCCGGTATCCGGACGGCCCCGGCGGCCGAGGGGACGGGGAGAGGTTCGGACAAAGGGCGCATGAAATACGCCAGTTCGATGGGCGTATGACTCCGTGCGCCCCCTATGCACCGGCACCACGAGTGAGGTCACGCTTACCCCTGGTTCCCCAGGAGCACTCCGCGCCGTACAGTCGAAGAGAGTTCCGTGCGCTCACGCACCGCCGTGAGCCGCGCGGACCGCGCTGAAGAGGCCCGCCCCGACGTCGCCCGACATCCCCGATCTGCCAGGACGGATACCGCCATGCCGCGTCCGACTGCCGCACAGCTCGCCTACGGTTCGGCCACTGTCGTCCTCTCCGCACTGGCCCTCTTGCTGTTCACCCGCACCACGGCGGCTCTCGGGGTGGCCGCGATCGGCCTTGTCTCGATGGCCCTCGGGCTGCTGGTGGCGGTGGTTCTGCCGATGGCACGGGCGGCGCGCACGGCGCGTGGGGAGGCGCCCACCGCCCCGGCCCGCGCGCCCGTGGCCCGGGTGCACGCGCCGCCGGCGCACGCCGGCGCCGGGGAGCGCGCGGCGCGCCGCTAGACCCACTCCCCGGGCGCCGTTTCAGACCCTGCCCGTGCTCCGTTCAGACCCTGCCCGTGCGCTGGTCCGTCACCGGTTCCGGGACGGTGACCACGACGGTCCGGCCCGCCTTGTCGTGGAGCCCCTGGCGGTACGGCTTGTCGGCGATGATCGTGATGATGATGACGAGCCACCAGACGCAGAAGCAGCAGAGCAGCGCCGGCACCCAGAGCACCGCGGCGCGCAGCAGCGCCGAGCGCGTGTCGGGGGTGCTGCCGTCGTTGAGCATCGCCACCCGGAGTTTCAGCAGCCGCTTGCCGATGGTCTGGCCGTTCTTCTTCACCATCAGGGTGTCGTAGGCGACGTACACCACCATGGAGATCAGCGACCACACCCACTGACGGCCGGTGTTCACATCGTTGGCGATGTCGTCCCAGCTGTCGCCGTCGCTGCCGCTGCCCCAGCCGCCGAAGAGCAGCGAGATCAGGAAGAGCGGGATGAAGACGATCAGCGCGTCGATGATCCGGGCGGCGAGACGCCGGCCGAAATCGGCGAGCGGGGGCATGCCGGCCAGCGGGTCGGGGGCGCCGCCGTAGGGACCGCCGCCATAGGCGTTGGGGTCGTACGGGGGCATCCCGCCGCCGCCGCTGCCGTACGGGCCGCCCTGCCCGCCGGGTCCCGCCGGACCCGCGGGGCCGCCCGGTCCGCCCGGGCCGCTGGGGCCGGCCGGGCCCGCCTGCCAGCCCTGGCCGCCGTCCTGCCCGCCGGGGCCGCCCGGACCCGGCGGACCCGCCGGGCCTCCCGGAGGGGGTCCCTGGCCGCCGGGCGGGGTGGGGCCCTGCGGCTTCTTGAAGAAGGGATCGTCCTCGGGGCCGCCCGGGCCGGGTGGCGGTGGCTGATCATTGCTCATGAGGGCAGTGCATCCCGAGCCCGGCACCCCCGCAAAAGCTCGCGCTCCGTTCGGGGGAACCGGCGCTCCGGCCGGGTGGCGGGAGCGGTCAGGCCGCGGTGACGAAGGTGTGCGCCGCCTTGTCGTGCCAGCACTGCCGCCACGGCCGGTCGAAGAGCCCCCAGACCACATTGACCACCCCGACGGCGAGCAGCCCCAGCACCCCGTAGACCAGCCAGCGGCGCAGGGCCGCGCCGAACCCCGGGGGCTCGTGCGACTCGATGTCGACGACCTTGAGCCCGCACACCCTCTTGCCGAGCGTGCGGCCCCACCTGGCGGTCGGCAGCGCCTCGTACAGAGCGCCGAGGATCAGCAGGGCGGCGAGGACGGTGCCGAGATGGACGGCGGTGGTGGCGTCGACGAGCCAGACGGTGACGGTCTGTCCCGTCTGCCGGGCCGCCTCGATCTTGGCGTCGATGTGGTCGATGGCCCGGACGGTCATGGGCACGGCGACCGCGCCCACGAGTGTGCCGAGGACCAGGCTGTCGATCAGCCGGGCGGCGAACCGCTTGCCGAGCCCGGCGGGGCGGGCGGCGGCCTGTGCCTGGGCCATCCGGAGAAAGGGGTCGGCCGTCGGCGGCTTCCAGGGGACGACCGGTGGCTGCTCCGGCTCCCCGGGCTGGGCGAGCTGATGCACCTGCTGCGCCCAGGACGCGGACCCGCCGCCGGGCCCGGGAGCGGGGGCGGGAACGTGTCCGGGGGCCTGGGCCTGCGGCTGGGGCTGAGCCCGGGGTTGAGCCTGGGGCTGCGGGTGAGCCTGGGGCTGGGCCTGCGGCTGCGGCTGGGGCTGGGGCTGGGGCTGGGGCTGGGGCTGCGGCTGTACGGAGGGCTGCGGACGGTACGGGACCGGGGGCAGCGGCTGGGGCTGGGGCTGGACACCGGGTGTCCTGGGCCCGGCGCCGGGCCCTTCGGCGCCGCGCGCCGGGCCGGGCTGCTCCGGGGAGCGGTCCCGCTGGGGGCGGATGGTCATGGTGCTGTCGGCCGGCGGCTTCTCGGCGGGCTGCCGCGCCCCGGGCAGCCGCGGGTCCGCGGAGGGTGCCGGGGGCTCGGCGGCCTGAGCGCGGGGGTCCGGCCCGCCGCCGCCCCAGGAGACCCGGTGGTCGCGCTCGCCGCCGAACCCGCCCTGCCGGGAGGTGTCCGCCTGCCAGGCCGCCGCCGGCTCCGACCGGGCCGGTTCGTCCGGCGGCTCCTCGTCGAGGAAGACCGGCCCGGTCTCCTCCACGTGGGCCGGCGCGGACGCGGCCTCGCGCACCCGCCCGGGCCCGCCGGGCGCCCGGCCGGGCGTCTCGGGCATCACCTCGCCCGCCTTGGGCGCGGGCCGGCTCGTACCGGGCACCCAGGCCGCGCCGTTCCAGTACCGGACGTAGCCGGGGATGGAGGGGTCCGGGTAGTAGCCGGGCAGAGGACTGTCGTCGCCGCCGGCCGGGGTTGGGGCGCTCATACCGTGGTCCCGTATCTCCTCAAGAGCCTCAGTTCAAGGCTCCACAAATATCAGACGCTTGTGGGCACCTGGGCCCGTCCAGCTGTAACGACCACTATCCGGGGAGGTTCCGCGCATGCACCCGGCGCGGGGAAGCCCGTCCCCGGGAAGCGGGGGACCGGCCCCCGTGCCACAGGCCCCCGAAGCCCCGAGCGCCTCGAACACCGGTGAGGCCGGATTCGGTCGGGCCGCGTCGCTGAGCGAGGTGCGGGTGCCGGGCGTCGCCGGGCGGAGGACCGGGCCACCGGGGGCATGGGTGAGGGACGGCCCGCGCGGCGGGGTGCGGTGCCGGCGCGCGCGGGCCCGGTCCGCTCCGCACGGAAGGTCCCGGGGCCCGCCGGAACAGCTACCCAGGGCGACCGACGATTACGGAAAGTTTTTCGGGAAAGCCGCGTCATAGCTGAGCACGAGCCCGCTCTCACCTTGCAAGGGCCCGCGAATGGCCCGGTCCGTACAGCGAAAGAGAGCCCTCATGCACTCCGTGGTCGAACGCGAACTCGAACTGAATCTGGTCCTGTCGCCCGAGCGCAGCATCCCGGTGCCCGCGCGGCTGACCTACCGCACCGCCGACCCGTACGCCGTGCACATCACCTTCCACATCGGCTCCGAGCACCCCGTCACCTGGACCTTCGCCCGGGAGCTGCTCGTGGAGGGGGTGTTCCGGCCGTGCGGGCACGGCGATGTGCGGATCTGGCCCACCAAGGTGGACGGGCGGAGCGTGGTGCTGATGGCGCTCAGCTCGCCCGACGGGGACGCGCTCCTGGAGGTGTCGGCGGCGGTGGTGTCGGCCTGGCTGGAGCGGACGCTGCGGGTGGTGCCGCCGGGCACCGAGGGCGGGCGGCTCGACCTCGACCACGAACTGGCCGATCTGCTCTCGCCCCGGCGGGCCAACCGGCTCTGGGCCGGCGGACGCTTCCCCGCGCACGGCGAGAAGGCCCCCCGGCCCGTCGACGAATCACCGGACGGTGACGGCGCCTAGTCCGTGACGTAGGTATGCGTGAGGAACTCCAGCGAGTGGCCGTCCGGGTCGTCGATGTAGACGCCCCGGCCCCCGTGGTGATGGTTGATCACCTGGGGCTCGTTGTGCATCGGGTCCGCCCAGTAGGGCAGTCCCCGGTCCTCGATACGGCCCAGGATGACGTCGAACTCCTCCTCCGGGACCAGAAAGGCCAGGTGCTGGGCGACTATCGAGCCCTCCGTCGTCAGATAGTCCAGCGTCACCCCGCCCTCCAGCGGGACCATCATGAACGGTCCGAACTCCTTCGGCTCGTCCCCTCCGATGAGCTCGCTGAGAAAGCGGGCCCCCGCGAGGCGGTCGCTGCTCTGCACAATGGTGTGGTCGAGTCGTGCCGGCATGGCTTCTCCTTCGAGGATCTCCACTGCTGCGGTGATCTCACGGTAGGCGGAGGGGCCGTGCCGGACCATCGGGCATTCGCCTTAGGACCGGGGTCCGGCGCCGGGCCGGTCCCCGGGACCAGCGAAATCAAGCTGGTTGGCGATAAATCACCCTGCGGACGGCCCGGTTGGGGGCTCAGAAGAGCTTGCCCGGGTTCAGAATCCCCAGCGGATCGAAGGTCCGCTTGACGCCCCGCTGCAACTCCAGTCCCACCGGGCCCAGCTCCCTCGCCAGCCAC
Organism: Streptomyces sp. NPDC001889; assembly: GCF_053594535.1. Taxonomy (NCBI): domain Bacteria; kingdom Bacillati; phylum Actinomycetota; class Actinomycetes; order Kitasatosporales; family Streptomycetaceae; genus Streptomyces; species Streptomyces sp. NPDC001889. The sequence goes on from NZ_JBSFER010000025.1 coordinate 68,753, forward strand.
TCCTTCTTCAGCACCCCGACACCGTGCTCACCGGTGATCGTTCCGCCCAGTTCGAGCCCGAGCGCCATGATCTCGTCGAAGGACTCGCGCGCCCGGCGCGACTCGTCCGGGTCCTGGTGGTCGAAACAGACCACCGGATGGGTGTTCCCGTCACCCGCGTGCGCGCAGACGCCGATCGTCAGACCGTGGCGCGCGGCGATGGCCTCCGTACCCTCGATCATCGCGCCCAGCCGGGAGCGCGGCACGCACACATCGTCGATCATCGTCGCCGACTTGATCGTCTCCAGCGCGGGGAGTGCCGACCTGCGGGCCTGGAGCAGCAGTTCGGACTCGGCGGGCGTGTCCGCCGGTACGACCTCGGTGGCGCCCGCCGCCCGGCACAGCTCGCCGACCGCCGCCAGATCGGCCGCCGGGTCCGGGGTGTCGAACGCGGCGAGCAGCAGCGCCCCGGTCGACTCGGGCAGTCCCATCCGGGTCATCGCGTTGACCGCGCGGACCGTCGTACGGTCCATCAGCTCCAGCAGCGACGGGGTGTGACCGCTCTCCATGATCGCGCAGACCGCCTCGCAGGCCGCGGCGGGCGAGGCGAACTCCGCGCCGAGCACCAACCGCGCGGGCGGCTTCGGGCGCAGTCCCAGGACCGCCTTGACCACGATGCCGAGCGTGCCCTCGGAGCCGACGAACAGCCGGGTCAGGTCGTAGCCCGCGACCCCCTTCGCGGTGCGGCGGCCGGTGGACAGCAGCCGGCCGTCGGCGAGGACGACCTCCAGGCCGAGGACGTACTCCGCCGTCACCCCGTACTTCACACAGCACAGGCCGCCCGACGCGGTGCCGATGTTCCCGCCGATGGTGCACGTCTCCCAGCTCGACGGGTCCGGCGGGTAGTGGAGGCCCACCTCGCCGACCGCGCGCGCGAGCACGGCGTTGACCACCCCGGGTTCGACCACGGCGATCCGGTCCACCGGGCTGATCTCCAGAATCCGGTCCATCCGGGTCAGCGACAGCACAATGCAGCCGTCGGAGGCGTTGGCCGCGCCGGAGAGTCCCGTGCGAGCGCCCTGCGGGACGACGGGGACGCGCAGCTCCGTCGCCGTGCGCATGACCTCCTGGACCTGTTCGACCGTACGCGGCAGCACCACGGCAGCGGGGGCGCCCGCGGCGCAGAAGCTCGCCATGTCCCGTCCGTACGAGACCATCACGTCCGGATCGGTGATCAGGGCTTCGGCCGGCAGGGCGGCACGCAGCCGCGCGAGGAGATCGTCCATGATCCCAGCGTCGCACCCGGGGCCATCGGTGTGAACCCGTCCGCGTTCCGCTCCGTGCCGCGGGGCGCGTTCTTCGGATGAGCTGCCCGCTGACGCACAGTGAGCGGTATGCGCAGTGAACATATGAAGAACGCCGCTGTCGGGACGCTCGTCGCCGCGACGCTGGTCGCCGGGGTGCTGGCGCTCGCGCCCCCCGACCCCGGGGCCTCGGGGGCCCGCCCGGCGCCCGGGCCCGCCGCGCGGGCGCGGACGGCGGCGGTGGCGGGCGCTCCGGCGGCGCTGCCGGAGCTGAACGCGCTGATCGCGGAGCGCGAGCGGTGGCTGCGCGCCAACCCCGGCGACGAGGAGTCCTGGGCCGTTCTGGGGACGGCGTACGCGGAGCGCGGGGCGCGGTTCGCCGACTGGGCCTCGCTCCCCCGGGCGGAGGGCGCGCTGCGGCGCTCGCTGGAGGTGCTCCCCGCGGACCGGGGCAACACCGAGGCGCTGCTCGGCCTCGCCGCCCTCGCCGCCGCCCGCCAGGACTGGACCACCGCCCGCGACCACGCCCTGCGGGCGCAGCAGCAGCGGCCCCGGCGGTGGACGGTGCACCGGGCGCTGGTCGAGGCGTACGGCGGGCTCGGCGACTACAACGCGGTCGGTACGTCCCTGGAGAAGCTGACGGCCCTGTACTCGGGGGCGCAGGCGCGGGGGCTCGCCGCGCAGGTCTACCGCGACCGGGGGTGGCGCGAGGACGCGGCGGCCAACGCGCACGACGCGGTCTCCGGCGCGGCCACGGTCACCGAGCGGGCCGCCGCCCTGTGCCGCCTCGGGGACTTCGCCTGGGAGCGCGGCGATCCGGAGGAGGCGCTCCGGAGCTACGGCCTGGCGCTCGAACTGGACCCGGGCGAACACCGCGCACGGGCCGCCCGGGCCCGGGCACTGGCGGCACTCGGCCGCACGGAGGACGCCTTCCGCGACTACCGGGCGGCGCTGGAGGGGCTGCCGCTGCCCGAGATCGCGCTGGAGGCGGGCGAGCTGTACGAGTCGCTCGGGCTCACCGGGGAGGCCGGGGAGCTGTACGGGCGGGCCCTGGCGGAGGCGGAGCGCGCGGCGGCGAGCGGGGTCAACCAGGAGCTGCTGCTCGGCCGGTACGAGGCGGACCACGGGGACCCGGAGGAGGCGGTGCGGCGGCTGACGGCGGAGTGGGAGCGCGGGCGTCACAGCATGGAGACGGCGGACGCGCTGGGGTGGGCGCTGTTCCGGGCGGGCCGGGGGAAGGCGGCGCTGCCGTACGCGAAGCGGGCGACGAAGGAGGGGCCGAGGATTCCGCTCTTCTCCTACCACCGGGGAGAGATCGAACGGGCGCTCGCCCTGTACGGCCCGGCGCGCCGCAGCATCGGCCAGGCGCTCCGGATCAACCCCCACTTCTCACCCCGCCTGGCACCGGAGGCCCGAAGCGCCCTGACCAGACTGGGCGACCCACCGGCAGGGGGGCCGCCGATGGGAGGTGGGGGGCGGAAGGTGAGAGGGGGCGCACCCGGCCCCGCCGGCGATTGAGGCGCACCCACCCAGCCCCACCGGCGATGGAGGCGCGTGCGGGGCGGGACGTCAGGTCTGGGCCGTCGCGTAGACGATCAGGTTGTCGAGGGGGTGCCCCTCGGCGTCGACAGCGCCATCGCACGTGATGAGGCGGAGGTCGCGGGTGTTCGGCTGCGCATAGACCCGCTCCGTCGGAAACGCCTTCTTCGCGACCGTCTCCGTCCGCGTCACCGTAAACCTCGCCGTCTCCCCCGCCGCGTTCCGCACCGCGATCTCCGCCCCCTTGCCGACCTTCCTCAGGTCGTGGAAGACCGCCTTCCCGAAACGGGTGTTGTTGTGACCGATGATCACGGACGCCCCCCGCTCCCCGGGGACGGGCGCCCCGGTGTACCAGCCGGCCGTCATGCCCTTCTCCGGGGGCGGGACCTCGACCGTGCCGTCCTTGTTGAGGCCGAGGGACATCAGCGTGCTCCGCACACCGATGGAGGGGATGGAGACCTGGACGGGAGGCGCGGGCCGCGCGGGAGCCGGCGCGGAGGAAGAAGCGGAGGCAGAAGCGGGGGCGGAGGCGGGGGCCCGGGTGCTCGGGGCGGTGTCCCCGGCCGCGCCGGTCTCCGAGGCGCCGGAGGAGCAGGCCGTCACGGCGGTGAGGGCGACGAGGACGAGCGCGAGGGCCCCGACGGGGCGCTGGGTGGTCATCAGGACTCCAGGAGGCGGACGGGGCCGCAGTGGCACCGCGCGCGCGGTGCCACTGCGGAAGGGTGGTGGACCGGCGTCAGCCGAGGGTGGCGCGGCGGCGGACGACGAAGGTCCCCGCGCCCGCCACCAGCGCGAAGGCGACCGCCGTTCCGGCGAGCGCCGCGGTCCCGTTCCCACTCCCGTTCGTGCTCGTGCTCGTGCTCGCGGCGGTCTGCTCACCGGCGGCGACTCCCCCGCGCGGGGCGACGACAACCGGGGCGGCCTTGTCGCCCTTGTCGGCCTTGCCGGGCTTGACCGCCATGGGCGCGGCCGCGGGCTTCCGCTCCTTCGCCACCACGGGCTTGTCGCCGGCGGCGACCCCGCCGACCGGGACACGGACCATCGGGCCGGACGGCTTGCCCTTCTGGTCGCCGAGTTCCCTGACCGGGAACTCGGCGGGGTTCTCGGCGGGCCGCGCGGTGGACTTGTCGACCGGCTTCTCGACGGCGGGCACGGCCGTGGGCGACGAGTCGGCGAACGCCGCACCCGCCGGGAGGAGCGCCGCTCCGACGGCCGCGGTGGCGACGGCGAGGGCGCGCAGGGAGAGACGACGAGTCTTCAAGGTGGCTCCATTCGGAAAACCGGCTGGGACGTGGTGGTGCCGGGACCGCGTCGCGATCACGGACCGGCCCGTACGCCAGGCTGGCCTGAAGTTGTGAAGAACCTGTCAGATCGTTGTGGTGGGCGTATCAGCCCCGTCGCCCGCCCCCCGCCGCTCGCCCTCCTCCGGCGGACCGGCCACCGGCAGCCGGAGCGTGAACACCGCCCCGTGGCCCGCCCTGCTCTCCACGTCCACCGAACCCCCGTGCCCCTCCACCAGCTTGCGGACGATCGCCAGACCGAGCCCGCTCCCGCCGGTCCGACGGTTGCGGGACTTCTCGGCCCGCCAGAAGCGGTCGAAGACATACGGCAGATCGTCCGCCGCGATCCCCTCCCCGGTGTCGGCGACGGCCACCGCGAGCCGGCCCTCGCCGCAGCGGTGCGCCCGCAGGGTGACCGACCCGCCGGGCGGAGTGTGCCGTACCGCGTTGGAGACCAGGTTCCCCACCGCCTGCCGCAGCCGGACCGGGTCCGCGCGCAGCACCGGCAGGTCCTCGTCCGCGACGGTGCGCAGGGTGACGCCCGCGGTGTCGGCGCGGCCCTGGTGGGCGGCGGCGACCTGGCAGACCAGTTCGGCGATCCCGACCGGTTCGGGGTGCAGCCGCAGGGCGCCCGCGTCGGCCTCCGCCAGGTCCTGGAGGTCGTCGATGATGTGCTGGAGCTGCACCGCCTCCTCCAGCAGCGAGGAGACAAAGGCCTCGTCGGGCTCGGCGATGCCGTCCTGCGCGCCCTCCAGCCAGCCGCGGATATTGCTCAGCGGGGTGCGCAGCTCATGCGCCACATCGCTGACCATCGCCCGCCGCTGGGCCTCCATCCGGGCACGGTGCGCGGTCATGTCGTTGAAGGCGGCGGCCAGCCTTCCGATCTCGTTGTCGGTGGTGACCGGTACCGGCTCGGAGCGTTCCCCGTCCTTCATCCGCTGGGCGGCGCCGGTGAGGGCGCGCAGCGGCCGGACGAGCCGGGAGGCGGCCAGCAGGGTCGCGCCGAAGGTCAGCGCGAGGACGAGGGCGGCGACGCCGACGATCCGGGCGGTGTTCTCCGGGGAGAGGTCGAAACCGGGGACGGTGGGCCCGTCGGAGTCACCGATGAAGAGCAGCGCGGGCGGGGAGACATGGGAGGTGAGCTGCTCGCGGCGGGCGGTCTCGACGCAGGAGGCGATGTCCCGGTCGGCGGCGCTGTCGCCGGGCTTCGAGCGGGGCAGCACCAGCATGCCGTCGGAGGGCGGCGGGGCCGGGAGCGGGCGCACGGCGCTGCCGCCGCCGTCCACGACGGGCTCCGGCATCTTCTCCGGTGCCGGGGGCCCGCCCTTCCAGGAGAGGTCCAGGTTCAGCCGTACCCCCTTCCGTCCCTTCAGCTTCAGACAGTCGTCGGAGAGCTTGTTGAGCGCGGTGAGGGCCCTGGCCTCGGTACGGGTGGGCTCGGCGAGGGTGTTCTCGCCGCAGCGGGTGCCGGCGGGGACATCGCCGCCGTTGTGGCCGACGATCCGGATGTGCGGCCGGCCGCTCGGGGTCTCGACGATGTCGGCGGCCAGCGCGTAGTCGCGCAGACAGGTCACGGTCCCCCGGGCGGTCTTCCGCAGGGTGGCGCGCTCGGCGGCGGGGAGCCGGAAGGGGCCCACGGCGCGCGGGTCGATCCGGTCGGCGGGGTCGGCGCCGTTCGGTACGGCGGCGGGGGCGAGGGCGGTGTGCGGGTTGAGCGGGTCGACCACGGCGGACGCCTGCGCGGGCAGCGCGGGGGCGGGCGCCCCGGAACCGGAACCGGAACCAGAACCGGAACCGGAACTTGAGCCTGAGCCTGAGCCGGAGCCGCTCCCGGCGCCCTGGCCCGCGGAGTCCGCGATGGTCCTGCGGTCCCGGGTGGTGAGTGCTATCCGGCGGTCGTACTTCCGGGCCAGGTCGCGCACGGTCTTCTGGACGCCGTCCCAGCGTGCGCTGGTGGCCGCGTGGCCGCGCAGGGCGTCGTAGATCCGGGCGCCGTCGGTGAGGTTCTGGCCCTGTTCCTGGCGGATGGCGCCGGTGGTGGTCTGGACGGCGAGCCAGGCGGTGGCGGCGACCGAGCAGGCGGCGACCAGCGCGGAGACGGCGAGCAGCCGGCCCAGGAGGCTTCTGCGCAGCGGCAGCCGCCGGGGGCTCCCCCGGCCGCGCTCCTGCCCGGGCCCACGACGGGACCGGCGACGGGGCTCACGACGGGGCCCGCCAGGGGGGCCGGGCTCACGGCCGGGCATGGCGCGGCTGCCTCTCGGGTGCCGCCAGCTTGTAGCCCACGCCGAAGACCGTGAGCAGCCGCTCCGGACGCCGGGGCGCGGGCTCGATCTTCTTGCGCAGATTCATGATGTGGACGTCCACGGTCCGGTCGCCTATGTAGCGGGCGAAGCCGTGCAGCTCCTCCAGGAGCTGCTGCCGGGTGAAGACCCGGCCCGGTTCGGCCACCATCGCGGCGAGGATGCGGAACTCCCCCGGGGTGCAGTCGATCCGGACGCCGTCGACGGTGACCTCGTGCCGCTGCGGGTCCACGACGAGGGAGCCGACCGCGAGCACCGGCTCCCCCGGCGGCTCCTCCGGCCCGGGGGCCGCCCTGCGGGCGCGCCGGAGCAGGGTGCGGACCCGGGCCATCAGCTCACGGGGGCTGTAGGGCTTGGTCATGTAGTCGTCGGCGCCCAGGTCGAGCCCGAGCAGCAGATCGTCCTCGGTGGTGCGGGCGGTGAGCATCAGCACCGGGAGTTCGTACGCCTCTGCGCGCAGGATGCGCAGCACGTCCAGGCCGTCGACCTTGGGCATCATCACATCGAGGACGAGCAGATCGGGTGGGCGGTGCCGGACGGCCTCGATGGCGGAGCGGCCGTCGCGCACGAGCGTGACGGCGTGGCCCTCCCGTTCGAGATAGCGGCGGACCAGCTCGGCCTGCTTCTCGTCGTCCTCGGCGATCATCACTTGTGCGCACACGAGCCGCATCGTAGGCGGAGGGCGGTGGCGGGCCGTGCGCCGGGCAGGGGCGGGGGCTGCCCGGCGGGGGCGTCCAGCGGTGCGTCAGAGGTTGCCGCGCTTCTCCTGCTCGCGCTCGATCGCCTCGAAGAGGGCCTTGAAGTTGCCCTTGCCGAAGCCCATCGAGCCATGGCGTTCGATCATCTCGAAGAAGACCGTCGGCCGGTCCTGCACCGGCTTGGTGAAGATCTGGAGCAGATAGCCGTCCTCGTCGCGGTCGACGAGGATCTTCAGCTCGCGCAGCGTCTCGACCGGGACCCGGGTCTCGCCGGCCCACTCGCCGAGGGTGTCGTAGTACGAGTCCGGGGTGTCCAGGAAGGTCACACCGGCGGCGCGCATGGCGCGCACGGTCGAGACGATGTCGTTGGTCGCGAGGGCGATGTGCTGGACCCCGGCGCCGCCGTAGAACTCCAGATACTCGTCGATCTGGGACTTCTTCTTCGCGATGGCGGGCTCGTTGATCGGGAACTTGACCTTGAGGGTGCCGTCGGCGACGACCTTCGACATCAGGGCGGAGTACTCGGTGGCGATGTCGTCGCCCACGAACTCCTTCATGTTGGTGAAGCCCATGACGTTGTTGTAGAAGGCCACCCACTCGTTCATCCGGCCGAGTTCGACATTGCCGACGCAGTGGTCGATGGCCTGGAAGGTCCGCTTGGCGGGCGGCGCGACCATGGGCTCGGCGGCGGTGAACCCGGGGAGGTAGGGGCCGTCGTAGCCGGAGCGGTCGACCAGGGTGTGCCGGGTCTTCCCGTAGGTGGCGATGGCGGCGAGCACCACCGTGCCGTGCTCGTCCTTGAGTTCGTACGGCTCGGTGACGCCGCGCGCTCCGTGCGCGGTGGCATAGGCGTACGCGGCACGGGCGTCGGGGACCTCGATCGCGAGGTCGATCACCCCGTCGCCGTGTTCGGCGACATGGCCGGCGAGGAAGTGGCCCCAGTCGGTGGACTGTTTGATGACCGAGGTGAGGACGAAGCGGGCGGCACCGCTCTCCAGTACGTAACTCGCGGTCTCCCGGCTGCCGTTCTCCGGTCCGGAGTAGGCGACGAGTTTCATGCCGAAGGCCGTGGAGTAGTAGTGCGCGGCCTGGCGGGCATTGCCGACGGCGAAGACGACCGCGTCCATTCCCTTCACCGGGAAGGGGTCGGCCTCGCGCGCGGTGGTCAGGTGGTGATCCATGGTCTCAGTCATAGCCGCAGCGTGCGCTCGATCCACAAGGTGCGCAACAGTTCGTCATTTCACTGAGCAATCCGCACAACCCTGCCCCACCATGGTGATGCTTTCTGTACAGGATGACCACTCGGGAGAGCTGATGGCGATCGATCATCTGGACGGCCGCTTGATCGTGCTGCTGGCGCGCGAGCCCCGGATCGGGGTGCTGGAGGCGTCCCGGCGGCTCGGGGTGGCGCGGGGGACGGTGCAGGCGCGCCTCGACCGGCTCCGGGCGCACGGGGTGATCAGGGGCTTCGGCCCCGATGTCGATCCGGCGGCGCTCGGCTATCCGGTCACGGCCTTCGCGACCCTGGAGATCAAGCAGGGGCAGGGGGCGGATGTGCGGGCGCATCTGGCGAACGTCCCCGAGGTGCTGGAGCTGCACACGACGACCGGGCACGGGGACATGCTCTGCCGGCTGGTGGCCCGCTCCAACGCGGATCTCCAGCGGGTGATCGACCGGGTGGTGGGCTTCGAGGGGATCATGCGGGCCTCGACGGCGATCGTGATGGAGAACCCGGTGCGGCTGCGGATCATCCCGCTGGTGGAGCAGGCGGCGGCGGACGAGTAGCCCCCGGCGGGGGCCGGGTCAGCAGGAGGGGACCCGGGCTCCCTCGTCCAGGGCGCGGAGGGACTCCACCGCGCCCTTCAGGGTGGCCACGGGGATCAGCCGGAGCCCGTCATCGGCCCCGGCCCGCGCGGACTCGCACTCCCCCTTCGGCACCAGGAAGACCGTGGCGCCGTCGCGCTTGGCGGCCTGGGTCTTCAGCGCCACGCCGGCGACCGGGCCGACCGTGCCGTCGGCGCTGATCGTTCCCGTACCGGCGATGTTCCGGCCGCCGGTGAGATCGCCGCCGGAGCCGTTGCCGTCGAGCTTGTCGACGATGCCGAGAGAGAAGAGCAGCCCGGCGCTGGGTCCGCCCACATCGGCCAGCCGGAGGGTGACCTTCACCTTCTTCGGGTCCTCACCGAGGTACGAGAGCGCCGCCCGGGTCGCCTCGTGCTGGGACTCCGCCATGTCCGCGAGATTGCGCTCGGAGACCTCCTGGCTGGACTTGCCGGAGGGGTAGACGGAGTCGCGGGGCAGGACGGAGCGGTCCGTGCGCTGCCAGCTGTCGGCGACCCGGGCGAGATCGACCTCGGTGTCCGGGCCGGTGGCGAGGATCGTGGTCATCCGCAGCGCGCCCTGGGTCGGGCGGACGGGCGCGCCGGTGATGGAGATGACCGGGGCGCCCTTGTGCTCGCCGAGGACATCCGCGGTGTCCCCGGGCCCGGCGATGACGTACGGGAGGGGGGCGAGGGCGGCGACGGCGAGGAGGGCGGCGATGGGGAGGGCGCTGAGGGTGAGGGCGAGGGCGCGGGTGCGCGGAAGACGGAAGGCCACGCCCCCAATCTATCGGGCCGCCCCCGCCCCCGTGCCCCGCGGCCGGGGTGCCCGGGGGTGCCCCGGGGCCGGGAGCGCCTGGGGCCGGGGGGTGCCCGGGGCCCGGGGGTGCCCGAGCTACCCGCCGCGCGCGGCCCCTCGTCGGGGGCCCGCCCCCGAACCCCCGCGCCTCAAACGCCGGCGGGGCTCAGATGGCCCGGCTGTCCGACACGGCGGGGATCACTCAGACCACCGGGAAAGCGGGGTGGGTACGCCTCAAACAACGCCAAGGAGGCCGAGACGGCCCGGGGCGCCGACGAGGGCGGGGATCACTCAGGCCACCGGGAAGACCGGGTGGGTACGCCCCGAACACCGTGGAGGCCGAGACGGCCCGGGGCCCCGACGGGCGGGAATCTCAGCCCGTCCGGCGATTGAGGACGGACCCCGGGGCACACGGGCCCGCACGGGACGGAGGACGGCCCCGGGGTCAGCGGAGGGCGTCGGCGACCTCGCGGGCCGCGTCCATCACACGGCGCCCGACCCGCTCGGGAACAGCGTCCGCGAGCATCACCACCCCCACACTCCCCTCTATCCCCGTCACCCCCACCAGCGCCGCCGCAGCCCCGCTCGCCCCCGCCTCCAGCTCCCCGTGGGTCAGGGTGTACCCGGGCTCGTCCGCGTCCCGCTGCCGGGCGGCCAGAATCGCCCGGCCCGCCGCCCCCCGGTCGAGGGGGTGCCGGAAGCCCGCCCGGTACGCCACGTGATAGTCGGTCCAGGTCGGCTCGACCACGGCGACCGCCAGCGCCTCCGCCCCGTCCACCAGGGTGAGATGCGCGGTCGCCCCGATGTCCTCGGCGAGCGCCCGCAGCGCGGGCATCGCCGCCTCCCGCACCAGCGGGTGCACCTGGCGGCCCAGCCGCAGCACCCCGAGCCCCACGCGGGCACGCCCGCCGAGGTCTCGGCGGACGAGGGCGTGCTGCTCCAGGGTGGCGAGCAGCCGGTAGACGACAGTCCGGTTGACACCGAGCTTGTTGGACAACTCGGTGACGGTCAGCCCGTGATCGGTGTCGGCGAGCAGTTTGAGGACGCGCAGTCCTCGGTCGAGCGTCTGGGATGTCTCCGCGGTCACGACGCCCTCTCCTTCGGAGTGTGTGACGGCGGACTCTCATGGCGTTGTGTCGCGGCACCGGTCCCGTTGGCGCCGCGCCCCAGAGGCCCGCCGGCAGGCCAAGGCACACCGACTGGGCTCCGCGGCGGCGCTGCCACGGGGCGCTTGCATTGCCCGGGACAGTATCGATCCGGTCCGCTCAGCGGAAGACCTCGTCCAGAATCCGGGCGTCAGCACGTGATGGACCGGCTCCGGCGCCACTCCCCCGGGCCTGCCCCGGGCCTGCCCCGGGCCTGCCCCGGGCCTGCCCTGAGCCTTCCCGGCAGCCGGACTCACCGCATCCGGGTGGCCCACTCCTGCACCTTCTTGATGCGCTCCCGGATCTGCCCGGCGGTCGCCTCCGCGCTCGGCGGCCCGCCGCAGACCCGCCGCAGCTCGGTGTGGACGACGCCGTGCGGCTTGCCGCTCTGATGGACATAGGCGCCCACCATGGTGTTCAACTGCTTGCGCAGTTCCAGGAGTTCCTTGTGCGAGATGACGGGCCTGCGCTCGGCGGGCAGCTCCAGCAGATCGGCCTCGGAGTCGGGCTTCTTGCGGCTGTGGGCGATCTGCCGCGCCTGCCGCTTCTGGAGCAGCATCTGCACCTGGTCGGGTTCGAGGAGCCCGGGGATGCCGAGGTAGTCCTGCTCCTCCTCGCTGCCGGGGTGCGCCTGCATGCCGAACTCGGCGCCGTTGTACATGACCCGGTCGAAGACGGCGTCCGACTCCAGGGCCTCGAAGGGCAGGGTGTCCTGCTCGCCCGTGTCCTCGTCCTGCTCGCGGTTGGCCTCGTCCATCTCCTTCTCGGACTCGGCGTACGGGTCCTCGTCGTCGCCGTCCTTCTTCGGCCGGTCGAGGACGTGGTCGCGCTCGACCTCCATCTCGTTGGCGAAGCCGAGGAGCATGGGGATGGTGGGCAGAAAGACGGACGCGGTCTCACCGCGCCGGCGCGAGCGGACGAAACGGCCGACGGCCTGGGCGAAGAAGAGCGGGGTGGAGATGGTGGTGGCGTAGACGCCGACGGCGAGGCGGGGGACGTCGACGCCCTCGGACACCATCCGGACGGCGACCATCCAGCGGTCGCCGCTCTCGCTGAACTCGTCGATGCGCTTGGAGGCGCCGGTGTCGTCGGAGAGGACGACAGTGGCTTTCACCCCGGTGATCTCGCGGATGAGTTTGGCGTACGAGCGGGCCGCGTCCTGGTCGGCGGCGATGACCAGCCCACCGGCGTCCGGGATGGACTTGCGGACCTCGCTCAGCCGCTGGTCGGCGGCGCGCAGCACATTGGGCATCCAGTCGCCGCGCGGGTCGAGCGCGGTGCGCCAGGCCTGGGAGACGGCGTCCTTGGTCATCGGCTCGCCGAGGCGGGCGGCGACCTCGTCGCCGGCCTTGGTGCGCCAGCGCATGTTGCCGCTGTAGCTGAGGAAGATCACGGGCCGGACGACTCCGTCGCCCAGGGCGTTGCCGTATCCGTAGGTGTAGTCGGCGGCGGACCGGCGGATGCCGTCGTTGCCCTCCTCGTACGTGACGAAGGGGATCGGGTTGGTGTCCGAGCGGAAGGGGGTGCCGGTGAGCGCGAGCCGGCGGGTGGCCGGGTCGAAGGCTTCGAGGCAGGCCTCGCCCCAGGACTTGGAGTCGCCGGCGTGGTGGATCTCGTCGAGGATGACGAGGGTCTTGCGCTGCTCGCAGCGGTTGCGGTGGAGCATGGGGCGTACGCCGACACCGGCGTAGGTGATGGCGACGCCGTGGTACTCCTTGCTGAGCGGCCCGGCGCTGTAGTCGGGGTCGAGCTTGATCCCGACCCGCGCGGCCGCCGCGGCCCACTGCTTCTTCAGATGCTCGGTCGGGGCGACGACGGTCACCTGCTGGACGACATGGTGGTGCAGCAGCCAGGAGGCGAGGGTGAGCGCGAAGGTGGTCTTGCCGGCGCCGGGGGTGGCGACGGCGAGGAAGTCGCGGGGCTGCTCCTGGAGGTATCTGTCCATGGCGCCCTGCTGCCAGGCGCGCAGCTTGCCGGCGGTGCCCCAGGGGGCGCGGCCGGGGAAGGCGGGGGACAGGTGGTGGGAGTGGGAGGCGGTAGTAGTCACGGTCTCCGGTTCGGCGCTGGTCCAGTCACGACGGGTATGACAACCGGGCCACCCTACCGGGGTGCCGGCCCCGGCCGAGGCGCGCGGGGCGACCGGTGAGACCCGCTTCACACACCCCACCCGGGTCACCCCCCGAAGCCCGAGCACCCCGGCCCGTCCGGCAAACCCAGCCCGTCCGGCGCTTGAGGACGGACCCTGTGCCACAGGTGCCCGCATCCTGCGGGCCCGGGTCGGGGGCCAGCCCCCGAACCCCCGCGCCTCAGACGCCGGCGAGGCTGGATTTCGTGCCTCAGCTCACCGGAGCGGTGAAGGTGGCCCGACCCAAACGCCGGCGAGGCTGGATTTCGTGCCTCAGCTCACCGGAGCGGTGAAGGTGGCCCGGCCCAAACGCCGGCGGGGCTGGATTTCGTGCCTCAGCTCGCCGGAGGGGTGGGGATGGTGCGGCCCAATCACCGAAGCGGCTGGAGTGGTGCTGCTCGAACACAGGAGAGGCCGAGGCGGAGCGGCCTCAAGCGCGGAGAGGCCGGGTGGTGCCACTCGAACTCCCCCGGGGCTGCATCCGAGGGGGGCGCCCACAGCGAGGCCGGGCGCCCGAACACACCAGAGAAGCAGAGGCGGCGCGGCTCAGGCGCCAGTGGTGGGGCAGGGCGCGGTGGGGACCCGGGGGCGGGCAGGGGCCCGGGGCTCGGGTGCGTCCGGGGGCGGGCTACGCGGGGTCGGGGCGTACGCGGAGGCGCGTCGCCACCCAGGCCCCCGCCAGCGCCACCACCGCCATCGGAAGGAACACCACCGCGAAGGCCACCGGCTGCGACTCCCCCGCCGCCGTGACGGCATGCCCCGCCACCGACCCCCCGCCGAGCGCGGCGAACGCCGCCCCTCCCGCAGCGAGCAGCATCACATTGGAGAGGCCGTCCGAGATCTGGAGGGAGGCCGAGTTCGCCCCGGCCTCCTCAGGCGCGGAGAGCTTCAGCAGCAGCACACTGGTCGAAGCGATCACCATGCCCATGCCGAAACAGCCAACCCCCCAGGCGACCCCCACGATCCACACCGGCACCGACGGGATCAGCACGCTCGGCGCGGTGGCTATCGCGGCGGCCACCAGGATCATCCCGCCGACCATCAGCCGCTGCCGGTGCGGCTCCATGCGGGGCCGGGACTGGAGGAACGAACCGAGGGCCCAGGTCGCCCCGCCGACCGCGAGCGAGAGCCCGGCCATCGTGGGCGACAGCCCCCGCTGGGTGACCAGCATCAGCGGTACGAAGGACTCGGCGGCGATGAAGGACCCGGCGGCGACACCGCGCAGCAGGACGACGGAGGGCAGCCCGCGTGCCGCGCGGTAGGTGCCCTTGGGCAGCAGCCCGAGCACGGCGGGCACCATCAGCGCCGCGCCGAGCGCGGCCGGGAGGAGGGAGATCCACTCCAGGTCCTGGGCCGCGTACTGGAGCAGCCCCACCCCCAGCGAGATACCGAGGGCGAGCCTGATCCTGCGGGCGTCGAAGGGCGGGCGGGGCGCGGCCTTGTCGGCGGGACCGGAGGCCGTCCGCCGTATCGCGGGCAGGGCGAGGGCGAGCGGGAAGACGACGAGGACGGGGATGCCGACGAAGACCCAGCGCCAGCCGAGCTGCTCGGTGACGGTCCCGGAGGCGAGCGGTCCGACGACCGAGGGGATCACCCAGCTCGCGGCGAAGGCGGCGAGGATGGCGGGCCGGAGCCGCTCCGGGTAGGCGCGGCCGATGACCACGTACAGCGCGACGATCACCAGCCCGCCGCCGAGCCCCTGCACGGCCCGTCCGAGGATGAAGAGCCACATGGTGCCGGCGGTCCCGGAGAGCAGCAGCCCGACCGCGAACGCCGAGATCCCGGCGGCGAGCGGCCGGAGCGGCCCGTCGCGGTCGGCCCACTGCCCGGAGAGGACCATGGCGAAGAGGCTGGTGGTGAAGTAGGAGGAGAAGGCGAAGGCGTACAGCCCGATCCCGTTCAGCTCCCGCGCGGCGACGGGCATCGCGGTGCCGACCGCGGTCGCCTCGAAGGCGATCAGCAGCACGACGGCGATGATCCCGATACTGAGCGCCCGGTGGGTCCGCCCGAGAATCCCGCTGTCCTGAGCCCGTTCCTCGCCGCGTGCGGCGTCGGGCTCGGCGGTGTTCACAGCTGTCGGCGGCGTGACCTCGGCGTCACGGGGTTCCAGGGCGGTCATGGCCCAAGAGTAAGGGGCATGGCCGAATGTGAACCCTGTCGCAGGTCGCTACCGGAGGTGGTCCCTTGGTCGTACGTCTGTGAACGCCGTGTGGCAGTCGTATTGCGGGATGCGGAGATCGCTTGAGCCCACCGCCCGCGGCGGCCTACGGTCGGATCAGTTCCAGCACACGGCCGTGTGCCCGAGTGGTTGAGGGACTCGCCTGCAAAGCGAGTTAGGTCGGTTCGATTCCGATCACGGCCTCTCATCGACACCCGTACCGGGGCCTCCGACCGGAGGTCCCGGGGGCACCCCCGGAAAGACACAGCAGGCGCGGCTCTCCCGCGCCCGCCCCGCCCCGCTCAGACGCGGGCTCCTCCCAGGTCCCCCAGAATCGCGTCCACCGTCTCCTGAGGCGTCTGGTCGCTCGTGTCCAGCCAGAGGCCCAGGCGCGGGGTGTCGCGGCGGAGGGCCGTGTCCAGGGCCTCGACCGTCCAGGGCGGGCCGTAGCCCGTTTTGGGGCGGGCGGACTCGCGGGCCGTGACCGCGGCGGGGGTGGGGGCCAGAACCACCACGTACAGGGGCCGGGTGTGGATGAGGGTGAGACAGGCGGGGAGGTCGGCGCCGATCACGATGTCCTGCACCACCGCCGTCCAGCCGGACTCCGCGTAGGTGTCGGCCGTGCGGGCGGAGAGGCGGTGGCGGAGGCGGAGTTGGGCGAGGGCCTCGGCCTCGTCGGGTGAGCCCATCTCGACCCGGCCGGAGACCGTCATACGGCGGAAGACATCACCCCGGACATGCGCCGCCCTGGGGAGCCGCTCCGCCAGTGCCTGGGCGACCGTGGACTTGCCGGAGGCCATGATCCCGGTGATGAGGACGACGGCCGAGTTCAACTGCTCGCTCATGATCCGACGCTATCCCCGGACCCCTCGGCCCCGCCATCCCTGCCCCAGACGGCTCAGGGCACTCAGGAACCACACGGGACACGGGGACACGGGGACACGGGGACACGGGGATGGCACCACCGCGGCACACACCGGGGCGGGAGCACACACCGGCACAGGGCCGGATCGGGGTGTACGAGATCATTGGCGGCTCGCCCCGGACGGCCCCGGATCTCCCGCCCGCGCGGCGGCGACGGCGCCCGCACGGTCCCGCTCGCGACCCCTCCGGCGGCGCCGGCCCCGGGCGGTTCGCCGCCGAGGCGGGCGGACGCGGCCCGGCACCTCTCCGGGCCCTGGCTCCTTCCCGTACGGGAGGCGGGGCCCGACCCGCCGCCGCCCGTGGCGCGGGCGGCCGTGAGCAGCCCGGGGGCGGCGAACACGGCGATGGCCGCCGCCCGAGCCGACTCACCCTCACCCCCACCGGCCGGACCCCGGCGCCCCCCGGTTCCGGCGCGCCCGAACAGGCCCTGGGCCGCCGGGCGGGCCTCGTCCGATGTCTTCCCGCTCGGTGCGGTGCCGGTGTACACGGCGGGCGGGCGGGCCGCCCTCCAGGCGAGCGCGCACCGCCCTCGCCGGCGGCCTCCCGAAGCCCTGGGTCGTCTCTTTCGGATCGTGCCGGGCTCGCGATCCACCGCACCGGACCCCGCTCACCGATCCGGCCCGACCCGACCCGAAAGAAACTCCCTAGCCGTGGGCGACGGCGGCCTGGGGGCGGATCGGAAGGCGGTTGACCGGGCGGCCCGTGGCGGCGCGGACGGCCGCCGCCACCGCCGCCGGGGAGGTGACCACGGGGGCCGCGCTCGCCGCCTTCGCGCCGAACGGCGCCACCACGTCCCGCTCCTCCACCAGCTTCACAATGCGGATGTCGGGCGCGTCGAGCGAGGTCGGCAGGGCGTATCCGGTGAGGTCGGGGTGGCGGATCACCCCCCGGGCCGAGCGCAGGTTCTCGGTGAGGGCCGTGCCGACCCCGAGGGTGATCCCCGCCTCGATCCGGCTGGCGAGCTGCGCCGGGTTGAGCACCCGGCCCACGTCCTGGGCGACCGCCATCTCGACCACCCGGACCGAGCCCAGCTCGATGTCCACATCGACCACCGCGCGCACCGCGCAGAAGGCCATGCCGACGAAGGCGTCGCCCTGGCCGGTCTCGTCGAGCGGCTCGGTGGGGTGCGGACGGCACTGGGCCGTGGCCCACAGCTCCTTGCCCTCCATCGCCTCCATCACCGTGGTGGAGAGGACGCCGTCATACGAGGTGATCTTGCCGTCGGCGATCTGGAGCAGCTCGGTCGACATGCCGAACTGGTGGGCCAGCGGCTGGAGCAGTTGCGTA
The DNA here is from genome assembly GCF_053594535.1 of Streptomyces sp. NPDC001889. Classification (NCBI taxonomy): domain Bacteria; kingdom Bacillati; phylum Actinomycetota; class Actinomycetes; order Kitasatosporales; family Streptomycetaceae; genus Streptomyces; species Streptomyces sp. NPDC001889. Next base: position 86,111 of record NZ_JBSFER010000025.1, read on the forward strand.
CGGACCATCTTCGCGGCCCGTTCGACCGCGCCGCCCGAGACCCAGGTGTGCCGGCCGTGGGCGGCGGGGCCCGCGGGGGGCTGGTCGGTGTCGACGGCGGCGACATGGACCTCGTCGACGCCCAGGGTCTCCTGGACGATCTGGCGGGCGAGGGTGGTGAAGCCCTGGCCGGTCTCGACGGCCGCGCAGATGACGGTGGCGATACCGTCGTGGATCTTGACGGTGGCGGTGGAGACCTCGTCGGTGCCCTCGGCGCCGAGCATGTGCACCATGCCCAGGGCGTACCCCACGCCCCGGCGCACCGCGCCCGGCTCGCCCGCGCCCTCCGGGCCGCCGGGGAGGAGCCAGTCGTCCTCGGGCGTGTCCTTGGGCAGCGGCGGCAGCGGGAAGTCCCGTACGGCCTGGAGCAGTTCGGCGACCGGGGCCGGGCAGGTCACGGTCTGGCCGGTGGGGAGGATGTCACCGGTCGCGAGCACATTGCGGAGCCGCAGCTCGGTGGGGTCGAGTCCGAGCTTGACGGAGAGCTTGTCCATCTGGGCCTCGTAGGCGGCGCACACCTGCATCGCGCCCTCGCCGCGCACATGGCCCGACGGGGGGTTGTTGGTGCGGACCGCCCAGCCCTCGATGAAGGCGTGCGGGACGACATAGGGGCCGCAGGCGAAGGCGACGGCCGCCGCGAGGGACTCGGAGGACGAGTCGGCGTAGGCGCCCGCGTCCAGCAGGAGTTGTGCCTCCACCTTCACCAGCCGGCCGTCCGCGTCGGCGTGGTGGCGGTAGCGCAGCAGCGTCGGGTGGCGGTGGGCGTGGCCGAGGAAGGACTCCTCGCGGGTGGCGGTCAGCTTGACCGGGCAGCCGGTGCGCAGCGCCAGCAGCCCCAGCGGGAGCTGGAAGCCGGGGTCCTCGCGGTCGCCGGTCGCGCCGGGGACACCGGTGACCACGATCTTCACCCGGTCCGGCTCCAGGCCGAAGCAGTTGGCCGCGAGATCGCGGTCGGTGTGCGGGTCGGTGGAGGCGACGTACAGCTCGACCCCGCCGTCCGGGCGCGGTACGGCGAGACCGGCCTCGGCGCCGATCGGCGCGGGGTCCTGGCGGCCGATGCGGTAGAGGCCCTCGACGACGATCTCCCCGGCGATGTCCGGGTCGCCGTAGCGCAGCGGGATGTGCCGGATCAGATTGCCATCGGGGTGCAGAGGCTCGGCGGCGAACGCCTTCTCCGGGTCGGTGACCGGCTCCAGCACCTCGTACTCGACGGCGATGGCGGCGGCGGCGAGCCGGGCGGTGTCGGGGTGGTCGGCGGCGACGGCGGCGATGGCCTCGCCGTGGTGGCGCACCAGTTCGGAGGCGAAGACGGGCCGGTCGGCGATGCGTCGCCCGTACGAGGTGTCCCCGGGGATGTCCTCATGGGTGACGACCGCGCGGACCCCGGGCATCTCCAGGGCCGCCGAGGTGTCGATGCCGGTGATCCGGGCGTGGGGGTGCGGCGAGCGCAGGATCGCCGCCCACAGCAGGCCCTCGGCCCAGAGGTCGGAGGCGTACGGGAAGGTGCCCTCGGTCTTCGCCCGGGCGTCGGCCGGGAGGAGCGAGGTCCCGAGGCCGTGGGCGGGCTGCTCCGGCCGGGGGAAGGGGGCCGCGTCGTTGGTCACGCCATGCCTCCGTCATGCGGGTGGGGCTGCACACTACCGGCGCCGGGGGGCGCCTGGTGCGGAATGCGGGCATCCGCCGCCGGGTGGGCGGCCTGCGCGGCCTCGCCCGCCTCCGCGGCGGCGGCGGCGGAGGCCTCCCGGCCCGCCACCACCTCCCGTACGGCGTCGAGGACTCCGCGGTAGCCCGAGCAGCGGCAGAGGTTGCCGCAGAGGGCCTGGCGGGTCTCCAGTTCGGTGGGGCGGTGGTTGCCCTCCAGCAGGTCATGGACGGTCATGGCCATGCCGGGGATGCAGAAGCCGCACTGGACGGCGCCGCAGGCGGCCAGGGCCCGCTGGACGTCGGAGGGTTCGCCGTCGGTGGCGAGCCCCTCGACCGTACGGACCTCGCAGCCGGCGGCGGTCGCCGCGGGCACCAGACAGGAGGCGACCAGCCGGCCGTCCACCTGGACGTTGCAGGCGCCGCACTCGCCCTGGGAGCAGCCGTCCTTGGCGCCGGCGAGGCCGAGGCGCTCGCGCAGGACGTAGAGCAGGGACTCGCCGATCCAGGCGTCGGTGACGGGGCGGTCGGTGCCGTTGACCCGCAGGACGTAGGAGGTGGGCGGGTGCTCCTGCGCGGCGGCGGCGAGGGCCGCGGCGGAATCGGGGACGGGAGGGGGCGCGGGGGCGGCCCCTTCCGGCTCCGTGGCCGGGGCGGCGGAGGGCGGCTCGCCGGTGCCGGGCGCGCCGGCCACGTCGGTGTCCGGCGCGGGAGCCGCGTCCGCGACCGGGTCCTCACGGGGTTCCGGGGCGCCGGGGCCGGGGGTGTCGGGCGCGAGTGCCCCGGGAGACCGCGGGGCCCCCTCGGCTCCTTCGGTCGCTTCGGCCCGTTCCGTTCCCGCGGCCTCGGGAGCCGGCGGCTCTCCGGCGGTCTCCTCGCCGGTCACCGGGGAGCCGTGGGCCCGGGGCGCACCTGTCCCGGGGGGGTCGGCGGCGAAGCCGTGGCCCCCGGCCGCCGGAGTGGCGGACGGCGGGACGGACCCGTCGGCCGGGGCCGGGCCGGCCTGGGCCTCGGGGTCGGCGCCGAAGGCGTGGTCCTCGGAGACCGCAGTGCCGGACGGCCCCGGGGCGGTCGCCGGGTCGGCCGGGGCGGCCTGGTCCGGTTCCCCGGCGGCGAGGAGCCCCGCCGGGTGGGGCTCCGGGAGGTCTTCGGGTGCCGGGGGGACGGCGGTCGGCGCACCGCTCCCGTGGTCGGCGGGGTGTTCCCCGGCCGGGGGGGCGGCGGGCCCGGCGGGGGCGTGGGTGCCGGTCGCGGTGGTGTCCGGGGCCGGTTCCCGTGCGTCCGGCGCCGCCGGGGCGGGGGCCTCGGGCGCGTGGGTGGCGGGCGCGTGGGCCGTGGGCGCGGCGGCGGCCTGCTCCCGGGGCGGTTCGGTGTCCCGGGGGCCGGGCCCGCCGGGGGCGTGGGCGTCCGGCCGGCCGGGGGCGTGGGCGTCCGGCCCGGCGGCCCGGCCCTCCCCGGGTGCCGGGGGCGCGGGCGGGAACGCCCGGTCCTCGGGGCCGGTGGCCCAGGGCGCGGGAGCGCCGCCCGGGAGGGTGGAGGGGGGCTCGGCGGCCCAGGGCGCGGTGGCGCCGCCGGGCAGGGTCGCGGGCGCCGAGTTCCACTGGGAGTGGAGCATGGAGGCGGTGAACTCCCCCGTCTCCTCGGGGAGATCCCCGCGGGCGACGGGAATGGTCCACTGCCCGGTGACGTCCGCGCCCGGCGCGGAGTGCGGGGCGTCCTGGAACGCCCACTGCCCGGTGGCGTGCGGATCGGCGCCGGGATGCCCCTCGCCGTGGACCTCCGGGCCCCCGGGACCGCGCTGCCCGGGGTCGGCGGCGTACGGCGCGGGGTGGCCGCCCGGCTCCGGCCAGACCTGGTGACCGTGGTCCTCGGCGGCCTGGTGGGACCGGTGGTCCTGCCAGGCCTCCGGGACCTGCGGGTCGGCCGCCGGGGTGAGCGGCAGGATCATCGGCGGCACATAGCCGTGCCCGGGGGCCTCCAGCGGGGAGGCGCCCGGCATGTCCTCCGGCGGGATGTGCACGAAGGCCGTGGCCTCGTAGTCGTACTCGCCGTGGGGCGTCGGCTGCCAGCCGCCGTGCTCGGCGGGGTGCCCCTGCCGCTGGGCGTGCTGGTGCGGGTGCGCCCCGCTGTCGCCGTGGGCGTTGTTGCCGCTGTTGCCGCTGTTGTCGCTGCTGTTGCTCATGACAGCGCCCTCCCCAGTGCACGTCGGGCCAGCGCGGCGACGGTGCGCCGCAGATGCAGTACGGCGGGCGGGTGGACGGCCTGCTCCTCGCCGTCGGCCGGCGGTGGCGGGTCGGGGATGCACGCGGTGGCGACGTACTCCCCGAAGGCGGTGAGCGCTTCGGCCGCGAGCCCGCGCCGGCCGTCCCAGTCGATGAGCGAGGCGATCCAGCGCTCGGCGTCCATGGGCCGCAGCGGCATGGGCGCGATGGCGCCCACCGCGCAGCGCACCCCGCGCCGCACGGGGTCGAGGACGACGGCGACGGACGCGGTGGCGCGGCCGGGTCCGGTGCGTCCTGTCGCCTTCAGGAAGACCTGGGGGGCGTGCAGCAGCGGTACCCGCACATAGCCGATGAGTTCGGCCGGCGCGAGCAGCTCGCGGCCCGTCAGCAGATGGGAGACGGGCAGTTCGCGGCGGACGCCGCCGGGGCCGGCGATGACCAGCTCCGCCTCCAGCGCGGCGAGCACGGGCAGGCTGTCGCCGGTCGGGGCGGCGGTGGCGATATTGCCGCCGAGGGTGCCCGCGTTGCGGATCTGCGGGGGTCCGGCGGCGCGCGCGGACGCCGCGAGCGCGGGCATGAGGGCGGCGAAGTCGGGACGGCCCATCCGGGCGTGGGTGAGCCCGGCGCCGAGGAGGGCGTGGCCGTCCTGGTAGCGCCAGCCGCGGATCTCGCTGATCCGGCCGAGGCCCACCAGTCCGGCGGGCCTGAGCTGGCCCCGGTTGACGGCCGCCATGAGGTCCGTTCCCCCGGCGACCGGCACGGCCGCGGGCATGGCGGTCAGCGCCGCGACGGCCTCGTCGAGTGTGGTCGGCAGCGTCACCGACCGCGTTGTCTGCGGTGCGTGTGTGGTCACCCAGCTGCCCCTTCCCGGTGTCCGGCGTTCCCGCCCGTGTTGCCGTACCGTACGTGCTCACAGGCCGGACGTGGCAACTCTGGCACATCTTCCGGGCCGACCGGCGAGAGGGTCCGCGAAGGACGCATCCGCGAGGGATGCGCCCTTCCGACAGCGGCGTCCACTTTTGTCATATCTTCGGCACCACATACGGATTGCCGGTCTTCAACGCTGTTGTACGACTTGTTCCTCATGGCCGTTCAACGGTCCCAGAGTCCGGGGCGGCGGACACCGGGGTTGGCGCCGACTCACACGTTCGGGGGCGTCCCCTCGCGCGGGAACCCGGTCACCCCGGGGCGCTTCTGCCACGGCAACGGGCCGCCGGGCGGCCGGTAGTCGACACCGAGGGCGTCGAGCCGCCGGTAGTGGCTGCCCATCCGCCGCTCGAACGCCGCGTAGTCGCGCTCCTCGGGGGCGGGCAGCTCGGACCAGGCGACCTCGGCGAAGGCGGCGAGGCGCGGGAAGACCTGGTAGTCGATGCGGGCGCGCTCCTGCATCACCTCGGTCCAGACATTGGCCTGGGTGCCGATGATGTGCGCGCGGGCCTCGGGGCCGAGGCTCGGCGGCACCGGCTCGAACCGGTAGACGTCCTCCAGGGTGCGGACCCAGCCGATCGGCATCGGCTCGTCGGGGCCGCCGTCCTGACGGAAGTCCAGATACACCTGCTGCTCGGGGCACATCACGACGTCGTGGCCCGCCTCGGCCGCCGCGATCCCGCCGGCGTAGCCGCGCCAGGAGGAGACGGTGGCGCCGGGCGCGATGCCGCCCTCCAGGATCTCGTCCCAGCCGATGAGCCGGCGGCCCCGGGCGGTCAGCCAGCTGTCGAAGTGGCGGATCAGCCAGGCCTGGAGGCCGTCCTCGTCCCCGACGCCCAGCTCGGCGATGCGGGCCTGGGCGGTGGCGGACGCCTTCCACTGGTCCTTGGGGCACTCGTCGCCGCCGATGTGGATGAAGGGCGAGATATCGGCGGGGAAGAGTTCCAGAATCTCCTCCAGGACGCCCTCGTAGAACCGCAGGGTGTTCTCGGTGGGCGCGAGGACATTGGGATTGATGCCCCAGGTGTCCCAGGGGGAGAGGGCTGAGGTGTCGATGACATCGGTGTTGCCGAGTTCCGGGTAGGCGGCGATCGCCGCCTGCGAGTGGCCCGGCACATCGATCTCGGGGACGACGGTGATATGCCGCTCGGCCGCGTAGGCGACGATTTCCCGGATGTCGTCCTGGGTGTAGTAGCCGCCGTAGGGCCGCTCGTCCCAGAGTTCGGAGAACCGGTGGCCCCATTTCGTGCGCGAGCGCCAGGCTCCGACCTCGGTCAGCCGGGGGTGGCGCTTGATCTCGACGCGCCAGCCCTGGTCGTCGGTGAGGTGGAAGTGGAAGACATTGAGTTTATGGGCGGCCAGCAGATCGAGATAGCGCAGGATGTCGGTCTTGTGGGTGAAGTGGCGCGCCACGTCGAGCATCATTCCGCGCCAGGAGAAACGGGGCCGGTCCTCGATGATCTGGGGGGCGACGCTGTGCAGCGCCTCGGGGTCCACGGCCGCCCGGCGGAAGGCCGCGGGGCCCAGCAGCTGACGCAGGGTCTGCGCGCCCCAGAACACCCCGGCGGCGCTGCCGCCGCGGATCTCGACGCCCCGGTTCTGCACGACCTGGAGCCGGTAGGCCTCGGCCTCCAGGCTGGGGTCGACGAGGAGGGTGAGGGAGTTCTCCGCGTTCTCGGTCTCCCCCGGCGGCAGCGGCAGCCCGAGCGCGGGTCCCACCACCGAGCGCAGCCAGCGCTCGGTGGTGCCCGTGCCCGGTCCCGCGAACAGGGTGGTGCGGGCGTCGGGGGTGAAGCTGCCGCCGGCGGTGACTTCGGCGGCGCGGGGAGCCGGAATCAGATCCACGGGAATGTTCTCAAGCGTCATGACGTCCATCCTTGATCGCTTTCTGTGCCTGTGGCCAGGCCCTTGCCGCCGCTCCACACGGCGTTGCCGGTCCTTCACACCGGGGGTCCATCAGTCCTTCACGGCGCCGCCGAGACCGGAGACCAGCCTCCGCTGGACGAGGACGAAGAAGATCAGCACGGGCACGGTCATGATGGTGGAGCCCGCCATGATGCCGCCCCAGTCGTTCTCGTCGGGTTTGAAGAAGACCAGCAGCGCCATGGGCAGGGTCGACTGCGAGGTGTCGCTGATGATGAAGGACTTGGCGAAGAGGAAATCGTTCCAGGTCGAGATGAACGAGAAGACACTGGTGGCGACCAGGCCCGGGAAGACCAGCGGGAAGAGGATCTGCCAGAGGAATCGGGTGCGGCTGGCGCCGTCGATGTAGGCGGCCTCCTCCAGCGCCTCGGGCACCGCCTTCACAAAGCCCCGGAGCATCCAGATCGCGAACGGGAGGGAGAAGGCGATGTGCGGCAGGATCAGCGACCAGAGGGTATTGAGCTGGCCCGCGTCGCGCATCAGGAAGAACAGCGGGATGGTCAGCGCCTCGATCGGCACCATCTGCGCCACCAGGAACATGATCAGCAGGGTGGTGCGGAATTTGAACTTGAAGCGGGTGACCGCCGTCGCGGCGAGGAAGGCGATCAGCGCGGAGGCGATGACCACGACGGTCGCGACGAAGAGGCTGTTGAGGAAATAGCGTCCGAATTCCTGCTGCTCGAAGACGCGGCGGAAGGAGTCCAGCGACGGATTGAGCGTCCAGGGGAGCGCGTCGGTCGACTGGATCTCGCCCGCCGGTTTGAAGGCGGAGAGCACCATCCAGTACAGCGGGAAGGCCACGACCACCGCGACGACGAGCGCGAACGCCTCGGCGGCGAGCCGCCAGGGACGGCGGATGCGGAGCATGCTCGTACGGCTCACAGTTCTTCTCCCTGGCGTCGCAGAAGGCGCAGATAGACAAGGGTGACGACCAGCAGAATCAGCAGCATGACGACGCCGATCGCCGAGCCCAGGCTGTACTGCGAGGACGCGAAGGCTTTCTGGTACGCGTACACATTGAGCACGAGATTCTGGCCCGCGATACCGCCGCCATTGGTCATCACATAGATCTGCGTGAAGACCTTGAAGTCCCAGATGATGGACTGAATGGTGACGACAACCAGAATGGGCCGGAGCATCGGCGCCGTGATCGAGCGCCAGATCCGCCACTGGGAGGCGCCGTCCAGCGAGGCCGCCTCCAGCACTTCGGTGGGGATGGCCTTGATGCCCGCGTACACGGTCACCATGACGAACGGGAACGAGCACCAGACGACCTCGAAGAGCACCAGCGCGAAGGCGCTGTAGCGCTCATAGGTCCAGGAGAAGTCGCCGAGGCCGAGCACGCGGTTGACCGGGCCGTAGTCCGGGTCGAAGAGGAAGACCCAGACGGTGGAGCCGGTGATCGCGGGGGTGGCCCAGGCGCCGAGCGCGGCCATCATCAGGACGAGCCGGGGCAGTGCGCGGACGCGGGTGAGCAGCACGGCGAGCGCGCATCCCACGGCCAGGGTGGTGACCACACAGGCGGCGGCGAAGAGCACCGTGGAGAGCAGGACCTGCCAGAACTGGCTGTCGGCGAAGAGTTCCCGGTAGTTGCCGAAACCCTTGAAGGTGGTGGGCTCGCCACCGCTGACCTGGGCCTGGGTGTATTCGAGGAAGGAGATCAGACCGAGCTGGTAGATCGGGTAGACCAGCAGCGCGGCCAGGACGACGAGCGCGGGCAGCAGATAGAGCCAGGGGGTCCAGCCGCTGCCCTTGCGGCCGTGGCGCCTGATCCTCGGGGGTTTCCGTTCGGCCGGGGCCGGCGCGGTCTTCGGGGAGACCGCGGCCGGGCCGGCTGCTGTGGCGTGGTGCGTCATATCGGTCAGCCCGCGTCGTTGAACGCGGTGTCCATCTTCTTGGCGGCGTCGCCCGAGGCGGCGGCCACGTCCTTCTTGCCGCTGATGATCTCCTGGAACATCGTCGGCAGAACGAGGGAGGCGTCGATCTGGCCCCACCCGGAGGACGCGGGGACGAACTTGGCGCCCGCGCCGAGCGTCTTCACGAACGGCTCGACGAAGGGCTCGGCCTTCGCGACCTCGCCGCGCACATCGGTGTAGGTCGGCAGGAAGCCCATGGCGTCGAAGAACTTGCGCTGGGACTCCTTGCCGGCCAGCTCCTTCATCAGATCGACGGCGAGGGTGCGGTGCGAGCTGCTCTTGAGCACCCCGATGTTGTTGCCGCCCGCGAAGGCCGGCGCGATCTCGCCCTCCTTCGCGCCGGGCAGCGGCACCACGGCGTACTTGCCCTTGACCGAGCCCGCCTCGACGGCCTGGTGGCTGAAGTCGCCGCCGATCGCCATGGCGGCCTTGCCGGAGGCGAAGGCGGTGACGACCGCGTTGCCGGTCATGGCCGCACACTTGGCCGCCGGACAGTTGTCGTCACCGAAGAGGGAGGTGTACGCCTTGATGCCCTTCTGGGAGGCGTCGCTGTCGATGGCCGACTTGTAGGAGCCGCCGCTGCCCTCGGCCAGCTCGCCGCCGTTGGCCCAGATGAACGGCATCGCGCCGTAGGTGTACGCGCCGCCGACGGCCATGCCGTACAGGTCCGGCTTCTCCTTGCGGATCTTCTTCGCGGTGGAGATCAGCTCTTCCTGGGTCTTCGGCGGCTGGATGCCCAGCTCCTTGAAGACGTCGGTGCGGTAGTACAGCGCCCGCACACCGACGAAGAGGGGGGCGCCGTAGACCTTGTCGTTGACGGTGACCGACTGGGTGGCGGTCGGGTCGCTGTCCTTGGCCTCGTCCCAGGCCTTGAACTCCTCGCTGATGTCGGCGAGTCCGCCGTCCTTGACGTACCCGGCGGTGTCGGTGTTGCCGTACTCGATCACATCGGGGGCGCTCTTCGGGTCGTTGAAGGCGGCCTTGATGCGCTGGGCGCGGGTCTCGACGGGTATGTACTCGACCTCGACCTTGGTGTCCTTGTTCTCCTTGGTGAACGCCGCGACGGCACCGTCCACGACCTTCTTCTTGGGGTCGTTGTTGACCTCCTGGAAGAGCCAGACGCGCAGGGTCCCGGACTTCTCGTCCTTCGATGAGCTGTTGTCGGAGGTCTGGGGGGCGCAGGCGGTGGCGGTGAGACCCGCGAGCACCAGAGCCGCGGTGGGGGCGGCGAGACGGGAGCTGAGCTTCATGAGCGGTCCCCTACGGTGAGCGTTGCAGCATCTGCAACGTACGTTTCGTGCTGCACAACACGAGGAGGCTAGAGCGGGTCACACAAAGGGACAAGAGGTCTCAACCACTCTGTGACCGGCGGACGCATCCTGTGCAACGCGAAGCGCCCCGGGGCGGGGGAAGGGGAACAACCGGTGAGCGGGCGGACACGGAAACGGCCCCGGGGGCACGCTTCTCGCGTGCCCCCGGGGCCGTATCACCGTGATGCCGGGGCCTGCCCGCGCGGCGGGCCGGCGGGCGCCGCCCTCGCGGACGCCGCCCCGGTCGGCGCTACTTCTTGTCCTTGCCGCCCTTGTCCTTGTCCCCGCCGGGGCCCATGGACTCGTAGATCTCCTTGCACATGGGACAGACCGGGTACTTCTTGGGGTCGCGCCCCGGCACCCAGACCTTCCCGCACAGCGCGACCACGGGAGTGCCGTCGAGGGCGCTCGCCATGATCTTGTCCTTCTGGACGTAATGGGCGAAGCGCTCGTGATCGCCATCGCCGTGCGACACCTGCGGCGTCGGCTCTACGAGGGTTCCCGTCCCAGTCCCGCGATCGGGCTCAAGAGTGCTCATGAGCTCCAAGGGTACCCGTGCCGGACGCCCCCGGGCCGCACCCGGGTCCGCGCGGTCAGTTGAGCGAGGGATCGTCCGGATAGGTGGCGAACATCGCCAGTTCGCTGCGCTGGCGGCGCAGCACCGCGCGCCAGAGCGTCTCGGGCCGGGGCGAGGAGACGTCGCCCGGCTCGGACTCCACGACGTACCACGCGCCGTCCTCCAGTTCGCTCTCCAACTGGCCCGGGCCCCAGCCCGCGTACCCGGCGAAGATGCGCAGCGACCCGAGGGCCGCGCCGAGCAGTTCGGGCGGGGTCTCCAGATCGACCAGGCCGATCGCCCCGTACACCCGGCGCCAGCCGAGCGGGCCCTCGTCGCCGGGGATGACGGCGACGCCGAGCGCGGAGTCGAGGGAGACCGGGCCGCCCTGGAAGACCACTCCGGGCTCGCCGGCGAGCGGGGCCCAGGGCAGCAGGATGTCGCCGACGTCCACCGGGGTGGGCCGGTTGAGGACCACGCCGAGGGAGCCCTCGTCGTCGTGGTCGAGCAACAGCACGACCGCGCGGTCGAAATTCGGGTCCGCGAGGGCCGGAGTGGCGACGAGCAGCCGCCCTGTGAGCGAGGACACCTCGGTCATGCGAGACATGATCCCGCATCTTCGCCGTTCTCGGGGCCCGACCTGAGGACCGCGCCGCCGCGCAGCTCACCGGGGGCGCGGGGACCGGCCCGGGAACATCCGGAACATTACACTCCGCATCCCGCCCCCAACCGAGCGTGCTGTAGCGAACTCATGACGTCACACAGCCTCCCCGCCCTTACGGCACAGGGACTGTGGCCCCTTACCCTTTTCTCTGACCCTCTGCCCGACGTCCCCCTGCTCCACCGAGGGGGACCCCCTCCGGAACGCGAGATTCATGACCGGCACAGACGATGTACTGCTTGTCCACGGCGGGACCCCGCTGGAGGGCGAGATCCGCGTCCGAGGCGCCAAGAACCTGGTGCCGAAGGCGATGGTCGCCGCTCTCCTCGGCAGCGAGCCGAGCAGAATGCGCAACGTGCCCGACATCAGGGACGTACGGGTGGTGCGCGGGCTGCTCCAGCTGCACGGGGTGACCGTCCGTCCGGGCGAGGAGCCCGGCGAACTGGTGCTCGACCCGACGCATGTCGAGAGCGCCAATGTCGCCGACATCGACGCCCACGCGGGGTCCTCGCGCATCCCGATCCTCTTCTGCGGCCCGCTGCTGCACCGGCTCGGCCACGCCTTCATCCCCGGTCTGGGCGGCTGTGACATCGGCGGCCGGCCGATCGACTTCCACTTCGACGTGCTGCGCAAGTTCGGCGCGCGGATAGAGAAGCGGGACGACGGCCAGTATCTGGAGGCCCCGCAGCGGCTGCGCGGCTGCAAGATCCAGCTGCCGTACCCCTCGGTCGGCTCCACGGAGCAGGTGCTGCTGACGGCGGTGCTCGCGGAGGGCGTCACCGAGCTGTCGAACGCGGCGGTGGAGCCCGAGATCGAGGATCTCATCTGTGTGCTCCAGAAGATGGGCGCCATCATCTCCGTGGACACCGACCGGACGATCCGGATCACCGGTGTCGACCGGCTCGGCGGCTACACCCACCGGGCGCTGCCGGACCGTCTGGAGGCCGCGTCCTGGGCCTCGGCGGCGCTGGCGACCGAGGGCAACATCTATGTGCGGGGCGCCCAGCAGCGCTCGATGATGACCTTCCTGAACACCTACCGCCGGGTCGGCGGTGCCTTCGAGATCGACGACGAGGGCATCCGCTTCTGGCACCCCGGGGGCTCGCTCAACGCGATCGCCCTGGAGACGGACGTGCACCCCGGTTTCCAGACCGACTGGCAGCAGCCGCTGGTCGTGGCGCTCACCCAGGCGGCGGGGCTCTCCATCGTCCACGAGACGGTCTACGAGTCCCGGCTCGGCTTCACCTCGGCACTCAACCAGATGGGTGCGCACATTCAGCTCTACCGCGAGTGCCTGGGCGGTTCGGACTGCCGCTTCGGGCAGCGGAACTTCCTCCACTCGGCGGTGGTGTCGGGGCCGACGAAGCTCCAGGGCGCGGATCTGGTCATCCCCGACCTGCGCGGCGGCTTCTCGTATCTGATCGCGGCGCTGGCGGCGCAGGGCACGTCGCGCGTGCACGGGATCGACCTGATCAACCGGGGCTACGAGAACTTCATGGAGAAGCTCGTGGAGCTGGGCGCGAAGGTGGAACTGCCCGGCGGGGCGCTGGTCTAGCCCACAGGGCCCTGTGGGGCCCCTGGGGGCTCCCGGGGGCCCTGGGGCGGCCGGGAGGGCCGGGCAGGGCTCCCGGGCCCGCCCCGGAGCACGGGACGCAGCAAGGGCGGCCACCCTGGCAGGGTGGCCGCCCTTGTCGTGTTCAGCGGTCGTGCGGGTAAGCCGGAAGGCTTACTTGCCCTTGGCCGCTTCCTTCAGCTTCGAGCCCGCCGAAACCTTCACGCTGTAACCGGCCGGAATCTGGATCGGGTCACCGGTCTGCGGGTTACGCGCGGTACGAGCCGCACGGTGGGTGCGCTCGAAGGTCAGGAAGCCGGGGATGGTGACCTTCTCGTCGCCCTTGGCGACAATCTCGCCGACGGTCTCGGCGAGGGCGGCCAGCACGGCGTCGGCGTCCTTGCGAGTCACCTCGGCGCGGTCGGCCAGCGCGGCCACCAGCTCACTGCGGTTCATGTTCTTACTCCCGTGTTTCTACTTGCCTGTGAGGCGTGAGATCGAAGCCGATGCTGCCAGGGCCCTCTGACAGTCCCCGGACCAGGGTCTGCATCAGACCCTCTCGCCCGGTTACGCATCCTGCCCCCACCAACGGCGGGAACGCCAATCCGGCACCCTCCTGAGTCACACGAAAAGCGCCACTACCACATCGTGGTGACGCTCCGTTCACCAGGCGGGGACTCCGTGGAGCCGCCGGGGCCATGGTCCGCCACCCTAGATCGGCGGCCGGGGCCCGGCATCCCACGACGCGCCGGAGGTCAGGGCGGGCGAGCCGGTCGGGTTGCGGGGAGACACCGCCTCGGGGGGTGGCCCTGGGGCGGGGGCTGTGATGAGAACTGTAAGTGTCCGGCGCCCCCGCCGCGACCGGGGGTACGCCCTCCGCGAAGCCCGCCCCCCTCCGCCCCGCGCACCCCGGGCGGCCCGAGCACCCTCAGCCCGTCCGGGGGCACCTCCCAGAGGCAGCTCCGGGGAAGCTTGAGGACGGCCCCCGCGCCACAGGAGGCCCGAGCCTTTCAGCCCGTCCGGCGTTTGAGGACGGACCCTGTGCCACAGGAGGCCCGAGCCATTTCAGCCCGTCCGGCGTTTGAGGACGGACCCTGTGCCACAGGACCCCGCACAAACCGACCAACCAAGCCCGTCCGGCGTTTGAGGACGGACCCCGCGCCACAGGACCCCGCATCCTGCGGGCCACGGTCGGGGGCCAGCCCCCGAACCCCCGCGCCTCAAACGCCGGCGAGGCTGGGTGTGCTCAGGCTTCCCGGCGAGGCTGGATGTGCCCAGGCTCCTTCCACCGGGACCGGGTGTGCCCAGGCTTCCCGACGGGACCGGGTGTGCCCAGGCCTCCCGACGAGGCTGGATGTGCCCAGGCCTCCCGACGGGACCGGGTGTGCCCAGGCCTCCCGACGAGGCTGGATGTGCCCAGGCCTCCCGACGGGACCGGGTGTGCCCAGGCCTCCCGACGAGGC
>NZ_JBSFER010000025.1:100416-158027 GCF_053594535.1 Streptomyces sp. NPDC001889
AGGCTGGATGTGCCCAGGCCTCCCGACGGGACCGGGTGTACCCAGGCCTCCCGACGAGGCTGGATGTGCCCAGGCCTCCCGACGGGACCGGGTGTACCCAGGCTTCCCGACGGGACCGGGTGTGCCCGGGCTCGTTCCGCCGGCAGGGCCGGGGGTGGCGAGGTCTCCCGGGGAGGCCGGGGGTGGCCGGGCTCCGCTCCGTCGGGCAGGCCGGGGGTGGCCGGGTCTGCCGGCGGGAGGGAGGAGACGGTCAGCCGTTGCCGTTCAGGACCGGGGCGTGCGCCGCGCCCGCCGCCTTCGCGGCATTGCGGACCGCCCCCGCCACCGCCCCCGCCACCTTGTCGTTGAAGACCGACGGAATGATGTAGTTCGGATTCAGCTCGTCCTCCGTCACCACATCCGCCAGCGCACTCGCCGCCGCGAGCATCATCTCCGTGTTGACGGTGCGCGACTGAGCGTCCAGCAGCCCCCGGAACACCCCGGGGAAGACCAGCACATTGTTGATCTGGTTCGGGAAGTCGGACCGCCCGGTCGCCACCACCGCCGCCGTCCGGCGGGCGATCGCCGGGTCCACCTCGGGATCGGGATTCGCGAGCGCGAACACGATCGCCCCCTCCGCCATCGCCGCCACATCCTCCGCGCCCAGCAGGTTCGGCGCGGAGACCCCGATGAAGACATCGGCGCCCACCACGGCCTCCTTGAGGGTGCCGGTCACCCCTTCGGGGTTCGTGTTGTCGGCGATCCAGCGCAGCGGCGACTCCGGCGCGGCGTCGACCAGGTCGGCGCGGCCCGCGTGGACCACACCGTGGATGTCCGCGACGACCGCGTGCTTGACGCCCGCGGCGAGCAGCAGCTTCAGGATGGCCGTGCCGGCCGCGCCCGCGCCGGACATGACGACCCGTACATCCCCGACCCCCTTGCCGACCACCCGCAGCGCGTTGGTCAGCGCGGCGAGCACCACGATGGCGGTGCCGTGCTGGTCGTCGTGGAAGACCGGGATGTCCAGGGCCTCCCGCAGCCGCGCCTCGATCTCGAAGCAGCGGGGCGCGGAGATGTCCTCCAGGTTGATCCCCGCGAAGCCGGGCGCGATGGCCTTGACGATGGCGACGATCTCGTCGGTGTCCTGGGTGTCCAGGCAGATCGGCCAGGCGTCGATCCCGGCGAACCGCTTGAAGAGGGCCGCCTTGCCCTCCATCACGGGCAGCGAGGCCATCGGGCCGATGTTGCCGAGCCCCAGGACGGCGGAGCCGTCGGTGACCACGGCGACCGAGTTCCGCTTGATGGTGAGGCGGCGGGCGTCCTCGGGGTTCTCGGCGATCGCCATGCAGACCCTCGCCACACCGGGGGTGTAGATCATCGAGAGGTCGTCGCGGTTGCGGATGGGGTGCTTCGACTGCATCTCGATCTTGCCGCCGAGGTGCATCAGGAACGTACGGTCGGAGACCTTCCCGAGGACGACGCCCTCGATGTCGCGGAGTCCTTCGACGATCTCCTCGGCGTGCGCCGTGGAGGTGGCCGCGATGGTCACATCGATCCGCAGCTTCTCGTGGCCGGAAGCGGTCACGTCCAGGCCGGTCACGGAGCCGCCGGAGGACTCCACGGCCGTGGTGAGCTGGGAGACCGCGGTACCGCTCGCGGGGACCTCCAGCCGGACCGTCATCGAATACGAGACGCTGGGCGCCGTTGCCATGACCGGGTTCCTCTGCTTTCCCTAGCTTCATTGCTATGCGCCCGGCCCCGGGCACCCCGGGGCGGACGCACTCCGATGGTCGCACCTACCAGCCGGTAGCCGGTAATAGTGGTCGTTTTGTTTCTGGAAGAAACTTTCCACTATGCGGAATACCGCGACCGGACCATCCCAGCACAGCAGCAGGCCCGTGCCCCACCGAGAGTGGGACACGGGCCTGAAGAGACGCTGAAAGTGGCACCGACCCGCCATGCTCGCCTCGCGGCAAGTGGTCGCTCTGAGCGACGAAGGTTGGGCCCGGGGGCTTGGATCGAGCCGGTGCCACCCCCAGGCTAACAAACCACCCCGGCAAGTGATTCCTTCTCGGCGGGTTGACTCCTCGTCACTCCCGTGTCTGCTCCGGGCGGGTCTGCCCCCGGCCGCCCTGGCCCCGCTCTCCGCCGGGCCGCTCGCGTCTGCGCCCGCCCTGCCGTCTGCCGCGCGGCGGACGGCCTCCCTGACCGCCCTGGCCACCCTGGCCGCCCTCACGGGCCTGCTCGCGGCCCTGCTCACGGCCCTGCTCGCGGGTCTGCTCGCGCGGCTTCTCCCGGAACCGCTCCCGGAGCCGGTCTCCCACCCGCTCGGCGAGCAGCTCCGGCACCCCCTCCGCGTCCGGCTCGTCCCGGCTCCCCGAGACCACCGTCAGCTCCTGGGTCGCCCGGGTCAGTGCGACGTACAGCACACGCAGCCCGACGGGCGTGCCGTCGGCGATCTCCGCGGGCGAGACCACGACGGTCGCGTCGTACTCCAGCCCCTTCGCCTCCAGCGAACCGAGCGCCACCGCCCGGTCCCCCAGCCCCTCCAGCCAGCGCGCGGCCTCCTCGCGGCGGCTCATGGCCACCACGACGCCGACGGTGCCGTCGACCCGGTCGAGGAGCCGGCGCGTCTCCTCCCGCACGGTCTCGCCGAGGTCGCGCCCGCCGACGGCCGTGAAGCGGGGGACGACCCCGGTGGAGCGGACCGCCGCCGGGGACTCCATGTCCGGCATCGCCAGCGCCAGCACCCGGGCCGCCAGCGCGGCGATCTCGGCCGGGTTGCGGTAGTTGACGGTGAGCTGGAAACGGCGGCGCGGACGGGTGCCCAGCGCCTCGTCGCGGATCTCCGCGGCCTCCTGGGGCTCCGGCCAGGAGGACTGGGCCGGATCGCCGACGACCGTCCAGGTGGCGTGGCGGCCCCGGCGGCCCACCATGCGCCACTGCATCGGGGTGAGGTCCTGTGCCTCGTCGACGATGACATGCGCGTACTCGGTGCGCTCGGCCGCCAGCCGCTCCGCCCGCTCGCGCTGGGTCTCCTCGCGCTGGGGCATCAGCTCCTCCAGACCGGTGAGCTGGTCCAGCGGGTCCAGCTCCCGCTTGCGCCGGGGCCGGGCCGGCGCCCCCAGCAGGGCCTGGAGCTCGTCGAGGAGGGCGACGTCGTGCACGGACAGGGGGCCCTTGCCGTCCTCGCCCGCCCGCTTCAGCGAGCGCGCCAGCCGGCGCACCTCGCCCTGGTCGAGAATCCGTCGCGCCCACCGGCCGAGCCGCCGCTCGTCGGCCATGGCGGCGAGCACCCCGCGCGGGGTCAGCTCGGGCCACCACTCGTCCAGGAAGGAGCGGAAGCTGTCCTCGCCGCTGACGTCCTCGTCGAAGGAGGAGCGCAGTTCGGCGGCGAGTTCGGGATCGCTGTGGCGGCCCGCCGAACCCGACCGGGTCCAGAGCGCGTCCAGCAGCAGCCGGCGGGCGCGCGGGCGCAGCAGATTGACCGGCGCGGTGCCGCTGAGGACATTGGCCCGGATACGGCGCAGCTCGGCGGCCTCCAGCTCCAGCCGGCGTCCGAAGACGACCACCCGCAGCCGCTCGGGCGTACCGGCGGCCTCCTCCTCGCCCAGCATCAGCTGGCCGTCCCGCACGGTCACCGTCGGCCCCGGGCGCTCCAGGGCGCCCCGGGCGGCGTGGCGGAGGACCTTCAGCATCCGGGACGAGCCCTTGACCCGCGCCACGGCGGGTTCGTCGTAGACGGTGGCCTCGGCGCCGTCGACCAGATGGCCCACCGCGCGGATGGCGACCTGGCCCTCCTCGCCGAGCGAGGGCAGCACGCCCTCGGTGTAGGCGACGAGCAGCGGAGTGGGCGAGACGATGAGGATGCCGCCCGCGTACCGTCTGCGGTCCTGGTAGAGGAGGTACGCGGCCCGGTGCAGCGCCACCGCCGTCTTGCCGGTGCCGGGGCCGCCCTCCACATGGGTGACGGAGGCGGCGGGCGCCCGGATGACCAGGTCCTGTTCGGCCTGGATGGAGGCGACGATGTCCCGCATGGTGTGGCTGCGGGCCTGGCCGAGCGCGGCCATCAGCGCGCCGTCGCCGATCACGGGGAGGGCGGCGCCGTCGAGCCGCGCGGTCAGCTCGGGACGCATCAGGTCGTCCTCGACCCCGAGGACCCGGCGGCCCTTGGAGCGGATGACCCGGCGGCGCACCACCCGGCCCGGCTCCACCGGTGTCGAGCGGTAGAAGGGGGCGGCGGCGGGGGCGCGCCAGTCGATGACCAGGGGCGTGTAGTCGGTGTCCAGCACCCCGATCCGGCCGATGTGCAGGGTCTCGGCGATGTCGGCGGTGCTGTCGGGGCGCACGGCGTCGTCGGCCGGCTCCACCGAGGTGTACGCGCCGTCCGGGCCGCGCTGTCCGTCCTTGCCCGGCAGCAGGTCGATCCGGCCGAAGAGGAAGTCCTCGAATTCGTTGTTGAGGCGGCTGAGGTGGACGCCCGCGCGGAAGACCTGGGCGTCCCGCTCGGCGAGCGCCCCGGGGGTGCCGACCTGGCCGAGTTTGGCGGCGTCCTTCATCAGGAACTCCGCCTCGTCGATCTTCTCCTCCAGCCGGCGGTACACCCGGTCGAGATGTTCCTGCTCAACGGCGATCTCTCGGTCCCGGACGGAGTCCTCGGGGGTGGAATGTCCCCGGACGGTGTCTCTTGCGACCTGATCGACAGCGTCGACAGCGGCTTCCTGCGCGGCCACCGAGGCCCCCTTCTGACGTGCACTGGGCAGCCGCCAACCGTACGCGAAGGGGGCGAATCTGTCAGGCGTCGACCTCCACGAGCTTTCTGCCGTCGAACGTACGCACCTCGAAACGGTCGATGTCCGCGCGGGGCATGGCGGCTCCGCCGTGGACGTAGAGCGGCTCACCCGACGTTCCGTTCGGGCCGTCCGCCGGGCCGTAGCCGCGGCGGGGGACGGCCCAGGAGGCCACGATCTCCTCCTCGCCGCTCCTGGAGACGGCGATCAGCGAGCACTTGAGCGGGCCCGTGACATTCCTCAGCTCCAGGACGGTGTGGGTGCCCCACTCCCTCTCCTCGGTGCCGACGGTGGCCCGGACGCGGGTGGTGGAGTCGGTGGCGGTGACCTTGGCGTCCATGGTGCGGAGGGAGGTGTCCTCGGCCGGGGGCGCCTGCGCGGCGGGGGCGGCGGCGTCGGCGGTGACCACGACGGCGGTGAGCGGGCCGCCGACGATCAGGGCCCCGGCGACGGCGATCAGGCACAGGGCGCGGCGGCGCCTGGCGGCCCGCTGCCCCGCGACCTCCGCGAGCAGCCCTTCGAGCACCCGCCCGCCGGGCGGGGCGGGGGCGCGGGGCGGGGTGGCCGGGGGCAGCGCGGCGAGCACGGGCTCCATGCCGGAGAGCTCCTCCAGACGGGCCGCGCAGACATCGCACCCGACGAGATGGGTCTCGAACACGGAGGCGTCGGTGTCGTCGAGCACCCCGAGCACATACGCGCCGACCGCGTCGTGGACGGACTCGTGCTCGTGCCCGCTCATGCCGTGACCCCCCTCTCCTCCAGTGCGAGCTTCATCGAACGGAGGGCGTAGAACACCCGGGAGCGGACCGTCCCGCTGGGTATGCCGAGGGCCTCGGCGGCCTCGTTGACCGTACGTCCCCTGAAGTACGTCTCCAGAAGGACTTCCCGGTGCGCGGGAGTCAAATCATCGAGCGCGTCCGCGAGCGTCATCAGCCAGAGCGCCCTGTCGATCTCGTCCTCGGCGGGGATGACGTCGAGCGGCGACGGATCGACCTCCCTCGGCCGGGCCTGGCGGCTGCGGTGCCCGTCGATGACGATCCGGCGGGCGACCGTCACCAGCCAGGGCCGGACGGAGCCGGTCGTCCGGTTGAGCCGGCCGGCGTTCTTCCAGGCGCGGATGAGGGTCTCCTGCACCACGTCCTCGGCGCGCTGGCGGTCGCCGGCGACAAGGCGCAGGACGTAGGCGAGGAGGGGGCCGGCGTGGTCGCGGTAGAGCGCGCGCATGAGGTCCTCGTCGGGCGCGGAGGGGGCACGGAGCGGTTTCCCGCCGCGATGGCGGGCCCTGCGCGGACGGTCGTCGGCCACGGCGGCATCCTCGCGCACCCGACCCTCCCGGTCGACCCCCACGACACCCTCATCCGGGAGCCCCCCGCCCACGGGGAGCGGGGTCCTGTGGGCGCGGGGTCGGTGCTCAATCTCCCCCAGAGCTGCCTCTGGGGGTGCCCCCGGAGGTGCTGGGTCCACCCAGCCCCGCCGAAGCCGCCGAGGCAGCTCCACTTCAGCCCCCGCCGGCGATTGACGCAGCACCACTCCAGCCCCACCGCCGATTGACGCAGCACCACTCCAGCCCCGCCGAAGCCCCCCATACAGCACCCCTCACCCCCGCGGACGAGCGACGCAGCACCACTCCAGCCCCGCCGGAGCCCTCCATACAGCACCACTCCAGCCCGCCGGCAAGCGACGCAGCACCCCTCACCCCCGCCGGCGATTGACGCAGCACCACTCCAGCCCCGCCGGCGTTTGAGGCGCGGGGGTTCGGGGGCTGGCCCCCGACCGTGGCCCGCACCGTGCGGGCACCTGTCGCACAGAGTCCGTCCCCAAGTGCCGGACAACCCGGGTTCGCCCGGCGATTGGGGCGCGGGGCCTCGGGGCCGGGCCCCGGGTGTGGGCCGTGCACGGGGCGGAGGTCAGGCGCGGGTCATCGAGGCGGTGCGGCGGCGGTGGCGGGCCACACGCTCCCGGTTTCCACAGACCTCACTCGAACACCACCTCCTCCTCCGCCCCCGCGAACTGTCCAGATACACCCGCCGGCACCCCTCCCCCGAACACTCCCTCAACCCCCCTCTCGCCACCGAATCCGTCAGCAGCTCCACCGCGTCCCGCGCCACCGCCGCCAGCAGCGCCCCGCACTCCGGCGCCGTCCCCAGCACCATCACCAGAGCGCCGCTGGTGTCGTCCCGCACGGCCCGGATCGGCGGCGGCGGCCCCGAGGCCGCCGCGTTCACCCGTTCCAGGGCGGTCGGGGCGTACCGCCCGTCGATCTCCGCCCGCACCACCTGGTTGATCCAGCCGCGCAGTTCCACGAACCGCCCCACCCAGGGGCCGTCCACCGCGCTCACCGGCGTACCTGCGGGAAGCAGCCCCGCGGTCAGCAGCCAGTGGGCGAGCCGGCCGGGGCCCGCGAGGGGTTCGCGTCCGGCCGACTCTCCTGTCGCCATCAGATCCAGGCAGAGCCGGCCCGAGTCGAACCGCCAGTCGTGAGGAGCCGTACCGGTCGCGCCTGTCACCATGCGCCTGTCACCGCCTCAAGGTCACTGCCTCGGGCACTCCGCCGGGTCCGCCACGGGTGCCGCAAAGTCCTGCCGCGGGGTCTTCCCACCAGAGTGCCCGTCCCGGCGGGTGCCCGGAAGCCTTTCCGGCGCGGGCGGCCGGAACCCCTCCCCCGGGAACCCGGCCCGGGCCCGGGCCCGGGCCCGGGCCCGGGCCCGGTTCAGGGGCGGGCCGCGTCCCGTGCGGCGGCGGCCCCGCCGCAGAAGACGGCCTCCAGGGTGCGGGGCAGGGTGTTGAGGACGGCGCTGTTGTTGGAGGTGTTGGCGGCCGAGGTCACCGAGCGGGCGCCGTCCCCGGAGGTGAAGGAGTAGGTGTAGTACCCCTGGACGGTGCCGTTGTGCCCGTACACGGAGACCCCGCAGGAGAGATCGCGGCGGCGCAGCCCGAGCCCGTACCCCTGGGTGCTGTTGACCGCGGTCCACTTCCGCATCTGCGCCAGCCCCGCGGTGGAGGTCAGCTCGCCCCGGAGCAGCGCGGCGAAGAAGGTGTTGAGGTCCCGGGCGCTGGAGATGAGCGCGCCCGCGCTCTGGGCCCAGGACGCGGTCTGGCGGGTGGAGTCGATCAGCGACGCGTTCGCCGAGTCGGGGGTGAGGTACCCCTTGGTGTGCGTGCCGGGAATGGCGGTGGAGGGGTGGACGTAGAAGGTGTCCGCGAGACCCAGCGGGTTGATGATCCGCTCGCGGTAGGCGGCCCCGGTGGAGACGCCGGTGAGCTTCTCGACGAGCATGCCGGCGACCACGAAGTTGGTGTTGGAGTAGGAGTACGCCGCGCCGGGCTGCCCGGTCCTGGGCTCGGCCAGGGAGATGTCGAGCAGTTCCCGGTGGGTGAAGACCCGGTTCCGTACGGCTTCGAAGCCGGCGACGGTACGGGCGAACAGCACGTTGGTGTAGTCGTACAGGCCGCTGCGGTGGCTGAGGAGATGACGCACCGTGATCCGGTCGTCCGGCAGCACCCCGGGCAGATGGCGGGTGACCGGGGAATCGAGGGTGAGCCGGCCCTCGTCCACGAGCTGGAGCAGCACCACGGCCGTGAAGGTCTTGGTGACGCTGCCGACCCGGAAGCGCTCGGCGGCGGTGACGGCCCGTCCGGTGGCGCGGTCGGCGACGCCCTCGGCGAAGGTGCGCACGGACGCGCCGTCCTGGACGCGCGCGAGGGCGCCGGGCGCGCCGTGGGAGAGCGCCGAGCGCAGGGCGGCGCGCAGGGCGACGGCGTCGGGCGCTGCGAGCACGGGGGCGACGGCGTCGGGCGCGGCGAGCACGGGCGCGGAGGAGGACGCCGTCGCGGCGGACCCCCCGCCGGCCGCCCGTACGGGCACCGCCGCCGCGCTCGCGCCCGCCCCCTCCCCCACCGGGACCGCCAGGAGCGACAGCACGGCCGCGCCCAGCGCCGCGCCCCTGCCCACCGTGATCGAGATCATCTGCCTCAGCTCCCGTTCCGCGTTCGACGAACGGCCGCGCGGCGGTCGCGAGCGCGGCTCCCCGTGTGAACGGCGCAATCCGGCGCGGGTTTCGCTCCCGTGCGCCGGACACCCCCGGATGGCAGCGCCCGGGGCGCGGAGGTGCGGGTGGGTGCGGGCGTGAGTGTGGGGGACCCATCCCCCCGTCGCGGGTCCCCCACGGTGGGCGCGTCATCGGCGGCACGGAGCGCCGGCGGCCCGTGGCCGATTCCCCCTGGCACACCGCCCCCGTCGGTGCGGCGCCGTGCGACCCGGATCGATCCGGGTCCCGACCACGGGGCCACTGTCCCGCACGGGCATGGCGGCGAACCTTGCGGAAACCTTGCGCCGGCGGTGCGAGCCGGCGGTGAAGTGCCGGCGGCACCGGCACAAGACGGCCGGGCGGCGCTCAGGCCGCTTCCGGGACGGGCACCCAGTGGCCCGGGCCGCGCTCCAGCCGGCCCGACTCGCCCGCCAGCCCGGCCGCCGCCGCGCACAGGGCATCGAGGCCCCGGTGGCGCAGCCCCCGGCGCCAGACCAGGGAGAGCGGGGAGAGCGGCACGGGGTCGGTGAGCGGGTGCAGCACGGCCTCCGGCATCGCCGGGAAGTCGACGGTCGCCAGCACCGGGCGGCGGGTCTTCGCCATCACCCGCCGGAACTCCTCGGCCCCGACCGCCATCGGCGCGGGCGGCGCGATCCCGATCCCCCGGCCCGCGAAGAGCCGCCGGGCCAGCTCCGTCCACTCCGGGGTGCGCGGGTTGCCGGCCCCCGCGTAGACCGTCTCGCCCGCGAGCGCGTCGAGCGGCACCCGCTCGCGCCCGGCGAGCGGATGGTCGTACGGCAGGATCACCGCCAGCGGTTCGTACCGGACGAGCCGGTGGGCGAGGGGGGCCCGCAGCGCGTCGGCCAGCCCGTGGAAGTAGCCGAAGGAGACATCGAGCCGGCCGGCGGCGATCTCGGCCGCCGCGCCGGTGAGCCCGCTCTCGAAGCGCGCCATCAGCTCGCACCGGGGATCGAGTTCCCGGGCCCTGGCCAGGACACCCGCGCCGCCGCCCGGCTCCACATCGCCCAGCAGGCGCTGAGCCGCGATGTGCGCAGGCTGGAGCGCGAACTGGGCGCCGAGCTGTTCCTCCGTACCACCCGGCGGGTCACCCTCACCGCCGACGGCGAACGCCCATGGGCATGTTCGGCGTCAGCGCGGTGATCATGATCGCCGGGTCGCGGGGCTCGTACGCGCTCGCCGGGGCGGTCACCGCGACCGGCCTGGTGGTCACCGCGCTGGTCGCGCCGTGGACCGCCCGGCTGGTGGACCGGTACGGGCAGGCCAGGGTCGCCGTTCCGGCGGTGGTGCCGGCCGTGCTCGGGGCGCTCGCGCTGGTTCTGTGCGTACGTCTCGACGCGCCCGACTGGACGCTCTTCGCCGCCTGCGCCGCGACCGCCACCGCCACCGCCCCCAACACCGGCGGGATGTCCCGGGCCCGCTGGGCCCGTCTCCACCGGGGCGACCCGGCCGCCCTGCACACCGCGAACTCGTTCGAACAGGCCGCCGACGAGGTGTGCTTCATGCTGGGCCCGGTGCTCGCGGCCCTGCTCTGCTCGGCGCTCTTCCCGGAGGCGGGCACGGTGACCGGCGCGGTGCTGCTCCTCGCCGGGGTACTGGTCTTCACCGCGCAGCGCGCCACCGAGCCCCCGCCCGCCCCGCGCCGCGCGGGCGCCCGCTCCCCGCTGCGCGTATCCGGCGTCCTGCCGCTGCTGCTGGTCTTCCTGGCCACCGGCACGGTCTTCGGCGCGCTGGAGGTCTCCACCCTGGCCCATCTGGACGGCCCGTGGGCGGGCGCGCTGCTCGGACTCCAGGCGGCGGGGTCGGGCGCCGCCGGACTGCTGTACGGGACGCTGCGGCCGGCCCGCGATCTGCCCGGGCGGCTGGGGCTCTGTCTGGGCGGCTGGGGCTCTGTCTGGGGGCGATGGCGGCGCTGATGGTGCTGCCGCTGCTGGCCGCCCGGACCGGCTCGGCGGTGCCGCTGGCGCTCGCGCTGCTGTCGGCGGGTGCCGCGACCGCGCCGGCGATGGTCACCGGGATGACGCTGGTGCAGCGGCTGACCCCGCGCGGCTCGCTGAACGAGGGGATGACCCTCGCGGTGACGGCGATTCTCGGGGGCATCGCGGTGGGCGCGGCGGCGGCCGGGCGGATCGCCGAGGGGCCGGGCGCGGTGTACGGCTATACGGTGCCCGTCGCGGCGGCGGCGGTCGCGGCGCTGCTCACCGTCCCGATCCGGGCGGCTGCGCGCCGGGCGGACCGGGCGGCGGCCGGACAGGCGGGCGGGCCGGAAGGGCAGGCGGGCCGGAAGGGCAGGCGGGCCGGAAGGGCAGGCGGGCCGGAAGGGGCGCGCATGACCTCCGCACCGGCCGGGCGCACGCGGACATGACAGAGGCCCGGCTGCCGTAGCAGCCGGGCCTCTGCCCACATGGGATGAAGTGGAGATGGCGGGAATCGAACCCGCGTCCAACGGTGCGGAATCAGGGCTTCTCCGAGCGCAGTCCGCTGCGATTTTCTCGGCCCCGGAGATCACACGGACAAGTCTCCGACGGGCTCAGTCACTGTTTGATTTCCCCCTGGACCCCGTGACCGGGTCCAGAGGTTTAGTTCCCTAGTTGACGCCAGGAACCGGGTCGGGAACGCTCCCCGGGCTGACGCTCCATGAGTGAAGGTTCGTTCTTACTGCTTATCAGGCAGCGAGAGCGAAGGCTTCGGAGTTATCGCGCTTAGAATTGGCGATTGTTTTTTGCGACATATGGTTTACGAGATCATTGCCGCTTCCTCGGCTCGCTTCACCTGCTTCGACATCCGCTGTCGAAACCGATCATCCCCATGTTTTTTTATCAATGCTTCCCGCGGAAGGGTTGCCCCTCCGGTGGTCGGCAGTGCCATCGTACGTGACCAACGCGGCCACATGCCAGCGTATTCCCGCGATGGCGCGGGTCAGGCCCGCTGACGGCGGCGCACGGCCGACATCGCCCGGTCCGCCTCGCGGCGGTCCTGGCGCTCGCGCAGGGTCTGCCGCTTGTCGTACTCCTTCTTGCCCCGGGCCAGCGCGATCTCGATCTTCGCCCGGCCCTCCCGGAAGTACAGCACCAGGGGCACGATCGTGTGACCGGTCTCCTGGGACTTGGACTCCAGCTTGTCGATCTCCGCCCGGTGCAGCAGCAGCTTCCGCTTCCGCCGCGCGGAGTGGTTGGTCCAGGTGCCCTGGGTGTACTCGGGCACATGGACGTTGTGCAGCCAGGCCTCGTGGCCGTCGATCTGGACGAAGCCGTCGGCCAGCGAGGCCCGCCCCTGCCGGAGGGACTTCACCTCGGTACCGGTGAGCACGAGACCGCACTCATAGGTGTCGATGATCTGGTAGTCGTGCCGCGCCTTCTTGTTCTGCGCGATCAGCTTGCGCCCTGGGTCCTTTTCCTTAGCCATAGTGCGTTCATTTTCGCACTACCCCGCAACAGATTTAAGCCCGAGGATCAGTCGGACGCTCCGGGCGCGGTGCCGAGGCCGTCCAGCACGTTCCTCGCCCGCTGCTGGGCGCCCTCGCCCGCCGGGAGGTCGGGGGCGATGCCCTCGCCGTCCACATCGTGCCCCGCGGGGGTGCGGTAGTGCCCCACGGTCAGCTCCGCCACCGAACCGTCGGGCAGCTCGCTGGGCATCTGGACCGAGCCCTTGCCGAAGGTGCGGGCGCCGACCGTCACCGCCCGGCCCCGGTCCTTGAGCGCCCCGGTGACCAGTTCGGCCGCGCTCATCGTGCCGCCGTCGACGAGCGCGACCACGGGTCTCGCCGTGTCACCGCCCGGCGCCGCGTACAGGGCCCGCTCCTTCCCCCGCACGTCATAGGTGGCGACCAGGCCGCCGTCGAGAAAGGCGGAGGCCGCGTCCACCGCCTCGTGGACCAGACCGCCGCTGTTCCCCCGCAGGTCCAGCAGCACCCCGGCGCCCTCGGGGGCGGTCCGCACCGCCTCCCTGACCCGGGTGCCGGTGCCCCGGGTGAAGGCCACGACCTTGATCACCACGGCCCCGTCGTCGAGCCGCTCGACGGTGACGGACTCGGTGCTCAGGGTCGTACGGGTCAGGGACTGGGTCCAGGAGCGGCCCGCGCGCTCCAGGCCCAGCGCCACATGCGTGCGGTCCCGGCCGCGCAGCAGCCCCACGACCTCGGTCACCGGGCGGCGGTCGACCGCCGCGCCGTCGATGGTGCGCAGCCGGTCCCCGGCCCGGATGCCCGCCCGGCCGGCCGGTCCGCCGGCCCGCACCCGGGCGACCTCCACCCGGCCGTCCCCGGAGCGGCGGGCCCAGAGCCCGACACCGGTGTACTGGCCGTCGAGGGCCTGGCGGAAGGTCTCGTACTCCCGGCGGTCGTAGACCGCGCCCCAGCGGTCGCCGCTGCGGCGGACGGCCTCCCCGGCCGCCCGCGCACCGGACTTGCCGTCGGCCTCGGCCTCGGCCGCGGCCCAGGCGACCGTGCCCTCGTCGGCGGCAGGCCCGGCGGGGGGCGGATCGCCGGCGCGCGGCCCGGGCGGGGGCGCGCCGGTGACGGGAGCGCCGGCGGCGACCGGGGCGAGGGCGCCCGGACCCGACGGCCGGGCGGCGGGCGGGCGGTCCTGGGCGCCCGGGTCGCGCGGGAGGGAGTCGGTGGCCGCCGCGGTGGCCAGAACGGTCACAAAAACCAAGGACAGGCTCGCCCCACGGCTGACGCGGCGGGGCCGGCGGCGGCAGAGATCCGAGCCCGGCATGAGGCCGAGTCTAGGCGAAGCGAAAAGCGCCGTACGGCTGTTGCCGTACGGCGCCCGGGGGTGATCGTCACACCTTGAGGTACTTGCGCAGGGCGATCAGAGCGGCGAAGGCGGGCATCAGCAGACCGATGGCGAGCACCAGCGGCAGCTTGGTGAAGACCGCGTCCCAGCCGATGAACTCCACCAACTGCACCTTGTCCGCGAGGGCGAGGCCGTGATCGATGAGGAAGTAGCGGCCCAGCAGCAGGAAGCCGCAGGCGACCGCGCCGCCGAGCAGCCCGGCGAAAGCGGCCTCCATGATGAACGGCATCTGGATGTAGAAGCTGGACGCGCCGACGAGCCGCATGATCCCGGTTTCACGCCTGCGGCTGAACGCCGAGACACGCACCGTGTTGACGATCAGCATGGTGGCGATGACCAGCATCAGGCCCATCACACAGAGCGCCGCCACCCGCATGCCGTTCATCAGCGAGAAGAGGTTCTCCAGGATGTCCCGCTGGTCCCGGACCTGGTGGACACCGTCGCGCTGCGCGAAGGCGCTCGCCACGACCTGGTACTTCTCCGGGTCCTTGAGCTTGACCCGGTACGACTCCTGCATCTGGTCCGGGGTGATGGTGGCGGCGATCGCCGTGTCGCCGTACTGCTCCTTGTAGAGCTTGTACGCCTGCTCGGCGGTCTCGTAGTGGACCTTGTCGACGATCTCCATCTTCTCCAGGTCGGCCTTGATCTGCTGCTTCTGCTGATCGGTGACCGCGCCCTTGCCGCAGGAAGCGCGATTGGTCGTCGCGTCGTTCTTGTTGCAGAGGTAGATCGAGACGTTGACCTTGTCGTACCAGAAGTCCTTCATCGTGTTGACCTGCTGACTCATCAGCAGCGCACCGCCGAAGAGCGCGAGCGAGAGCGCCACGGAGACAATGACGGCGAAGGTCATGGTGAGATTGCGGCGGAGACCCACGCCGATCTCCGACAGTACGAACTGGGCGCGCATCGCGTGCGTTCAGCCTTTCCTTGCGCTTCTCTGCTCGGTGCACGGCCGCCGGGGCGCGGGGCCCCGGCGTCCGCTCAGTGCTGGTAGCCGTAGACGCCGCGCGCCTGGTCACGTACGAGACGGCCGAGTTCCAGCTCGATGACCCGCTTGCGCATCTGGTCGACGATGTTCTGGTCGTGGGTCGCCATCACCACGGTCGTGCCGGTGCGGTTGATCCGGTCCAGCAGCTTCATGATCCCGACCGAGGTCTGGGGGTCGAGGTTACCGGTCGGCTCGTCGGCGATCAGCAGCATCGGACGGTTGACGAACGCGCGGGCGATGGCGACCCGCTGCTGCTCACCGCCGGACAGCTCGCCCGGCATCCGGTCCTCCTTGCCGCCGAGCCCGACGAGGTCGAGCACCTGCGGCACGGCCTTGCGGATCTCGCCCCGGGGCTTGCCGATGACCTCCTGCGCGAAGGCGACGTTCTCGGCGACGGTCTTGTTGGGCAGCAGCCTGAAGTCCTGGAACACGGTGCCGAGCTGGCGGCGCATGTGCGGGACTTTCCAGTTGGAGAGCCGGGCCAGATCCTTGCCGAGGACATGGACCAGACCGGTGCTGGCGCGCTCCTCGCGGAGGATCAGCCGCAGAAAGGTCGACTTTCCGGAACCGGACGAGCCCACGAGGAAGACGAACTCGCCCTTTTCGATGTCGAGGGAGACATCCCGCAGGGCGGGGCGGTTCTGCTTGGGATAGCTCTTGGAAACACTGTCGAATCGGATCACGGGTGCACCACGGTCGGCCGGGGGTAGGTGTGCGTGACACTACGCGAAGGGGGCTCGCGGGCGCAGTCGGCGGCCGGGCTTGCGCGCTTTGTCCCCTCAGGCTTCCCCCGCGCCGGGGGGAGCGGCCGGGTGGGGCGCGCCGAATGGCACGGGAGCTGGCACAGTGGTAGGGGAACAGTCGCGACGCGCCGGGCGTTGTCGAGGAGAAGTGTGCTGACGGTCCGCGTCCGCGGCTCCGGCGCGCGGGAGGAGGAGAGCGCATGACCTATGACCGACTGGTATGCGCCAACTGCGCGGCCCCGGTGGCCGAGGGCCGCTGCCCGGTGTGCCGGGCGAACCGCGAGCGGCTCCGGCAGGAGGAGGGCGGCGGCGGTCCCTTCGGCGGGCTGAACCCGGCGGCACTGCTGATGTTGCTGGCCGTGCTCGTGGGAGCACTGGCCGTGCTGGCCTCGCGCACGGCGTAACCGCCGCGCGCGCACCCCGGGCGGCCCCGCCTCGCCCGGACGGGACATCGCCCGCGGGGGACCGCGTGAGACATCAGGAGGGCCCGGGGTGCTGTGCCGCACCCCGGGCCCTCCCCCTGTTCCCGGAGCGCGGTGCTCCGGGACGGTGTCCATCGCGCTGTCACCGCGCCGTCACCGCTCCGCGGCGCCTTCCGGCGCCCGCCGGTCAGACGGCCGTGCGGTTGCCGCCGACGAGACGCGGCAGCATACGGAAGCCGATACCACCGGCGATCATGGTCGCGGCGCCGATGAGCAGGTAGGTGGTCTCCAGAGCGCCGGTCTCGGCCAGCTCCTCCTTGGCCTCGCCCTGCTCCACCGGCTGCGAGCCGGCGTTGTTGGTGTCGGTGTTGTCGGTGCACTCGACGCCGTCGGAGTTGACGGTGCAGTCGCCGCTGTCGCCGCCGCTGCCGCCGTTGCTCTCCGTGCCGCTGGTCTCCTTGCCGCCGGAGTCACCGCCGCCCGAGTCGCCGCCGCCGGACTCGTTGCCACCGGACTCGTTGCCACCGTTGTCACTGCCGCCGTCGTCACCCGGGGCGCTGGTCCCGGTCGGGGCGGGGGTGGTGGGCTTCGGGGGCTGGGTCGTCGGGCTCGGCGGCTCCGTGGTGGGGCTCGGCGGCTGGGTGGTGGGCTTCGGGGGCTGGGTCGTCGGGCTCGGCGGCTCCGTGGTGGGGCTCGGCGGCTGGGTGGTGGGCTTCGGAGGCTCCGAGGTCGCCGTGGCGGTCGGCGTCGGGATCGTGGTCGGCGGCACGGACGGGGTGGGACTCGCGGTCTCCGTCTCCGTGATGCCGAGTCCGGCCTCGGAGCCCACGCTGAAGTCGGAGCTGACGGCCGAGGCGGCCCCCGCGGCGGTCAGGGACGCGCCGGCGGCAACCACCGCACCCGCGGCGATTCGCGCGACACGGATGCGCATCTTCTTGGTCATCTAACTGCTACCCCCAGTAGCTGATCGTTCAGTGGAGCAGGGTCCAGCGCGGCGACCTCAGGGGATTTCGAACTCTCTCCTGGCTCTCAGCCGCACCGGAAACACGCATGCCGCGCGTTACCCTTCCCAGTTTTCCCAGACGCGTCAAGGCAGTTGTGGGAGGGGATGCCCGGTATGAAGAGGATTGACCGAGGTGCGGCGATGCAACTGTGACATAAAAGCGAGCGCATCACCGGGAGATGGCAGTTTCCTTGTCGACAAAGAGAGTTGATGTGTTCATCGGTTCATATGCCGGTACGGCGATAATCCGATACGTGAATTCCGGTGCCGGCACGGGAAATCCACAAACGGCGGAGGTGCCGGACTCGTATCGAGCCGGCACCTCCGCCGTATCACTCCGCTGTCACTTCTCCTGGCGCTTGCGCCAGCGAATCCCCGCCTCCAGGAATCCGTCGATCTCCCCGTCCAGCACCGCCTGGGGGTTGCCCACCTCGAACTCGGTGCGCAGGTCCTTGACCATCTGGTAGGGGTGCAGCACATAGGAACGCATCTGGTTGCCCCAGGAGTTGCCGCCGTCGCCCTTGAGGGCGTCCATCTTGGCCTGCTCCTCCTGGCGGCGGCGTTCCAGCAGCTTCGCCTGGAGGACGTTCATCGCGCTGGCCTTGTTCTGGATCTGGGAGCGCTCGTTCTGACAGGAGACGACGATGCCGGTCGGGATATGGGTGATCCGGACCGCCGAGTCGGTGGTGTTGACGCCCTGGCCGCCGGGGCCCGACGCGCGGTACACATCCACCCGCAGCTCGGTCTCGTCGATGTCGACATGGTCGCTCGACTCCACCACCGGGAGCACCTCGACGCCCGCGAAGGAGGTCTGGCGGCGGCCCTGGTTGTCGAAGGGCGAGATGCGCACCAGACGGTGGGTGCCCTGCTCGACGGAGAGGGTGCCGTAGGCGTACGGCGCCTTCACCACGAAGGTGGTCGACTTGATGCCGGCCTCCTCCGCGTAGGAGGTCTCGTAGATCTCCGTGGAGTAGCCGTGGCGCTCGGCCCAGCGCATGTACATGCGCTGGAGGCGCTCGGCGAAGTCCGAGGCGTCCACTCCGCCGGCCTCGGCGCGGATGTTGACCAGCGCCTCCCGCTCGTCGTACTCGCCGGAGAGGAGGGTGCGGACCTCCATCTCGTCCAGCGCCTTGCGGACGTCGACCAGCTCCGACTCGGCCTCGGCGAGGGTGTCCGCGTCGTCCTCGGCCTCGGCCAGCTCGAAGAGCACGCTGAGGTCGTCGATACGGCCGCGCAGGGCCTCGGTCTTGCGCAGCTCGGCCTGGAGATGGGAGAGCTTGCTGGTGATCTTCTGCGCCGCCTCCGGGTCGTCCCAGAGGGACGGGGCCGCGGCCTGCTCCTCGAGCACGGCGATGTCGGCCCTCATCCTGTCGAGGTCCAGGACGGCCTCGATCGACCCCATGGTCGAGGAGAGGGACTTCAGCTCTTCGGATACATCGACGACTGCCACGGGTCCAGCGTAACGGCTCCGGGGGACGTTCCCGGCGGGTCCCTGTCATACGGGGTCCGGTACGGGGCGTTCCCCGGGCTCCGGCGGGCCTGGTGAGCGGTGTTTCCGGGCCCCGGGCGGCAGGGGGGCCGGCCGCCCGGGGCCGGCCGCCCGGGGCCGCAGTCCGGGTCCGCAGCCGGAGCCGCCCCCGGGGCCGCAGCCAGGTCCGCAGCCGGAGCCGCCGCAGCCCGGGGCCGCCGCCCGGGGCCGCAGCCACGGTCCGCCCCCACCGCCGCAGCCCGGGGACGCCGCCGGGGCGCCGGGTCTCCGGGGCGGCGGCGGGGCCGGGGCGGGCCGGGGGTCCGGCGGGGCGGTCCAGGGGGCTTCCTTCGGACCGGGCCGGATCGGTGAGCGGGGTCCGGTGCCGTGGATCGCGAGGCGGAGGGCGGAGCCCACGCGGAGCGCCGGCGGCGGACCGTGGCTGCGGCCCCGGGGCCCGGCGAGATCCGAGAGAGACGGTTCAGGGCGCGGTGGGCGAGGAGTGCCGGGAGTCGCGTCCGGGGGGCTCCGGGTCGCTGTCGCCCAGGGCGAGCCAGCCGCCGACGCCGAGCGCCGCGGCGAGCGCCAGGCCCGCCACGCCCAGGGTGATACGGCGCTTGCGGACGGCTCCGGAGACCCCGCCGGACCTGCCGGGGCCGGCGCCCTTCCCCGTTCCCCTGTTGCGGGCCGAGCCGGGGCGGCGCTGGCCGGGGGCCCGGGGGGCGCGGGCCGTGCCGTGGGCGCCGCCCGCCAGTTCGTCGGGGGCCGGGACCCTCATGGAGGTGTGGGTGTCGCGGTTGGAGTCGGCGGGGGCCGCACCGGGGACGAGCGGGACCGCGCCCCGGCGGCGCACCTCGCCCTGGGGCTCGGGCGCGGCTTCGCGGTACGGCTCGGACACCGGCTCGGTGTCCGGTTCGTCCACCTCCAGCGGAGGCATGCCCGCCAGCATCGGCAGCAGCTCGCGCAGCCGGGTGCCCAGCTCGGACGCGCGCAGCCGGGAGGCGGGGGCCTTGGCCAGGCACTGCACGATCAGCTGCCACAGCTCGTCGGGGATGCCCGGGAGCGGGACGACCGTCTCGGTGACATGGCGGCGCAGCACGGCGCCCGGGTGGCCGCCGCCGAAGGGGGTGAAGCCGGCGAGGAGTTCGTAGAGCACGGTCGCGAGGGCGTAGATGTCGACCGCCGCCCGCGGGGGCAGCCCCTCGACGATCTCGGGCGCCAGATAGTCGGGGGTTCCGATGATGCGGGACGACTTGGTGCGGCGCGGGGTGTCGATGAGCTTCGCGACGCCGAAGTCGGTCAGCAGGGCGGGGTGCGAACCGGCGGGGCCGAGCGGTCCCTCCATGTCGAGCAGGATGTTCTCGGGCTTCACGTCCCGGTGGACGACCCCGGCCTTGTGCGCGGCGGCCAGGGCGTCGGCGACATCCGCGGTGATCGCGACGGCGGCCTCGGGGGCGAGCCGGCGTTCGCGGTCGAGACGGGTGCGCAGATCGGTGCCCCGGATGAGATCCATGACGAGCGCGAGGTCGTTTCCGTCGACCACGAGGTCACGGACCCCGACGATCCTGGGGTGGTCGAGTCCGAGCAGGGCGGTGCGCTCCTGGACGAAGCGTCCGACCAGCTCCTGGTCGGACGCGAGGTCCTCGCGCAACAGCTTGACGGCGACGGGCCCCTCGGGGCCCTCCCCCGCCCAGACCGTGCCCGCGCTGCCCCGTCCGAGGATCTGGTGGGCTGTGTACCGGCTGCCGATATTCCGTGCCAAGACTGCTCCCTCAGCGGCTGGCGTTGGCCCATAACGTACGCGGGGAACCGGGGCGCGTGTGCCCCGGATGGCGCCAACCTTCACTTCCCGGGACGAAAGAGACCCGGGAAGTCGACAAATCCATTCAGTGGCCCGGAGCGCGCGGCCGGGCCGGGACCGCCCCCGGGACCGGCGGGTGCGGGGTCCGGTGTCCGGGACCCGGCGGCCGGCCCCGGGCCAGGAGGACCGGGGCCAGGAAGGCCGCCCCGCCGGTTACTGGCCGCCGCCCGAGCCGGAGCCCGAGCCGCCCAGCTCGGAGACCCAGTCCGTCACCTTCGCGATGCCGTCGCCGATGGCGTCCCAGTACCCCTGGCCCTGGGCGACCCAGTCCTGGAGCGGGGTCAGCTCCCAGACCAGCCAGCCCGCGACCACGAGCATGAGCACGGAGACCAGACAGCCCTTGAGGCAGCCCAGACCCGGGATGCGGGTCGGGTTGGCGCTGCGCTGGCGCGGCTGCCGGGGCTCCCGCCGCGCGGGCGGCTGCGGCTGCTGGGGTTGCTGCGGCTGCTGGGGCGGCGCGTACGGCTGGGGCGCGTACTGCTGCTGTTGCGGCGGCTGCGGCTGGGGCCGCTGCCGGCGGGGCTGGGGACGCTGCGGCGGCTGCTGGGGCTGGTGCTGCGGCGGCGCGTACTGCTGCTGGGGCGGGTACGGCGGCTGCTGGTGCTGCTGGTGCTGCTGCTGGGGGTGGCCCTGCTGGGGGTGGGGCTGCTGCTGGCGCTGCGGACGGCGGCGCAGCGGGTCCTGGCTCGGGTCCAGGTACTGGACCTGCGTCTGGTCGTTGCGGTCGCGGGCGGCCTGGAGCTGGGACTGCCAGGGGTGCGGGTCCCCGGGCCCGGGCTGCTGCGGGGAGCCGTCCGGACGCGGCGGTACGGGAGGCATCACCGCGGTCGGGTCGGCACCGGGCGGCCCGGTGTGCGGCAGCACGCTCGTGGCGTCGGCGGCACCGGCCGGGGAGCCGGTCTGCCCCATCACGCTGGTCGCCGCGTTCGGGTCGGAGCCCGCGTTGTTCGGCAGCACCTGGGTGAGGTCGGCGGCGCCCGGCGTCGGGGGCACGGGGGCCGGCGCGGGGTCGGGCGCGAGCAGGCCGGCCACCCCGAGGGCCGCGTCGACCTGGGCGGGGGTGGAGTGGACGCCGATCCCGGCGGCGACGGTGCGCAGCGCGCGGGCGAGGTTCTCGGCGCTGGGCCGCTCCCCCGGCTCCTTGCGCAGACACCGCTCCATGACCGTCCACATCGGCTCGGGGACGGTGGTGGGGCGGCGGGGCTCCTCGCTGAGATGGCGCTGGAGCACCTCCAGCGCGGTGCCACCGGCGAACGGCGGACGGCCGGTGACCAGCTCGTACATCAGAATGCCGGCGCCGTAGACATCGACGGCGGAGGTCTGGGGGCGCCCCTCGGCGGACTCGGGCGCGACATAGGCGGGGGTGCCCACGAACTCGTGCGCGCGGGTGAGGCCCGGGGAGTCGGCGAGGCGCGCGATGCCGAAATCGGTCAGCATCGGGTGCATCTGGCCGTCGGCGTCGGTCTTCAGCAGCACGTTCGCCGGCTTCAGGTCGCGGTGGACGACCCCGTCGGCGTGGCTGGCGGCGAGCGCGTCGGCGACCTGGGCGGTCAGCAGGGCGCCGGCGACCGGGGTGAAGGGGCCGTTCTCGCGGAGATAGCGGTGCAGGTCCGGGCCGTCGATCAGATCCATCACCAGGGCGAGGAGATCCCCCTCGACCACC
The DNA here is from genome assembly GCF_053594535.1 of Streptomyces sp. NPDC001889. NCBI lineage: Bacteria > Bacillati > Actinomycetota > Actinomycetes > Kitasatosporales > Streptomycetaceae > Streptomyces > Streptomyces sp. NPDC001889. The sequence goes on from NZ_JBSFER010000025.1 coordinate 122,176, forward strand.
AGGTCCCGGGTCCTGACGATATTGGGGTGGGTCAGCCGGAGCAGGACGGACCGCTCGCGCAGAAAGCGCATCACGACATCCGCGTCGTTGGCCAGCTCCTCCTTGAGGACCTTGATCGCGACGGTTTCGCCGGGCTGGCCCGGGACGGCCGCCTCGGCGCCCGCGGTCTCCCTCTGACGGGCACGCCAGACGGTGCCGGTGGCACCGCGTCCGAGCGGCTGCTCCAGGAGGTACTTGCTGCCTACAGGCCGCACGTCATGCGCTCCCTGCTGATCGTGGTCCTTGCGTGGTCCGGGCCCGCTGTGGCCACCCGGGTGTCCGACCCACTTTAGGGCCTGTGCCGAGAACACCGGCGGTTGTCCACAGGCCGTGGTCCGGGAGCGCCCCCGGTGATCTCCGCCGGGCCCCTCGGGGACACGGGCCCACCGCCGGCGGCCGTGTCCCGCCCGCGGGGAAGACGCCCGCTCGGCGGCGAAGGTTGCCGGACCGCCGCGTGCCGTACGCAACATCCGCTTCCGGTCCAGAACCCAACCAGGCATTTTTCCGTCCGGAGCGGACCAATCAAGATCACTTATTGACAGTCCCCGGGCGTGTTGTCAGCGGCAGGTGCGAGGATGCCCTCAGCGCGGAGCCGTGGGGGCGGGAGCCCCACGGGCCGCGCCGACCTGCCGGGTGGGGGCGATCCGAGGCGACCCCTGCCGGGCACCCCGCGCAGAAGGGATTGCTGACGGCGATGCAGATCCGGCTGACCGTTCTCGCGCCGCGCGGCGGGCAGCCCGCGGCGGGGCCCGCGACGGCGGTCGCCGGGGCGGAGGCCGCCGCGGCCCGCGCGGGCTCCGCGACCCCCGCCGGTGCGCACGCGCGCGGGCCCTCCGGCGCGCGCGCGTGCGATGTGCTCGTCACCGCACCCGCGGGGACGGCGCTGGCCGCCGTGGCCTCCGCGCTGGCGACCGCCGTCGCGGGCCCCGATGTCCACGGCACCGTCGTGGTCTACGCGGGCGAGGAGCGGCTGGACGCCCAGCGCCGCACCCTCGGCGAGCCGCCGCTGGTCGACGGCGCGGTGCTCTCCCTCCAGCTCCCCGGCCCCGTGGGCCCGTGCGCGACGGACGCCGCCGCCCGGCTCCATGTCGTCGCGGGCCCCGACGCGGGCGGGGTGCATCTGCTGCACGGCGGCCGGATCAGTGTCGGCCGCTCCGCCGCAGCCGATGTCCCGCTCGACGACCCCGATGTGTCCCGGCTGCACTGCGAGGTGACCGTGGGGGACGACGGCCGGGTCACCGTCGCCGACCTCGGCTCCACCAACGGCACCACGCTGGACGGCAGACCGGTGGGCGACCGCCCGGTGCGGCTGCCCGCGGGCGCGCTGCTGCGCCTCGGCGAGTCCACGCTCCTGCTCGCGCCGGGCGACCGCTCGGCGCCGCTGGCCACGGTCCCCGACGGCGAGGGGCATCTGCGGGTCCCGGCGGCCGGGGCGGAGCGGGACGGCGCGGGGCCCGGCCCGGAGCCGGCCGGCGCGGAGGCTGGCCGGGCCGGCGGCGACCCCGGCCCGGAGGCGTCCATATCCCCGGCGGCGGGCGGCGGCCCGCACACCCCCGCCCCCCGGGGACACGGATCGTCCGACGGCTCCGGCCACGGCCCGGCCCGGGAGCCCTCCGCTGAGGCGCCCCGGAGCGCCCGGGACGCGGCGGGCCCCGTGGTGCGGGTGCCCGCGCAGTACACCCCGGCCCGGGCCGCCGGCGACGGCCTCCCCGCCGGGGAGGCGCACGGCCCCGGGGCGCCGGAGCCGGAGGGCGCCCGGGCCGCCCCCCGCAGGCGCGGCATAGGCGCCTGGGCCCGGCGGTTCACCGGAGGCCGTGAGGAGACCGCCGAGGAGACCGCGCCGGAGCCGGGCCCGCCGCCGGTGGCCGCCGCCTCCGTCGCCGACTGCTGGCCCGACCCCGCCGCCGTACTGCTCACCGCCCTGGGCCCCGGGCCGCGGCTCTGGGAGCGGGGCCCCGGCCACCCCGAGGCGCTGGTGCTGCGGCTGGGCACCGCCGACCGGGACGGGCTGCCGTCCGTGCCGGTGACCGTGGGGCTGCGCGAGGCCGGTTCGCTGGGTCTGGCCGGTCCCCGGGAGCGGCTCGCCGGCACGGCCAGGTCCGCCGTGGCCCAGCTCGCCGCGCTGCACGCGCCGGCGGGGCTGGAGATCGTGCTGATCAGCGCCGACCGGGCGCGGAGCCTGGAGGAGCGCAGGGCCGAGTGGTCCTGGCTCGGCTGGCTGCCCCATCTGCGGCCCGCGCACGGCCAGGACTGCCGGCTGCTGCTGGCCTACGACCGGGACCAGGCCGCCGCCCGCGCCGCCGAGCTGACCCGCCGGCTGGACGACGGCCCGCTCGGCGCCGGCTGGCCGAGCGCCGACCGTACGACCGTCTCCGACGCCGCCGACCGGTACACCGGGCGGCGCACGGTCGTCGTGGTCGACGGGGACCCCGGCTCGGCCGCCCTGCGCGAGACGATGGCCCGGCTCGCGGGTGTGGGCCCGGCCGCCGGCATCCATCTGATCGCGCTGGCGGAGACACCCGCCGCCTCACCGCTCTCGCCCATAGCCGCGACCTACGAGTCGGCGTGCGAGGCCTCGCTCGCCTTCCGCGAGTGCGGAGCCGTCGCGATACTGAGCGGCGATGTGGCCACCGCGCTGCGGCTGCTGCGCACGGCCGGCGGGCTCCCCGCGGGCCAGGGCACACCGGCCGCGGTGGACGCGGTGTCGGCGGCCTGGGCCGAGCGGTTCGCGCGCGCCCTCGCCCCGCTGCGCACCGAGGGCCCGGGCCCCGGCCCGAGCGCCGCGACCGCGCTGCCCCGTTCGGCCCGGCTGCTGGACGAACTGGGTCTCGCCCGCGCCACCCCCGCCTCCCTGATGGCCCGCTGGGCCTCGGGCACCTCCGACGGGGCCGTGGTGCTGGGCACCGGCCCGGCCGGCCCGCTCTGTGTCGACCTGGCCGAGGACGGGCCGCATCTGCTGATCGAGGGCCCGCCCGGGAGCGGGCGCACGGAACTGCTCCGCTCGGTCGCCGCCTCGCTGGCCGCCGCGGGCCGGCCCGACCGGCTGGGTCTGCTGCTGGTGGACGGCGCGGGCGGCGGGCGCGGTGAAGGGCTCGCGGTCTGTACGGAGCTGCCGCATGTCACCGAGCACCTGGTGGCGAACGACCCGGTGCGGATGCGGACGTTCGCCCAGGCCCTCGGGGCGGAGCTGAAGCGGCGCGCCGAACTGCTGGGCGGGGTGGAGTTCGCCGACAGCCACACCCGGCGCCATGCCACCGAGCGGCTGGCGGGCCGCCGTCCGGCCGTCCCGTCCGACCCGCACGAACCCTCGTCGCGCGGCGATCTGGAATCCGCGCCGAGCGGCACGCTCCGGCTCCGCCCGGGCGGGCGGGTGCGGGCCGTGTCCTCGGCGTCGGAGCGTCCGCTGCCCCGGCTGGTGGTCCTGGTGGACGACTTCGACGCGCTGGTCGCCCCGGCTCTCGGCAGCACGGGCCGGCCGGCGGCCGGTTCGGTGGTCCGCGCGCTGGAGGCCGTGGCCCGGCACGGCGGGCGGCTCGGAGTGCATCTGGTGACGGCCTCGGCCCGCCCGGACCGCACGGCGGACACCGAGCCCGCGCGGGCGGCCCGGCTGCGGGTGGCGCTGGACGCTCCCCCCGCGTCGGCCGGACCGGACGATCCGCTTCCGGGCCGGGGCGGGCTGCGGCATCCGGACGGCCGGGTGACCCCCTTCCAGGCCGGCCGGGTGACGGGCCGTATCCCGCGCACGGCGACGCTGCGGCCGACCGTGGTGCCGCTGGAGTGGGAGCGCATGGGCGATCCGCCGACCCGCCGCCCCGTGCGCGAACTGGGCAACGGGCCGACCGATCTGGCCCTGCTCGCCAGTGCGCTGGAGCGCGCCGCCCACCTGGTGGACGCGGCTCCGGTGCCGCCCCTCTCCGCCGTACACCCCTGACCAGCGGTGCCGCGGGCGCCGGTGCCCGCGGCACCGGCGCACTCCGGCGCGCCACCGGGGCGACCTCACCTCACGGAGGCATCACGAAAGGCTCTCGGGTCCCCTGACGGCTATTGCGGGCCCCCGGTACCGGGCGTACACCTGTCGGGCAACGGGACAGCGGACGCGAGAGACGGGGCAGAAATGCACACACCTCTTCGCACGGGAAGGGCCGCGGTGGCGTTCGCGGCCATCGCCGCCCTCGCCCTCGCCGGCTGCGGTGACAGCGGCGGGAGCGGCGGCGACAGTGCGGACACCGGCAAGGACACGAGCGGGGCGCCGGCGGCCGGCGTCGAACTGCCCAGGCTGAGCGGCGAGAAGATACAGGTCGCGGCGGTCTGGAGCGGCCCGGAGCAGGAGAACTTCGTCAAGGTCCTCAATGAGTTCGAGAAGCGGACCGGGGCGGATGTCACCTTTGTGCCGGCCCAGGACCCGATCATCAACTTCCTCGGCACGAAGATCGCGGGCGGCAGTCCGCCGGATGTGGCGATGCTGCCGCAGCCGGGCGCCATCCGGCAGGCCGTGGAGCGGAAGTGGGCCAAGCCCGTCGGCGCGGCGGCCAGGGCCCAGCTGGAGAAGAACTACTCGGTCGGCTGGCAGACGATCGGCCAGATCGAGGGCGAGCAGTACGGCGTCTACTACAAGGCCGCCAACAAGTCGCTGGTCTGGTACAACAGCGCGGCCTTCGAGAACGCGGGCGCGAAGGTGCCGGAGACCTGGAAGGACTTCCTCGCCACCGCCGAGACGATCTCCGCCTCGGGTGTCCCGCCGGTCTCGGTCGCCGGGGCGGACGGCTGGACGCTCACGGACTGGTTCGAGAACATCTATCTCTCCCAGGCGGGCCCGGACCAGTACGACCGGCTCGGCCGGCACGAGATCAAGTGGACCGACGCGTCCGTGAAGGCGGCGCTGACCACCCTGGGCGAGCTGTTCGGCAAGCCGAATCTGATCGCGGGCGGTGCGGACGGCGCGCTCCAGACCGAGTTCCCGGCCTCCGTCACCCAGACCTTCACGGGCGGCGACCAGCCCAAGGGCGCGATGGTCTTCGAGGGCGACTTCGTCGGTGTCAACATCGCGCAGACCGACGCGGAGATCGGTACGGACGCCAAGGTGTTCCCCTTCCCCGCGGTTGGCTCGAAGCCGCCGGTGGTGACGGGTGGCGACGCGGCCGTCGCCCTCAAGGACAGCAAGGGCGCACAGGCGCTGCTCACCTTCCTCGCCTCGCCCGACGCGGCGCGGATTCAGGCCGCCGAGGGCGGGTTCGTCTCGCCGAACAAGTCGCTGGATCTCGATGCGTACCCGAATGACGTGCAGCGCGACATCGCGAAGGCGCTGATCGAGGCGGACAGCGATTTCCGGTTCGATATGTCGGACCAGATGCCGCAGTCCTTCGGCGGAACGCCCGGCAGCGGCTTCTGGAAGCACCTTCAGGACTTTCTGAAGGACCCGAAGGATGTGGCCGGAATTCAGCGGAAGCTGGAGTCCGACGCCGCCAAGGCGTACAAGAGCTGACGGGTGTCCACCGCGACGGCGGCGGGGGGCCCGGCGCGTCCGGGACCCCCCGCGAAGAAGCGCAAGAGCGTGACAGGCACACGTAAAATCGTCGCGGCCGGCTTTCTGCTGCCCGCGCTGGTGCTGCTGGGCGCGCTCGTGGTCTACCCGATCGGGTACTCGGTCCAGCGGTCGTTCTTCGACCAGTCCGGCAGTGGATTCGCCGGTCTCGACAACTATGTGGAGATCTTCACCGACGACACAATTCTGACCGCGGTGAAGAACAACGCGGTGTGGGTCGTGGTCGCCCCGGCGGTCTCCACGGTGCTGGGGCTGATCTTCGCCGTACTGACCGAGCGCATCCGCTGGGGCACGGCCTTCAAGCTGATCGTCTTCATGCCGATGGCGATCTCGATGCTGGCCGCCGGGATCATCTTCCGGCTGGTGTACGAGCAGGACCCGGAGCGGGGCGCGGCGAACGCGGTCTGGGTGGGGGTGCACGACACCTTCAACGAGTCGGCCACCTTCCAGCGGGCGCATCCGCTGCCGGCGCATCCGCTGAAGGCGGGCGGCGGCGGTTCCTTCGTCACCAAGGAGCCCGTGAGCGCGGACCGCCCGGTGCTGCTGCCGCTGGTGGGGGTGCCGCCGGAGAAGATGCCCTCCGACGCCGGGGCCGCGAGAGCCCAGGAACCGGGAGCGGGCGACGGCCGGATCACCGGCACCGCGTGGCTGGACTTCACCAAGGGCGGCGGCGGCCGGCCCAATGTCGTCGACGCCGGGGAGCCGGGGCTCAAGGGCATCAGAGTGGAGGCGGTGAAGGACGGCGCGGTGGTGGCATCGGCCCGGGCGGCGGCGGACGGCACCTTCTCGCTGCCGGCCTCGGCGGAGGGCGCCCAGGTGCGGCTGCCCGCCGAGAACTTCCGGGAGCCGTACAACGGTGTCGACTGGCTCGGCCCGTCGCTGGTGACCCCGGCGATCATCGGCAGCTATGTCTGGATGTGGGCCGGGTTCGCGATGGTGCTGATCGCGGCCGGTCTCGCCGCCGTCCCGCGCGAGCTGCTGGAGGCCGCCCGGATGGACGGCGCGAACGAGTGGCAGGTCTTCCGGCGGATCACCGTCCCGCTGCTGGCCCCGGTGCTGGCGGTGGTGCTGGTCACCCTGATGATCAACGTCCTGAAGATCTTCGACCTGGTCTACATCATCGCGCCGGGCTCGGCCCAGGACGACGCCAACGTACTGGCCCTCCAGCTCTACCGCTCGTCCTTCGGCACGGACGCGCACCTGGGCGTCGGCAGCGCCATCGCGGTGCTGCTGCTGTTGCTGGTGATTCCGGTGATGTACGTCAACATCCGGCGCATGCGAAGGGAGCAGGGCCGATGACAGCGCCGACCACGGAGAACGGCGTGGCGAAGGCAGAGCGCTCACTCCCGGCGCGGATCGCGGCCGGTGCCGCCGGCGGTGTGATGCGGGTGTTCCTGGTGGTGGTGGCCCTCTTCTGGCTGATGCCCACCTTCGGCCTGCTGATCTCCTCGCTGCGCGGCCCGTCCGACATCGCGGAGAGCGGCTGGTGGCGGGTGTTCAGCGCACCCGCCGAACTGACCACCGAGAACTACTCCCGGCTGCTGGAGAACGAGGCCATCACCGACTCGCTGTTCTCCAGCGTCATGATCACCGTCCCGGCGACGGTGCTGGTGGTGGTGATCGGCTCGCTGGCGGGATACGCCTTCGCCTGGATGGACTTCCCGGGCCGCGATTGGTGGTTCATGGTGGTCGTGGGGCTGCTGGTGGTCCCGGTGCAGGTGGCGCTGGTCCCGGTGTCCAGGCTCTTCGGCGAGGTCGGGCTCTTCGAGACCACGCTCGGGGTGGTCCTCTTCCATGTGGCGTTCGGTCTGCCGTTCGCCATCTTCCTGCTGCGGAACTTCTTCGCCGAGATCCCCCGGGAGCTGCTGGAGGCCGCACGGCTGGACGGGGCGGGTGAGCTGCGCCTCTTCGCCCGGGTAGTGCTGCCCCTGGGGGCGCCGGCCATCGCCTCGCTGGGCATCTTCCAGTTCCTGTGGGTCTGGAACGACATGCTGGTCGCGCTGATCTTCGCGGACTCCCAGAGCGCGCCGATCACGGTCGCCCTCCAGCGGCAGGTGCGGCAGTTCGGGAACAACATCGACGTGCTGGCGCCGGGGGCGTTTCTGTCCCTGATCATTCCGCTGGCCGTGTTCTTCGCCTTCCAGAAGCAGTTCGTCTCGGGGGTGATGGCCGGGGCGGTGAAGTAGCGGCCGGCGCGGCGACGCGGGCCGGGTCCGGGGCGGCACGGGGGTGCGCCCCGTACCCGGCCGGCGTCGGCGGGTGGCGGGACACGCCCCCGCGCGCCTCCCGCAGGGTGGCTCCCGCCGAGCACGTCCGGCCGAGCACCTCCCGCAGGGCCCCATCCCGCCGCGCGCCGACTCCTCGCCGCGCGCCGACTTCCCGCCGTATGCCGACTTCCGCCGTATGCCTTCTCGCCGCATGCCTTCTCGCCGCGCACGATCCGCCGATCCAGAAATAGCTAGAAAGTACACCAAAGCGGACTAAAGTACCGGCCGATGACGCCCCATCGGTTCGCCTCGCTGCCGCCTGCCCTCCTTCTCCTCCGGGACCCGGAGGAGACCGGTCCCCGGCCCCGGCCCGCCCTCGCGCTGGCCGCCGTCTGGACCGTCACCCGCCTCGGGATGCTCGCCCTGCTGCTCATCGACCGGCTGGGCGACTCGGGCGTGGCCGGCGAGGTCCACCGGCTCTACCGGAGCTGGTACGGACAACTCGTCCACGGGGCCTTCCCCCTGGGCGATGTGACCTGGCAGTACCCCCCGGGCGCGGCGGTGGTCTTCCTGTCGCCCGCCGCGCTGCCCTGGCTGACGTACTTCCAGGCGTTCGTGGTCGTGGTGCTGCTCGCGGACGCCGTCGTCACGGCCGCCCTGGCGCGGGCCGGCACACAGGGCGCCTGGCTCTGGGTGTGCGCGCTGCCGCTGCTGCTGAATCTGCCGCTCGCCCGCTACGACGTGCCCGTCACCGCCGTCGCCGTCCTCGCCCTGCTCGCCCTGCGCGGCCGGCCGCATCTGGGCGGTGCGCTCGCGGGAATCGGGGCGCTGATCAAGGTGTGGCCGCTGCTGACCGTCCTGGGTACGCCCCGGGGGCGTACCACCAGGGCCGTCTGGGGCTCGGCCGCCGCCTCCGCCGCCGTGCTGATGGCCGTACTGCTGACCGGATTCAGCCACCCCCTGGACTTTCTCCGGCAGCAGGGCGCGCGCGGAGTGCAGATCGAGTCGCTGGGCGGGACCGCGCTGCTGCTGGCGCGGAGATGGGGGTGGCCGGGCGAGGTCGCCTTCCAGTACGGGGCGTTCGAGTTCACCGGCCCGTACGTCACCTCGATGGCGCGGCTCTCGCTGGCGCTGAGCCTGGGCGCGCTCTGCTGGCTGGTGCTGTGGCGGATCAGGGCCCGCCGCTGGAATCCGGCCACGCCCTACGATGCCGCGTTCGCCGCCGTGCTCCTCTTCACGGTCACCAGCCGGGTCATCAGCCCGCAGTACATGATCTGGCTGCTGGGTCTGGCGGCGGTCTGTCTGACCTCCCGGCACACCACCCAGCGCCTGGTGGCGCTGCTGATGGTGCCCGCGGCGGTGCTCAGCGCGCTGGTCTTCCCGCTGCTGTACGACGATGTCATCGACGGCACCCCGGTGGGGTGTCTGCTGATGGTGCTCCGCAATGGGCTGCTGCTGGTGGCGGCGGTGCTCTCCTGCCGGCGGCTCTGGCTGACGACCGTCTGACCGCCCGCGGCGCCCCGGGCGGCCGGGGCCGGGCGGCCGGGGCCCCGGCCGTCGCCGCCGCACCGCCCGAGGGCCGCCCGCCGGTGGTCAGGCGGCGGGCGGCCTCCGGGCGGTGCGGCGGGTGCGGCGGGTCCGGCGGGTCCGGCGGGTCCGGCGGGTCCGGCGGAGCACCCCGTCGGACCCGCCGGCGGGTCAGCCGCGCGGCGCCGGCGGGGCGGCGGACCCGGACCCCGGCTCGGGGGCTCCCTTCGCGGGGTCGTACGGAGGGTTCTCCGGGTCGTACGGAAGCTCGATCTCCGGCTGTTCGTCGCGGTCGAACGGCGGAGGCGTGTCCGTCCAGCTCTGTTCCAGATGGGTCGTGTACTCGATGACCTCGCCCTTCACCCGGTCGTGATCGTCCCGGGTGGCCACGGTGAGGGTGCCGAGCGGGGCCCCGGTCCTCTTGTCGAGCACGATCCGGCGTTCGATGCCTCCGGGGCTGGGCAGGGCGACCCCGTACCCGGGACGGCCCGAGCGGTCCTTGATCTCCCCCAGGGCGCGGACCCCGGGCTCGGCGGCGAGCAGGCGGTACGCGGCGGCCCGCAGCTCCGGTCCCGCGGGCATGCCGACCGCGATCTCCAGCGCCTTCGCCGCCACCAGTTCGCGCAGATGGCGCGCCGGGGCGTTGTACTCCTCGTCGACGAGTTCGTGCAGCCGCTCGCGCAGCCCCTCGACGTCGGTGGGCAGGCCGCGCAGTTGCCTGATCTGGATCTCGCCCATCGGCATGGTGTCCCCGCTGCCGCCGGGAGCGTCCTGGGCGATGAGGCCCGACGCCTCGTGGCGGAGCTTCCCGAAGCCGGTGAAGACATCCCAGGCACGGGGCGCGCCGGACTGCCGCCAGGCACGTTCGTCCCCGGGGGACGCGGGGCGGGCGCCGATGCCGGTGGTCCGGGACCAGCGCCGGTTGGCGTCCCGGGCCAGCCACTCCCGGGACTCGTACCGGTCGTCGACCACATATCCGGGGCCGCCGTTCGCCCCGGGCACCCGGAACATCGCGCCGTGGCGCTCCTTCTGGTACCAGAAGGCGCCATCGCCGGCCGGGTCGCCCCCGGCCTCCTGGCGCTCGGCGGCGGCCAGCAGATAGGCCCCGCCGGACGCGCCGTCACCGAGGGTGCCCTGACCTGCTTCACGGGCGGCGTCGCGGGCGGTGCCGGGCGCGGACGACCCGCCGTCCCCGGCGGGCAGCAGCGTCACCCCGAGCACGGCGGCGGTCGCGGCCGAGGCCAGCCCGATGCCCCACCGGGGACTGAGCAGCCTCCCGGGACCCGTCCGTCCGCTTCCCGTCCCCGCCGCCGTACGCTCCCGCCGCACACCGGCCGCGCCGCGGGTGCCGTGCGCGCCGTGGGTACGGTGGGTGGCCCGGTCGCCCGCCATGGCCGCCGCCAGCTCCCGTTCCCTGACACCCTCTCCGGCCGGTGCCTCGGGGTCCAGATGCGCCGGACGGGCTGCCGCCAGCCGCCGCAGAACATCGTGTCTCATCCTTCACACTTCCTCTCGTACGAGCTGAACCCGGCCGTCCGCCGCGCGCGCCGGTGCCTTCGGCGCCTCGCGGTCCGGTACGTGTGGCGGGGCGCCGCCCCCGTTCGGCGCGGGGCTCCCGGCCCGCCGCTGGGGCGCGGCGTGGTCGACGGCTCTGGTCAGCCGTCTGCGCGCCCGGTGCAGCCGGACCCGCATCGCCGCCGCCGAGCAGCCGACGACCCGGGCCGCCTCGGCGGGCCCGAGCCCGTGCCAGGCCGCGAGGACCAGCACCTCCCGGTCGTCGTCGGGCAGGGTCGCCAGGGCTCTGAGCAGCGCGTTCCGATCCGCCACATCGTCGGCGATATCGCCCGTGCCGGCGCCTGCCGAGCGCTCGGTCCACTCCCCCAGCTCGGCGGCGAACGACTCCCGTCTGATCTCCGCCCGCACGGTGTCCCGCAGCACATTGCGGGCCACGCCCAGCAGCCAGGGCAGGGGCTCCCCCGGCACATCGGCCCAGCGCCGCCAGGCGACGGCGAAGGTCTCGCTCACCACCTCGTCGGCGACCTGCCGGCCGGCTCTGCTGACCACATAGGCCCACACCCGCCCGCGGCAGGCGTCGTACATCGCGGTGAAGCGGTCCGCTTCCTCGGCCACCGCCCGCACCTCCGTCCCCTCCGGGTTCGATCTGTCATGGAGAAGTGGTGCGGCGGGGCCGATCGTTACAGCCCGCGCGCCGGCTCGTGGGAATCCGTGGCCCGCCCCGCTCGCGCTCTGATGACTCCCCCGAGGCGGAGGCGGACGAGGTCCCGGACGAGAGGACCCGGCCGGGCCGGTGCGGTGCGGTGCGGTGCGGACAACGGGTGGATACGCGAGGGCGCCCGCCTCCCCGAAGGGTGGCGGGCGCCCCTGCGCGCTCTCCGCGCTCCCGGTACTCCCGGTGCTCCCAGTGCTCCCGGTGCTCCCGGTGCTCCCGGTGCTCCCGGTGCTCCCGGCCGCGGACCCTAGCTGTGGGTGCGCAGCAACTGCCGCATCGTCCGCATCGCGACCGACAGATTCGCCAGGTCGAAGGTGTCCGAGCCCTGGATCTCCTCCAGTGTCGTCCGCGCCCGGCCCAGGATCGAGGCGTTCTGCTCCTCCCAGCTCTTGAACCGCTCCTCGGGGGTCGAGGCGCCGTTGCCCACCGAGAGGACATCGGCCGTCAGCATCGCGTGGGCCGCGTACAGGTCCTCACGGATCGACGCACGGGCCATCGACTGCCAGCGGTCGGCCCTCGGCAGCTCGATGATCCGGTCCATCAGCTGGGTGATCCGCAGCCGGTCGGCGAGGTCGTAGTAGACCTCGGCGACCGCCATCGGCTCCTTCTGGGTCCGGTCGGCGATGGCGACGATGTCCAGCGTCGGGAAGGCGGAGGAGAATCCGGCCACCCGCAGCCCCAGCTCCTCCGGCACGCCCGCGTCGGTCAGCTCCTGCAGAATGCGCTGGTACCACTCCAGATCGGCGCCGCGCAGCATCTTGGGCAGCTCGGCCCAGACCTGCTCCACCCGGGTCGCGAAGAACCCGATGGTCTCCTCCAGCTGGAGCGGCTGCGGCCGGTTGCCCAGCAGCCAGCGGGTGCCGCGCTCGACGAGCCGGCGGGAGTGCAGCCTGACCCGGGTCTGGACATCGGCCGCGACCTTGTTGTCCAGGGCCTCCACCGCGTCCCACACCGAGCTGAGGCCGAAGATCTCCCGGGCGGCGGTCTGCGCGCGGACGACCTCCTCGATCGACGCGCCCGTCTCCTCCCGCAGCCGGTGCAGGAAGGTGGAGCCACCGGTGTTCACGGTGTCATTGACCAGGACGGTGGTGATGATCTCCCGGCGCAGCGCGTGGTTCTCCACGGCCTCGGTGAACTTCTCCCGCAGCGGCCTGGGGAAGTACGCGTACAGCAGCCGGCGCAGATACGGGTCGTCGGGCAGGCTCGTCCCGATCAGCTCGTCCGCGACCGTGATCTTGGTGTACGCGAGGAGGACGGCCAGCTCCGGCTGGCTCAGCCCCCTGCCGTTGTTGAGCAGCTCACGGATCTGCCGGTCGTTGGGCAGGAACTCCAGCGAGCGGTCCAGCGCCCCGTCCCGGCCCAGGCGCCGCATGAAGCGGGTGTGGGCGTGGAGGAGGGAGGGCGACTGGGCGACGGCGTTGGCGAGGGCGACGTTCTGCGCGTAGTTGTTGCGCAGCACCAGGGCGCCGACCTCGTCGGTCATCTCCGCCAGCAGCAGATTGCGCTGCTTGACGGTCATGTCGCCGTCCGTCACGAGGGCGTTGAGCAGGATCTTGATGTTCACCTCGTGGTCGGAGGTGTCCACACCGGCGCTGTTGTCGATGGCGTCGGTGTTGACCCGGCCGCCGGTGCCCTCGGGACCGCCGCTGCGGGCGAACTCGATCCGGCCGAGCTGAGTCAGTCCGAGGTTGCCGCCCTCGCCGACGACCTTGGCCCGCATGTCGTCGCCGTTGACCCGGATGGCGTCGTTGGCCTTGTCGCCGACATCCGCGTTGGACTCGCCCGTCGCCTTCACATACGTACCGATTCCGCCGTTCCACATCAGGTCCACGGGGGCCTGGAGGATCGCCTTCATCAGCTCGGCGGGGGTGAGCTTGGAGACCTCGGCACCGATGCCGAGGGCGGCCCGGATGTGCGCGTTGACCGGGATGGACTTGGCGGTACGGGGGTGGATGCCGCCGCCCGCCGAGAGCAGCTTCTTGTCGTACTCGGCCCAGCTGGAGCGGGGCAGCTCGAAGAGGCGGCGGCGCTCGGCGTAGGAGGTGGCGGCGTCCGGGTTCGGGTCGATGAAGATATGGCGGTGGTCGAACGCGGCCACCAGCCGGATGTGCTCGCTGAGCAGCATGCCGTTGCCGAAGACATCGCCGGACATGTCGCCGACGCCGACGACGGTGAAGTCCTCGGTCTGGGTGTCGTGGCCCAGCTCGCGGAAGTGCCGCTTGACCGACTCCCACGCGCCGCGCGCGGTGATGCCCATGCCCTTGTGGTCGTATCCGGCGGAGCCGCCGGAGGCGAAGGCGTCGCCGAGCCAGAAGTCGTAGGCGACCGCGACCTCGTTGGCGATGTCGGAGAAGGACGCGGTGCCCTTGTCGGCGGCGACGACGAGATAGGTGTCGTCCTCGTCGTGGCGCACCACGTCGGCGGGCGGCACGACCTCGCCCGCGACCATGTTGTCGGTGATGTCGAGCAGGGCGGAGATGAAGGTCTTGTAGGCGCCGATGCCCTCGGCGAGCCAGGCGTCCCGGTCCACGGACGGGTCGGGGAGCTGCTTGGCGACGAAGCCGCCCTTGGCGCCCACCGGCACGATCACCGTGTTCTTGACCATCTGCGCCTTGACCAGGCCGAGGATCTCCGTACGGAAGTCCTCCCGCCGGTCGGACCAGCGCAGCCCGCCGCGCGCCACCTTGCCGAAGCGCAGATGCACGCCCTCGACCCGGGGGGAGTAGACCCAGATCTCGAACGCCGGGCGGGGCGCGGGGAGGTCGGGGATGGCCTGCGGGTCGAACTTCATCGACACATAGCCGTGGTGGGTCCGCTTGCCCTTGGCGTCGCCCGCGCCCTTGGCCTTGGCCTTGCCCTTGGTGGCGCCCTCGGCCCGGGTGTCGCCCGTGTTGTCGCCGGCTCCGGCGGCGCCCTGGAAGTAGTTCGTCCGCAGTGTGGCCTTGATCACGGTGAGGAAGGAGCGCAGGATGCGGTCCTCGTCGAGGCTGGCGACCTGGTCCAGCGCACCGTCCAGCTCTTCGAGGAGCCCATCGGTCAGCTCGGTGCCCGCGCGCTGGCGCTCGGGGGACATCCGGGCCTCGAAGAGGGAGATCAGCAGCCGGGTGGTGTGGACGTTGGTGCGGAGGGTGTCCTCCATGTAGTCCTGGCTGAAGGTGGCTCCCGCCTGGCGGAGGTACTTGGCGTAGGCGCGGAGCACCATCGCCTGCCGCCAGGTCAGACCGGCGCCCAGGACCAGCGAGTTGAAGCCGTCGTTCTCCGCGTCACCGGTCCAGACGGCGGCGAACGCGTCCTGGAACCGCTCCCGGGCGTCGTCGCCCAGGTAGTCGCCGTTGCCGGCGGTGGGCGGCATCCGCAGACCGAAGTCGTAGATCCAGGCGACGGAGCGGTCGGAGCAGCGCAGCTCGTACGGCCGCTCGTCCACGACCTCGCAGCCGAGGCGCTGGAGCACCGGCAGCACGGCGGAGAGCGAGACCTGCTCACCGGTGCGGTAGATCTTGAAGCGGCGCTCGCCGGGGGCCGCGCCGACCGGCTCGTAGAGGGAGAGGGCGAAGTTCCGGCCGGAGCTGGTGAGCGCTTCGAGGTGGACCAGGTCGGCGACGGCGGCGCGCGGGGAGTGGTCGGCCTTGTAGCCCTCGGGGAAGGCGTTGCCGTACAGGCGCAGCAGCTCGGCGGCGTGCTCCTCGCCCAGCTCGGCGGTGAGCGCGTCGGCGAAGCCGTCGGCCCAGGAGCGGGCGGCCTCGACCAGCCGTGCCTCGATGCGCTCGGTGTCGGCGTCGGTGAGGTGCGGCAGCTCGGTGCCCGGGGGGACGCGGACGACGAAGTGGATACGGGAGAGAATCGATTCCGTGTTCCACGCGGTGAAGTCGACGCTGGTGCCGCCCAGCTCCTCCTTGAGGATGTCGATCAGCCGCAGCCGCACCCCGGTGGTGTAGCGGTCGCGCGGCAGGTAGACGAGGGCCGAGTAGTAGCGGCCGTACTCGTCCTGGCGGAGGTAGAGCCGCAGCCGGCGCCGCTCCTGGAGGTAGAGCACGCTGGTGACGATGGTGCGGAGCTGGTCGACGGGGGTCTGGAACAGCTCGTCCCGGGGGTAGGTCTCCAGGATCTGGATCAGGTCGCGGCCGTCGTGGCTGTTGGGCGAGAAGCCCGCGCCTTCGAGGACCTCGGCGACCTTGCGCCGGACGACCGGCACCCGGCGGACGGACTCGGTGTACGCGGCGGAGGAGAACAGGCCCAGGAAGCGGCGCTCACCGATGACATTGCCGTCGTCGTCGAACTTCTTGACCCCGACGTAGTCGAGATAGCTGGGCCGGTGGACGGTGGCGCGGCTGTTGGCCTTGGTGAGGACGAGGAGCTTGTGCTCACGGGCCTTGGCGCGGGCGTCGGCGGGCAGCCGGCTGAAGGAGGGGCTGACCGGGTGCGGGTCGTCCTCGCTGTGGTGCGGGTCGGAGCGGAGGATGCCGAGGCCGGTCCCGGGGACCGCGGCCAGCGCGTCGTCCGTGGTGAGCTGATACTCGCGGTAGCCGAGGAAGGTGAAGTGATCGGCGGCGAGCCAGCGCAGCAGCTCGCGGGTCTCCTCCACGTCCTGGTCGAGCAGATCGGCGGCGATCGGCTCCTTCGGCAGCTCGTCGGCGATGCGCAGCGCGGCGTCGCGCATCTTCTCCCAGTCCTCGACGGCCTCGCGCACGTCCGAGAGGACCCTCAGCAGGTCGGAGGTGATCTGTTTGAGGTCGGCGCGGTCGGTCTCGCGGTCGATCTCGACATGAATCCAGGACTCGACCAGGGCATCGTGCGGGAGGGCACGGTTCCCCTTGGTGTGCTTGCTGTGCTCGTCGCTGTGGAGAACCTCGATGAGCCTGCCGGTCACATCGCGGCGGACCGTGACCTGCGGGTGGATCACGACATGGATGCCGCGGTTCTGCCGGGAGAGCTCATTGGTGACCGAGTCCACCAGGAAGGGCATGTCGTCGGTGACCACCTCGACGACGGAGTGGCTGCACGTCCAGCCGTTCTCCTCGACGGTCGGGGTGTGGACCCGCACATTGGCCGTGCCCTGCGGCCGGTTCTCCGCCAGCCGGTAGTGGGAGAACGCCGCCCCGTAGACGTCGACCGGGTCGCGGTCGGTGAGGTCCTCGGGTGCCGTGTGCAGGTAGTAGCGCTGGAGGTAGCCGAGCAGGGTGTCCCGGTCCGGACGCTGCTCCCGCTCGGACCCGGCGGGGAGGTGCCCCCAGCCGGGACTGTTCTCAGCTACCCGGGCCGCCCGTGCGAGCAGCTCGGCCTTGGCTTCGTCCAGCTTGGTCTGCATGTCCTCTGGCTCCTGTCGCGCGCCGTTGCGTGACGTAGGTGGAAGATGCGACGCGACGCCACGACACGGGGTGTCCGGTCGTGGTCGACGGTATGCCGCGATGAGAGTGGTCCGGACCGCATTCGACAAAATTCAACGAGGGGGCCGGCACCGGGGGATCACCGATCGCCCGGACGCGGTGGCGTTCCGGGCGCAGGCCGGGGGCTTCGCTGCCCCCAGGGCGTATCGCGCTGATCACGGCTCCAGGCTATCGCCCCGCACCCCCGAAGCGTCATGAGCCTTATGTGTACAAAAGCGGGGTGAGAAGTTTGACACTCTGCGCAGCGACACAGGCCCTCTTGGCAAGCACTCCCTGACGGTGCAGTTTGTCGGTGATGACACACGGTCGCCCCCGGCGGCACTGCGTCACCCGAACCGTCCTTTCCGTTCAGTCCGACCCCGGGAGCAGCCAGATGGCAGCCAAGGTCCTGATCGTCACCGGCGACGCCGCCGAGTCGCTGGAAGTCCTCTACCCCTACCAGCGGCTGCTGGAGGAGGGGTACGAGGTGCACATCGCGGCCCCCACCCGGAAGAAGCTCCGGTTCGTCGTGCACGACTTCGAGCCGGGCTTCGACACCTACACCGAGAAGCCGGGGTACACCTGGCCCGCCGATCTGGCCTTCTCGGAGGTCGATCCCGGGCAGTACGCGGCGCTGGTGGTCCCGGGCGGTCGCGCCCCGGAGTATCTGCGGAACGACCCGGAGCTGCGCAAGATCACCAAGGCTTTCTTCGACGCGGACAAGCCGGTGGCCCAGATCTGCCACGGCCCGCTGCTGACGGCTGCGGCCGGTGGCCTGGAGGGCCGCCGGGTGACCGCCTATCCCGCCCTGGAACCGGATATGCAGGCGGCGGGGGCGAGTTTCCAGGACGCGGAGGCGGTGGTGGACGGCACCCTGGTCTCCTCCCGCGCCTGGCCGGACCACCCGGCGTGGATGCGGGAGTTCCTCAAAGTGCTGAAGTCGAAGGGCTGAGACCCGGCCGGGCCCGCGCACCTGGAGGCGCCCGGTGCGGGGCCGCCCGGGGCCGCCGGTGTGAGGCCCGCCGCGGGGCCCGGTGCCGCTGGGGCGAGGCGGGTGGCGGGGGGGGTGCGGTGGCGGGGGGGGCGCGGTGGCGTGCGGCGCGGGTGGCGGGGACGGCCTCACGCCACCAGGCGTATCGCCTCGTCCACCGCTTCCTGGAGGGTGTCCACCACCGGCACCCCCACCGCTTCCAGACTGGCCCTGCTGTGCGACCCGCCCGTGTAGAGCACCGCTCGCGCGCCGACGTGCGCGGCGGCCACGGCGTCGTCCACCGCGTCCCCGATCACCACGGTGCGCTCCGGGGGCGCGGTGTCGGCGAGCGCCCGGAGGTGGCGCTCCATGTGCAGCGCCTTCGAGCCGCCGGAGGGGCCCTTGCGGCCCTCGACCCGGACGAAGTGGCTCTCGATGCCGTAACCGCGCACGACCGGGACGAGCTGGTCGTGCTCGTACATGCTCAGCAGGGACTGGCTGTGGCCCGCGAGCCGCCACTGGTCGAGCAGCAGCTCGACGCCGCTCGTCAGCCCGCAGCCGGTGCGCTGCTCGATGTAGTGCCGGTGGAAGGCGCCGTCCATCAGCTCCCACTCGGCGGCGGTCGGCAGCCGGCCCATCAGCCGCTCGTAGAAGAGGGGGATCGGTATGCAGTACAGCTCGCGGTACCGCTCCAGGGTGATGGGTTCGAGGCCGAGGCCGATCTCGGCGAAGGCGGCGTTGGTCGCGGCGATGACCGCGGTCACGTCGTCGAGCAGGGTGCCGTTCCAGTCCCAGACCAGGTGGGTGGCGGCGGACGCCCCCGGGCGCCCCGTCGTCAGCGCGCTGTTCCCCATGTGATTCCCCATGCGAAAACCGTACCCGCCGGGTCCGACAATCGGCTGATCTCCTTGAGAACGCGCAGGTCGGAGCGTACGGCTCAGGACAGCAGGGCCGGGATCTCCTGCACTCCGTACCAGAGCAGCTCATGGTCCTCGGCCCCGTCGACCGTGAGCTGGGCGCCCGCGTCGCCCTGGTCGGCGGCCTCCAGCGCACGGGCCGCCGCGGTGACATCGGCGACCGCGTCGTCCGCGTCGACATGCACCGCCGCCGCGCCGGTCAGCGGCACCGCGGAGGCGATCCGCAGCCGCCCGGGCGAGCCCGGGGCGGACGGCCGGCCGGGGTCGGCCGCCGCGTCCTGGTCGCGCACGTCCACGGCGACGACGACCCGCCGGCCCTGCTCCTCCGGGGCGTCGGCGAGCAGCCGGAGCGAGGCCGCCGCCGCCCGGCCGAGGGCCGCGTACTCCAGCTCCTCGACGTCGTCGGAGACGTACCACTCGCGCAGCCCCGGCGTGACGCCGTACGCGGTCACCGGGCCGGGGCCCAGTTCGCCCTCCGTGTGCGCCGCTGCGAGACCGGAGAGGGTCAGGGGAACGTACACACGCATGGGATGGCCGCTTTCGTCGTCGGGAGGCGACCTCAGGATACGGGGGAGGTAACTCTTTCGGGCTGCCGCTCCACCCCGGCCAGCCGTCACCCGCGCACCCCCGGTTCACCCCCGCGTCCCCGGTGTTCCCGGGGCCGGAGGCGGCCTCCTTCACCCGGTTCGGTGAACTTTCCGGGCCGCCTCCCCCGCGCCGCCCGCCCATTGCGGGCCCGGCGGGGGACCCCGTAGAAGATCCCCAACAAGTTACTGGCCGGTATCGAGAGGTCCGGCCCGGTGAGCAGGGGGGACACGCATGAACAGGACGAGGCCGGCGGGGCGACACGACCAGCGCCGACCCGCCGGGGTCACGGCGTCGGCGGTGGCCCGTGCGCGGCGGCAGCGCCCGCACTACTGGTTCGCCGAACGCCTTCTCGCGGTGCTCAGCGGTCAGCGCCCGGTGCACTGGATGCTGGGCCACACCGCCGGTGAGGCGTACGAGCAGCTGGTGCGGCTGGCGCCGGGCGCGCCGCTGCTGCCCGCCGACCGGGTGATGCCGGTCCTCCGGCACTGCGGCGAGTTCCACCCCGGCCCCGGCGTGATCGAGGCATTCGCCCGGATCGGCTCGGGCGACCGGGTCAGCGCGATGGCCTTCCGGCTGGAGCAGGGCCCGGACCGGCGCTGGCGCTGCTCGGCCGTGGAGCTGGGCGGCGAGCGCGCCGCCCTCGCCGCCGCCCGGGAGTAGCCCCCCCCGGAGGCCCCCGCGAGCCCGCCCGGGGGCCCGGGAGCCCCCCGAGCCCGCGCCCGGAGCCCGCCGGAGGCCCCCAGGGGCCCGCGGAACCCGCACCGGCCCTTTCTCCGCCCCCCGGGTGGCCCCGGGCCCCACAGGGCCACAGGGCCACAGAAGCCACCCCGGACACACCGGGAACGGACATCGGGCCGGACGCCGCTGTGGCGTCCGGCCCGATACCGGTGATCCCCCGCCCCGCGAACGGGGCGGGCGGTGCTACTTCTTGCGGCGGCGGCCCGAGCTCTTCTGGGCCTTGCGCCGCTCGGCGCGCGTCATCCCGTCCGACTCGGAGCGGGCGGGCTGTCCGTCGGTGTCGAAGTCGCCCTCGATCACACCGCCCTCGCCGTCCACCGTGGGCGCGGAGAAGTGCAGCCGGTCCGGACGCTGCGGGGCCTCCAGGCCCTTGGCGCGGATCTCGGGCCGCGCGGCGGGAACCGTGTCCTTCTTCTCCAGCGAGGGACGGTCGGCGGCGTCCTCGACCGGGACCTCCTCGACCTGCTGCTCGACCTGGACCTCCAGGTTGAACAGATAGCCGACGGACTCCTCCTTGATGCCGTCCATCATCGCGGTGAACATGTCGAAGCCCTCGCGCTGGTACTCCACGAGCGGGTCCTTCTGCGCCATGGCGCGCAGACCGATGCCCTCCTGGAGGTAGTCCATCTCGTAGAGGTGCTCGCGCCACTTGCGGTCCAGGACCGAGAGCACCACACGGCGCTCCAGCTCGCGCATGATGTCCGAGCCGAGCTGCTTCTCGCGCTCCGCGTACTGCGCGTGGATGTCGTCCTTGATCGACTCGGCGATGAACTCGCCGGTGATCCCGGCGCGGTCACCGGCCGCGTCCTCCAGGTCCTCGATGCCGGTCTTCACCGGGTAGAGCTGCTTGAAGGCACTCCACAGCCGGTCGAGGTCCCACTCCTCCGCGAAGCCCTCGACGGTCTCCGCCTGGATGTAGGCGTCGATGGTGTCGTCCATGAAGTGGGCGATCTGCTCCTGGAGGTCCTCGCCCTCCAGGACACGGCGGCGCTCGGCGTAGATGACCTTGCGCTGCCGGTTGAGGACGTCGTCGTACTTCAGGACGTTCTTGCGGGTCTCGAAGTTCTGCTGCTCGACCTGCGACTGGGCGGAGGCGATGGCGCGGGTCACCATCTTGTTCTCGATCGGGACATCGTCGGGAACATTCGCCATGGCCATCACGCGCTCGACCATCTGGGCCTTGAACAGGCGCATCAGATCGTCACCGAGCGAGAGGTAGAACCGGGACTCGCCCGGGTCGCCCTGACGGCCGGAACGGCCGCGCAGCTGGTTGTCGATACGCCGGGACTCATGGCGCTCGGTGCCCAGCACATAGAGCCCGCCGAGGTCCTTGACCTCCTCGAACTCGGCCTTCACGGCCTGCTCGGCCCGCTCCAGCGCGTCGGGCAGGGCCGCGGCCCACTCCTCGACGTGCTCGATCGGGTCCAGGCCCCGCTGGCGCAGCTCCGCCTCGGCGAGGTCGTCCGGGTTGCCGCCGAGCTTGATGTCGGTGCCGCGGCCGGCCATGTTGGTCGCGACCGTGACGGCGCCCTTGCGGCCGGCCTGGGCGACGATGGTCGCCTCACGGTCGTGCTGCTTGGCGTTGAGCACCTCGTGCTGGACACCGCGCTTGTTGAGCTGCTGCGAGAGGTACTCGGACTTCTCGACCGAGGTGGTGCCGACCAGGATCGGCTGGCCCTTCTCGTGCTTCTCGGCGATGTCGTCCACGACGGCCGCGAACTTGGCGACCTCGGTGCGGTAGATCAGGTCCGACTGGTCCTTGCGGACCATGGGCCGGTTGGTCGGGATGGGGACGACACCGAGCTTGTAGATCTGGTGGAACTCGGCCGCCTCGGTCATCGCCGTACCGGTCATTCCGGACAGCTTGCCGTAGAGAAGGAAGAAGTTCTGGAGGGTGATCGTGGCGAGGGTCTGGTTCTCGTCCTTGATGTCCACCCCTTCCTTCGCCTCGATCGCCTGGTGCATGCCCTCGTTGTAGCGGCGGCCGGCGAGGATACGGCCGGTGTGCTCGTCGACGATCATGACTTCGCCGTCGATGACGACGTAGTCCTTGTCCTTCTTGAAGAGTTCCTTCGCCTTGATGGCGTTGTTGAGGTAGCCGACGAGCGGGGTGTTCACCGACTCGTAGAGGTTGTCGATGCCGAGCCAGTCCTCGACCTTGGCGACACCGGCCTCATGGATGGCGGCGGTCCGCTTCTTCTCGTCGACCTCGTAGTCGCCGGTCTCCTCGATGCCCTTGAGCTGGTTGCCGGGCTCGCCCTTGGTCAGGCGCTTCACCAGCTTGGCGAAGTCCCCGTACCACTTGGTGGCCTGGTCGGCGGGGCCGGAGATGATCAGCGGCGTACGGGCCTCGTCGACGAGGATCGAGTCGACCTCGTCGACCACGGCGAAGTTGTGGCCGCGCTGGACCAGCTCGTCCTGGGACCACGCCATGTTGTCGCGCAGATAGTCGAAGCCGAACTCGTTGTTCGTGCCGTAGGTGATGTCGCACGCGTACTGCTCACGGCGCTGGGCCGGGGTCATGTTCGCGAGGATGCAGCCCACGGTCAGGCCGAGGAAATTGTGAATCCGGCCCATCACCTCGGAGTCGCGCTCGGCGAGGTAGTCGTTGACCGTGATCAGATGCACGCCCTTGCCGGAGAGCGCGTTGAGATACGTCGGAAGGGTGCCGACGAGGGTCTTGCCCTCACCGGTCTTCATCTCGGCGACATAGCCGAGGTGCAGCGCGGCGCCGCCCATCAGCTGAACGTCGTAGGGACGCTGGCCGAGGACGCGCTTGGACGCCTCGCGGACGGTGGCGAACGCCTCGGGAAGCAGATCGTCAAGGGTCTCGCCATTGGCGAAGCGCTCCTTGTACTCCTCCGTGAGCGCCCGCAACTCGGCGTCGGAGAGGCTCACGAAATCCTCTTCGATGGAGTTGACCTGGTCCGCGATGCGGTGCAGTTTGCGCAGGATCTTGCCTTCGCCTGCACGCATGAGCTTGTTGAAGACGGACACTGAGGCTGGTCTCCTTGCCGATCGGGCCTGGCTGGGTCGTGGTGAACGCCGGCGCGGGCACGGCAGGCGGGCCCCACCGCAACGGCCATCGTAAGCGAGGACCCCGCTGGGTCGGGAGGTGCGCGGTCCGGCAGGCCCGCTGTCACCCGCTCTGAGAACGCGCGGGAGCCGTGGAAGGTGCCGCGGACGGAGAGGAAAAGTGCTCGCACCGCTCCCCCGGTGACCGGAGAATCCGGTCATGGAGCCGATCACCCTCACCACCGAGCGCCTGCTGCTGCGCACCTTCACCGACAGTGACACGGAAGCGGTCCATCAGGCGTGTCAGGACCCCGACATCCAGCGCTGGACGACGGTCCCCTCGCCGTACGGACTCCGGCACGCGGAGGAGTTCACCCGGAAGCTGGTCCCGGAGGGCTGGGAGGCCGGGACCATGTGCACCTTCGCCGTGCTGCCCCGGGCGGGCGGCCCGCTGATGGGCTCGGTCGGAGTGACCCTGCGCACGTACTCGGGCACCTGGGAGATCGGATTCTGGACGGCGAAGGAGCACCGGGGGCGCGGCGTCATGACGGAGAGTGTGCGCGCGGTGGCGCATCTGCTCTTCACCCGGCTCGGCGCCACCCGGCTGGAGTGGCGGGCCGAGGTCGGCAACACGGCTTCGCGCGCGGTCGCCGAGAGGGCGGGCTTCACCGTCGAGGGCGAGCTGCGGGCCGGCCTGCTGAACAAGGACACGCTCCGTGACATCTGGGTGGGCTCGCTCCTCCCCTCGGATCTGGGCCTGACCAGCCGTTACGCCTATCTCCCCGCCCACCCGCGGCCCGGCACCCAGAGCCGCCCGGGCCCGCGGGCCGGGGCGGAGGGTGAGTGAGGAGGACCCGGGGGGCGGGCACGGGCTGTCGGTGCCGCCGTCTATCGTGCGGACCATGACGACGCTGCCTCCTCCCGTTGCCGAACTCTCCGCCGACGAGGCCCGCCGGATAGCGCTGCGCTCCCAGGGGCTCCTGGGCACGCCCGACCGGCGGGCCGGGGTCCGCGGAGTGCTGCGGCACCTGGGCGCCGTCCAGCTGGACACGATCTCCGTCCTGGCCCGCTCCCACGAGCTGATCCCCTACGCCCGGCTGGGCGCCGTCGGCCGCCGGACCGTCGAGGACGCGTACTGGACCGAGGGCCACAGCTTCGAGTACTGGTCCCACGCGGCCTGCGTCCTGCCCGTCGAGGAGTGGCCGCACTTCGCGTTCCGCCGGCGCGCCTACCGCGCCCGCCCGCAGTGGCACCACGACCTCCCGGACGGCGTGTACGACACGGTGATCCGGCAGCTCCGCACGGAGGGCCCGCTCACCGCGACGGAGCTGGGCGGCGCGAAGAACGGCGGCGAGTGGTGGGACTGGTCGGCCTCCAAGGTCGCCGTCGAGCGGGCGCTGATGTACGGCGAGGTGGTGTGCACGGAGCGGCGCGGCTGGAAGAGGGTGTACGACCTGGCGGAGCGGGCGATCCCCGCCGGTCTGCTCGGCGACGAACCGGACGACGCCGAGTGCCTGCGCCGGCTGGTCCGGCTGGCCGGGCAGGCCCTGGGGGTGGGCACCCGGTCGGACATCGCCGACTACCACCGGCTCAGGGGCGAGGAGTTCGACGCGGTGGTCGCCGACTCCGGTCTGGTGCCGGTGAGGGTCGAGGGCTGGTCCAAGCCCGCCTGGGCGGACCCGTGGGCGCTGTCGACCATGCCGCGCGGGCGTCACCGCACGACGCTGCTCTCCCCCTTCGACTCGCTGATCTGGGAGCGGGCCAGGACCGAGCGGATCTTCGGGTTCACCCACCGGCTGGAGGCCTATGTCCCCAAGCCGAAGCGGGTGTACGGATACTTCGCGATGCCCCTGCTCTCGGGCGGCCGGCTGCTGGGCCGGGTCGATCCGGCGCGCGAGGGCACGACGCTGGTGGCCCGCCATGTGTCGCTGGACACGCCGAAGGCCGTGGAGCCCATGGCGCAGGCGCTGCGGGAGGCGGCCGGGTGGGTGGGCTGCGACACGGTCCGGGTGGAGCGCGTGGACCAGCCCGAGCTGGCCGCCGGTCTGGTCTCGGCTCTGGGCTGAGCGCCGCCGGCCCCGCTCGGGCGGCGCCCGGGCGGGCGGAGGGACCGGGCGAGGGGGACGGACGGGGCGGAGGGACGGACGGGGCCGCGGGCGGACCAGCGGCGGCCGGGCCGGGCCTCGCCGCCCGGGCCGGAAGCACGGCCGGGTCAGCGGATTTCCAGGATCTTCTCCCGCATCGCGTAGACCACGGCCTCCATTCTGGAGTGGAGCTGGAGCTTCTCCAGGATGTTGCGGACGTGGTTCTTCACCGTGTTCTCGGAGATGAACAGCTCCTTGGCGATATCCCGGTTGTTCATTCCCGTGGCGACCAGTTTCAGCACCTCCAGCTCCCGGTCGGTGAGCCGGGGCGCGGGCACGAGACGGCGCTCGTCGGTGCGCTGGATCATCGATTTGAATTCGGTGAGCAGCTTGGACGCCATGGAAGGGCTGATCTGCGACTGGCCGTCGGCGACCGCCCGGATCGCCGTGGCGACCTCGTCGGTGGAGATCTCCTTGAGGAGGTACCCGGTGGCACCCGCCTTGATCGCGTCGTAGAGATCGGCCTCCTCGTCGCTGATCGTCAGCATGATGATCTTCGCACTGGGGGCCACCTCCTTGATCGACGTGCATGCCTCGATACCGCCGCGCCGGGGCATGCGCACATCCATCAGCACGATGTCCGGGAGGAGGTCCGCGGCCTTGTCGACCGCCTCCGCCCCGTCCCCCGCCTCGCCGACGACCTGGATGTCCTCCTCCTGGGCGAGAACGATCTCCAGTCCCCGCCGGAAGAGGGCGTGGTCGTCCACGACCAGCACCCGGATGGGCTCGGCGCG
Source organism: Streptomyces sp. NPDC001889 (assembly GCF_053594535.1). NCBI lineage: Bacteria > Bacillati > Actinomycetota > Actinomycetes > Kitasatosporales > Streptomycetaceae > Streptomyces > Streptomyces sp. NPDC001889. Next base: position 148,190 of record NZ_JBSFER010000025.1, read on the forward strand.
GCTGCCACCCGTGGTGGCCGCGCCGACGCCGGCGACCGGGCCCCCGGCGTCGGCCGTGTCGTCGTGCACCGGCCCGAAGCTGTGCGCCATCGTTCCTCCCCCTGAAGGCAGTGGCCTGAAGGACATGTCAGGTTCGCCAACACCTGCGCACGGGGCACGGGTTGGCCTGAGAGTCCATGCTTTCATGCCTGGACGGCGCAGCGGTGATCCCGCGGGTCGCACGGTGGTGCCCCCGAGGGCGCACAGGGCGCTCCGGGGGCACCACCGGTCCTGCTTCCCCGGGTGCCGGGGCGGCGGGGTCAGCCGCCCAGGGCACCTCCGGCGCCGCCTGCCTCCGACCCGGCCAGCGGGTCGGTCTCCAGGTGGATGACGCCGTAGTCGTAGGCGTGTCGCCGGTAGACGACACTGGGCTGCTTCGTCTCGGAGTCGACGAAGAGATAGAAGTCGTGCCCGACCAGCTCCATTTCGTAGAGCGCCTGGTCGAGCGTCATCGCGGCGGCCGTGTGGACCTTCTCGCGGACCACCAGTGGTCCCTCGCCCTGGACTTCGAGCGGGCCGATCCTGGTGGTGGGAATGGTTTCGGGCTTGTCCTCCGAAGCGGGCTTGCCCTGGGCGTCCAACTCGGCGATACCGGGGACCACATCGGGCACCTCGGCGGCCGACAGCCGTCCGTTGCCGCGGCGTGTGAAGCGCTTGTCGTGCTGCTTGCGCAGCCTCGCCTCCAGCTTTCCGGTGGCGAGGTCGAGCGCTGCGTACGGGTCGCCGGCCGCGGCCTCGGCCCGGATCACCGGACCCCGGGAGTGGAGTGTGATCTCCACCCGGTCGGAACGGTCGGCCTGCCGCGGGTTGAGCTCCTTGGACACTTCAACGTCCAGGCTGATCACCTTGGCGTCAAGCTTCTGGATCTTGTCCAGCTTCAGCTTCTCGGCCACGTGCTTGCGGAACCGCTCGGGCACCTCGGTCTTGCGGCCCTTGACGACGATGTCCACGCAGAACTCCGTTCCCGGATTGCTCCGCCCGCCGGTGGCTGCGGAGCGTCTCCCTCTTGCACCAGACCCCGGTGAATGTTCCGGAGTCTCGGACTAGGCGACTTTCACCTCCTCCTCCCCAGTCGACAAGATCCCCACCCCACCAGCTCTCGGGGTTTTCCGTTGCCCCGAATCCCTGGCCGGAAGCACAGCAGTGCATTCGCTGAGGTACGGCATCCCTTTCGCGGACCCTCACAACCGAACATAGCTCGATTGGACTGATGTCGGCACCCGCTACCAGCAACAACCTCCGTTCAGAGCATTTTCGGCTCTTACTACCTGCAACGTTGCGCCTGCCCCGTCAGTTCCGGTTTATTTCTGCGATCTGGGGTGCCGTGGCGACGACGGCGGCAGTCGCCGGGGTGCGCCCGGGGAGGGACACGTCCCGCAGCGCCCGTGCCGCCTCGGCCAGCGAGGCGCCCGTCGTCATCAGATCGTCCACCAGCACCGCCCTGCCGCCCTCCAGCAGCCGCCCGGCACCGGCGACGGCCTCCAGGGCCCCGGAGAGGTTCTCCACCCTCTCGCGGGCGGTCAGGCCCGACTGGTCGGCGATCTCCCGCCGCTGCCGCAGCACGGGGAGCGCCGAGGCCCGTGTCCCGGTGCGCCGCAGCTCCCGGGCCGCCGCGAGCGCGACCCGCCGCCCCGCGTCGTGCCCCCGGGCCCGCACCGCCCGCCGGGACGAGGGCACGGGCACCAGCAGCAGGGGCGCCTCCCCCGCCCATGGCGCCCCCGTGGCGCGGACCCCGGCGGAGCGCCGCGCCCCCGAGACGGCACACGGCGCCGCGGCGGCCCGCACCGCGCCCGCGAGCGCTCTCCCCAGGGGCCGGGCGAGACCCAGCGCCCCCCGCTCCTTGTGGGCGATGAGCACCGCCCGTACCGCGTCCCCGTAAAGAGCCGTCGCGTACACCTCCGGGAGGCCCGGGGGCTCGGGGTCGGGCCTCGCACGGCGCGCGGCGGAGCCGTACAGCTCCCGCGCGCACTCGTCGCACAGCGGTGTGCGCGGGGCACCGCACCCACCACACGCGGCCGGCAGCACCAGGCCGGAGATCTCCTGCCACCACCCCCGCATGACCACCACTGTGCCAAGGCTCCCGGACCCCCGCCACCCCTGTGGAAAACTCCCGGAACGGCGGAATCCGGGACGGCGGCGGACCAGGCGCGCCGGGGCGGATCAGCCCGGGTAGACGGGTGCCGAACCCTTGGTGACGACCGTCTGCCAGTTGGCTCCCGCCGGGAGCCGCACAATGCCGTCGCCCCCGGAGTGGGCCACCAGCGGACGGCTCCCGTCGTCGGAGGCGGCGACCGCCCTCACGCTGTTGAGGCCGGGCACCACGGACGCGGGCGAACTGGAGCCGTCGGTCTGGATGTACCGCACCTGCTGCACGCCGCCGGACTCCTTGCCGACCACCACGAGACGGCTGGGACCCGCCCAGGACACCGCCGTCACCGTCTCCATCTGAGGCGCCGCGTTCCGCAGCTCGGCGACGGACACGACCTGGTCGTCCTTCGGCCCCTCGCGCTCCACCCGGCCGATCTTCAGCGTGGTCCTCCCGTCCTTCGTCAGAAGGAGCGCGATCCGGGTGGCGTCGGCCGACAGCCGCAGCGACTCGACCCGGGCACCGTCGAGGCCCTGGACGATCCCGACCTCCTCGGGCTCGCCCCCGCCGTCCTCGAAGCGCAGCAGGGCCGGGCGCGCGGGGTCCCGGTCGGCGATCCACAGATCGCCGCGCCCGTCCCAGCTGGGCGCCGAGAGCCGCTGGTGCGGCAGGGCACCCTTGCTCTGCGCCACCAGGGCCGCCCCGGCGCCGTCGGAGGTGATCGACGCGACGTGCAGCTGCTTGTGGTCCTTGGAGACGGCGGCGGCGGTGCTCTCGTCGCGGGCGACCGCCACCTGGCTCATCCGGTGCGCCCCGCTGCCCAGCGGCCCCACCACGGGCACCGGCTTGTCCTCGGCGTCGTCCGGCAGCACGGCCAGCTGGTCCCGCTCGTCCACGAAGTACTGGTTGCGGGCCCGGGCCGAGGACTGGTCGGGGGCGTACCCCTCCTCCTGGCCACTGGGCAGGACGCAGAGCGATGTGCCGTTGGCGCGCTGGAGCTCCACCTGGTCGACCCGGGTGGAGGACAGGTCCTTGAGCGTGAAGAGGATCTGGGTGGCCAGCCGGTTGCACTGGGTACGGCCCATGCCCGCCGCCTTCTCGTTCAGCGGCACCTTGAGCGTGTTCCGGTCGTCGAACGTGAGGGACTTGACGCCCTTCTTCAGCGCCGTACCGGCCGGGACGGACGATTCCACCACCGGCCCCAGCCAGTTCGTCGGCCCGTCCAGCAGCGCCTTGACCGACTGGGTGACGGGGTCCATCCGGGTGACGGGGTCCATCCGCTGTCTGATGAAGATGGGATCGGCGACCACGGTGGGCCGCCCGGCGGCGAAGTAGAACTTGTTGACCGGCCGGTAGTTCCGCTGGAAGTCGGAGGCGCCCAGCACCAGCCCCGGCGGCAGGCTGTCGATCCGCCACTGCTTGCCGTCGGGCCCGCTGTGCCGGCTCAGATGGATCGTCTTGTGGTAGTCGGCGGGCGTGATCGCCTGATAGGCGTGCTGCGCGTCCACCGTGGCGATCTGCCGGCCGTGCAGCGGATAGTCCACACCCGGGTTGTCCCGGCCGCCGGGCCGGGGCTCCCCCTGATCGGGGGCGGCGGCCAGCACCGTCGTCCCGGCCTCCGGACGCCACTTCTTCGACATCTCGGGGGTCAGATAGGCGCGGGCGGTGGCGAAGTTGGCGTCGTCGCTGGTGATCGCCTCCAGGAAGCCGGTGACGACCTCGCTGGGCAGCGCCCCCTTGCGCGGCGGCACCGCCTCCACCCGCACCTGGGAATCGGCGCGGGGGGACGCCTTGACGGCACGGATGTCACCGCTGCTGGGCATCGAGGCGCACCCGGCCAGCAGCACTCCGCTGCCGCCGAGCAGCGCGCCGAGGCGCAGCGCCCCCCGGCGGCCCTTGCGGCGATGGTCAGCGCCCACGATTCGGGTCCTCCCGGTCCGGCGAAGTGTGTGTCACGGAGCCGTCGTGCCGCTCCGCCGGGCGGGCCACCACCCGGGCGCCGCTGCCGGGCAGCGCGGTGGGATCGACCCCCGGAGGAGGTGCGGCCACCGGCAGCGCCGAACGGGCCGCCACCGACTGAACGGGTACGGTCGCCAGCAAGTGCCCGGAGGCCTGCTGCCCGGCCGGGGGATCGGCCGCCCGCTCCCGGTTCTGCCGGGAGTCCTCCGGCTCCAGGGGTATCGGCGAGCCCCGCAGCGGCTCGTCCGCGGTGCGCGGCAGCGTCAGCCGGAACTGGGAACCCCCGCCGGGCTCACCCCACGCCTGGAGCCAGCCGCCGTGCAGCCGGGCGTCCTCGACCGCGATGGAGAGGCCGAGACCGGTGCCCCCGGTGGTCCGCGCCCGGGCCGGGTCGGCCCGCCAGAAACGGTTGAACACACGGGTCGCCTCACCCGGCTTCAGGCCCACGCCGTAGTCCCGCACGGCGACCGCGACGGCCCCGCCGGCGACCGCCATGCGCACCACCACGTCCCTGCCCTCGCCGTGCTCGACGGCGTTGACCACCAGGTTCCGCAGCACGCGCTCGACCCGGCGGGCGTCGGCCTCCGCCACCACGGGCTGCTCGTCGCCGATCACCCGCACCCGGCTGCCCTTGCGCTCGGCGAGCGGTTCGGCACCGCCGATCACCCTGCGCACAACCTCCCGCAGATCTATCGGCTCGGCCTCCAGCGCCGCCGCACCCGCGTCGAAGCGGCTGATCTCCAGCAGATCGGAGAGCAGCGATTCGAAGCGGTCGAGCTGGTCCCCGAGCAGCTCGGCCGAGCGCGCCGTCACCGGGTCGAAGTCGACACGTGCCTCATGGATGACATCGGCCGCCATCCGGACCGTCGTCAGCGGGGTCCGCAGCTCGTGCGAGACATCCGAGACGAAGCGGCGCTGCATCCGCGACAGCTCCTCCAGCTGCTGGATCTTCAGCTGAAGGTTCTGCGCCATCTTGTTGAAGGCCTCGCCGAGGCGGGCGATGTCGTCCTCGCCGGTGACCTTCATCCGCTCCTGGAGGCGGCCGGCGGAGAGCCGCTCGGCGATCCCGGCGGCCATCCGCACGGGTGTCACGGTCTGCCGCACCACCAGCCAGGCGATGGCCCCCAGCAGCACCGTCACGAACAGCCCGGCCGTGGCGAGCGTCCCCCTGACGAGACCGAGGGACTGCTCCTCCTGCGCCAGCGGGAAGAGGTAGTACAGCTCATAGGGGTTGCCGTCGATGTCGTTGAGCCGGGTGCCGACGACCAGCCCGGGCTCCGGCTCGTGCTCGCCGTTCTTGTACACGATCTGGGTGTACGTCTCGAAGGTGCCGGTCCCCTGCCCCACGGTCGCCCGCAGATCCTCCGGTATGGACGCCACATTGACGCTTCCCGAGGTCCGCGGCCCGCGGTTGGGTCCCCCGCCCTCGGAGTCGGCGCTCAGCGCCACCACGTTGAAGGCGCCCTGGCCGCCGCTGGCGAGCTGCTCCACCAGATCCGACCGCCAGGAGCTGTTCGCGGCCCGGCCGTCGTCGGTGCCGCCGCGCCCACCGGGATCGGCCGGCTCGTTGGCGCGCTCCCGCGCGACGGCGAAACCACCGGCCGCCTGGCTCTGGGCCGCCTGCGACTTGGCGTCGAGGAGTCCGTTGCGCACCTGGCCGATGACGACGAAACCGAGGAGCACCACCACACCCAGTGACATCAGCAGTGTGGTGACCACGACCTTGAGCTGGATGTTCCGCCGCCACAGCCGCACAGCGGGCAGCAGCGGACGGCGCAGCCAGCGCATCACGAGCCGGACCAGCGGACGCCCGGACTCCCCGTCGCGGCCCGGCCGCCCGCCCCGCGGCGGACGGCCGGCTCCCGACGGCCCATGACCCGGTCCGGCAGCCCGCCCCGTACGGACTCCCGGATTCCCGGGCTTCGGAGCAGTGCTGCCCTGGGACATGTCAGCTCGGCCCGGCCTTGTAACCGACACCACGGACGGTCACCACGATCTCCGGCCGCTCCGGGTCCTTCTCGACCTTGGACCGCAGCCGCTGGACATGAACATTCACCAGCCGGGTGTCAGCGGCGTGGCGATACCCCCACACCTGCTCCAGCAGCACCTCACGGGTGAACACCTGCCACGGCTTGCGTGCGAGGGCCACCAGCAGATCGAACTCAAGCGGGGTCAGCGCGATGGACTGCCCCTCCCGCTTCACCGAGTGACCGGCCACGTCAATGACCAGATCCCCGATGGCCAGCTGCTCCGGCGCCGGCTCCTCCGACCTCCTCAATCGCGCCCGGATACGGGCGACCAGTTCCTTCGGCTTGAACGGTTTGACAATGTAGTCGTCGGCCCCTGACTCCAGGCCCACGACCACGTCCACGGTGTCGCTTTTCGCAGTGAGCATCACGATCGGCACACCGGACTCGGCCCGGATCAGCCGGCAGACCTCGATGCCGTCCCGTCCGGGCAGCATCAGGTCCAGCAGCACAAGATCCGGCTTGGCCTCACGGAAAGCGGCAAGTGCCTTGTCACCGTCCGCTACGAACGACGGCTCGAAACCTTCACCACGCAGCACAATCCCGAGCATCTCGGCCAGTGCGGTGTCGTCGTCGACGACAAGGACTCGTCCCTTCATAATCGACATCATCCCATTAGCTAATCGTGACCTGGCGTGACCTGGCACACAGCGCCGCTATTCCGTCCCCGGTGACCGGCGACAACGTGCCCGTCTCGGTCACGATCGCCGTGATCAGTTCCGGTGGTGTGACATCGAAGGCGGGGTTGTACGCCTGGGTGCCCAGCGGCGCCAGCGGCAGCCCTCCCCCGGCCGCCGGCCGCTGGGGCGCGGGCAGCTCCGTCACCTCGTGGGCCGGCCGCTGCTCGACCTGGATCGACGCGCCGTCGGGGGTGTCCCCGTCGATCGTCGTCGTGGGCGCGACCACGATGAACGGCACATGGTGGTACTTCGCCAGCACCGCCAGCGGATAGCTCCCCACCTTGTTCGCGACGGAACCGTCGGCCGCGATCCGGTCCGCGCCGATGAGCACCGCGTCGACCTTCCCCGCCGCGAACAGCGAGCCCGCCGCGTTGTCGGTGAGCAGGGTGTACGGGAGACCGTTGCGCGCCGCCTCGAAAGCCGTCAGCCGCGCGCCCTGGAGCAGCGGACGGGTCTCGTCCACCCAGAGCCTCCGCAGCCGCCCGGCGCGGTGGGCGCTCAGCGCCACCGCGAACGCCGTGCCCTCCCCGCCCGACACCAGCGCCCCGGTGTTGCAGTGGGTGAGGATGCGGTGACCGCCGCCGGGCAGCAGCTCGTCGAGGAGCGCGAGCCCGTGGCCGGCCATCCGGGAGCTGGCCACCGCGTCCTGCCGGTGCAGCTCCACCGCCGCCGCGAGCGCCGCCCGGGCGGCCCGCTCGGGCCCCTGCCCCGCCGCGGCCCGGTACGCCTCCGCCGCCAGCCGCACCCCGTACCCCAGGTTCACCGCGGTGGGCCGCGAACCCGCCAGCTGTACCGCGGCCTCCTCCACGTCATAGCCCCGTGCCGCCGCGAGAGCCACCCCGTAGGCGCCCGCGATGCCCAGCAGCGGCGCGCCGCGCACGGCGAGCGTCCGGATCGCCCGCACCAGCGCGGGAACGTCCGTGCAGACCAGTTCGGTCTCCTCGGCGGGGAGCCTGGTCTGGTCGAGAAGCACCAGGACCGGCCCGTCGGGAGGCTCCTCCCAGCGCAGCACCGGCATCGTGGGCGGCTCGTCGCGGGCCGTGTTGTGCGCGTACTGATCAGCCATTGGCCCAGTCTGCCTGGTGAGCCACCGACATTGAAGGCACGAAGGAGATACCGGCCCCACCCGCCGACCGGCCCCGCGTGGCACGATGGCTGCCAGCCTGCCGAACTGACACACGGACGGCCCCTGTGCACATGTCGGTTCTCCGAACCGACCTCACAACCGATTCATGAGGTGGACGACTGTGAACGACACTCCGGGCTGGGCCTCGCCCGGGTCCGCTCACTCCGACGGCCGGAACGCGGACGTGCCCCGTCCCGCCGAGCCCTCCGACGGGACCGGCACCGCCTCGAAGTGGTCCAGCAACCAGCCGCCCCCGAGCCAGTGGTCCGCGCCCTCCGGCCCGGGCCAGTACGGACCACCGCAGCCACCGCCGCCGCCGCACGGCTGGGGCGGCGGCCCGCCGCAGGGCAACTGGGGTCAGCCGCCCGCCGCCAGACCCGGTGTCATCCCGCTGCGCCCGCTCGGCGTCGGGGAGATACTCGACGGCGCCGTGTCCACCCTGCGCGCCCACTGGCGCACCGTGCTCGGCATCACGGTCACCGTCTCGGTGATCGCCCAGATCGCCAGCGTGCTGGCCGAACGCCATCTGCTGCCCGACCCGGTGGCGGTCGACGCCGACCCCGGCTCCGCGGAGTACATGCGGCAGACCGTGGACGCGACGCAGGCCGGCCTCGTCGAGCTGATCCCGACGATGCTCATCACCCTGATCGCCACGCTCTTCATCACGGCGCTGCTCACCGTCGTGGTCAGCCGCTCCGTGCTGGGACAGCCGGTGACCCTCGCCGGGGCATGGCGCGAGGCCCGCCCCCGGCTGCTCCAGCTCTTCAGCCTCACCCTGCTGCTCCCGCTGATGGTCGTGGCGATCGGAGGAGCGGCCATGCTGCCCGGCCTGGTCCTGGGCGGCACGGCCGGGGAGACACTGCTCGCCCTGGGGACACTGGCGGCCATTCCGCTCGTCCTCTGGCTCATGATCCGGTTCTCGCTGGCCTCGCCCGCTCTGATGCTGGAGCGCCAGGGGATCATCGCGTCCCTGCGCCGCTCGGCCAAGCTCGTCCAGGGCACCTGGTGGCGGGTTTTCGGCATCTTCCTGCTGACCCTGGTGATCACCCTGCTCGTCTCGATGATCATCGCGGTTCCGTTCACGGTGATCGGCTTCATCGTGGACGGCAGCGGCTTCGGCGATCTCCTCTCCGGCCGTACGCCCGACTTCGGCTGGCCCTTCCTGATCACCACATCCATCGGCTCGGTGATCGCCGCCTCCCTCACCTACCCGGTCTCCGCGGGTGTGAGCGTCCTCCTCTACATCGACCAGCGCATCCGCCGCGAGGCACTCGACCTCGAACTCGCCCGCGCTGCCGGCATCCCCGGCTACACCGGCGACCCCGGCAGCGGGCCCGGGAACTGACTCCGGGTTCACCACGGGGGTGCGACGGCCCGATCGCTGATCAGCACAGGCGATGACGCCCTGGTCGGCACGCCGCGCACCCCCGCAGCCCGCACCCGTGAGACAGCCCGGCACAAGCTGCCCCGGCCCCGGGCACCCGAGAGCGCCCCGAGCCTCCTCCAGAGCGCGTACAGCCGCTCCTGGCGGTGGGCCGGGAATCATCCCCGGCACACCCCCCCTCGTCACCACCCCGGTGGACTCACCGGACGGTTCGCCCTAGGCCCGCTCACCGCCCTGTGATGACGGCCCACCACCTCCCGGCCCACTCCACGCACAGAGCGACCTGCCACGTCGTACGGCTCACCACCCGCTCGTACGGTCCGCTGGGACCGGCCGCCATGGCCAACGCCCGCGCCCCGCTGGAGCCGGCACCCGAGACGGATCAGCACAGCTTCCGGAAAAAGGTCCTGAACGCAGAAATGCCTCAGCCCCCCGGACCATAAAGATCCAGGGGACTGAGGCTAAAAATTGTTCGGCGGCGTCCTACTCTCCCACAGGGTCCCCCCTGCAGTACCATCGGCGCTGAAAGGCTTAGCT